>NZ_JBVIRY010000006.1:0-360148 GCF_055575795.1 Kitasatospora sp. NPDC034023
GCCCGGTTACATTCCGAACCCGGAAGCTAAGCCTTACAGCGCCGATGGTACTGCAGGGGGGACCCTGTGGGAGAGTAGGACGCCGCCGAACAATCTTTCAGAAGAACCCCCATCCGGATCCCGGATGGGGGTTCTTCGCGTTTACGGACGGTTTCCGGACGGTATTTCGGGCGATGGCTCGGGCGCCGTGTCAGACCTTCAGCTTGAAACCGACGTGCGACGGCACGAACCCGAGCCGCTCGTAGAAGCGGTGTGCGTCGGTGCGGGTGGCGTCGGAGGTGAGCTGGACGAGTTCGGCGCCGAGTTCGCGGGAGCGCTCGATGGCCCACTCGATCAGGACGGTGCCGAGTCCGCTGCCGCGTTCGTCGGCGTGGATACGGACGGCCTCGATGATCGTGCGGGTGGAGCCCTGCCGGGAGAGGCCCGGGATGAGGGTCAGTTGCAGGGTGCCGACGGTCCGGCCGGCGCGGGCGGCGACGACCAGGTGCTGGTGCGGGTCGCCGTCGATGCGGGCGAAGGCGGTGCGGTAGGCAGTGAGGTCGTCGAGGTTCTCGCGGGTGGCGCCCAGCGGGTCGTCCGCGAGCATCGCCACTATTGCCGGGAGGTCCGCCTCGGTCGCCGGGCGGATCGTCACATCGGTCGTGTCGCTCATGATCAGAGAATAGAAGCCCTCTTCTTGCCCACCCTTACGTGTCTACGCCCGTAGCACCCCCTCAGGCCCCTTCTGAGGCCCGCTCCGGGGAGGGGCGATCCGGGGGAGGGGTGAGCCGGTGTCACTCCCCGGGCTCGGCACTGGTGATGACGGCGAACACCGCGCCGTGCGGGTCGGCCAGCTGGGCGAGGCGGCCGACGCCGTGGACGTCCGTGGCGGGGATCCGCACGGTCGCGCCGAGGTTGGTGGCGATGGCGAGGCCGGCGTCCGTGTTGGGGACCTCGAAGTACGGGAGCCAGTGCGAGCTGGTGCCGGCGGCGGTCTGCTCGGGGCCGAGCTGCACGATACCGCCGTGGGCGTCGTCGGTGCCGCCGCCCGCCGGGGTGAGGACGGTGTAGCTCGTGCCTTCGAACGGGACGTCCTGCTCCTGCCAGTCGAAGACGGTGCGGTAGAAGGACTTGGCGAGCTCGGCGTCGATGCTGTGGCACTCGGCCCAGCACAGGCTGCCCTCCTGGTCGACGAGGTCCAGGCCGCGGGTGTCGTGCGGCTGCCAGACGGCGAAGTCGGCGCCGGTGGGGTCGGTGTAGCCGGCCATCCGGCCCGCCGTGAAGACGTCGAAGGGGGCGAACCGGACGCGGCCGCCGGCCTTTTCGACCAGTTCGGTGGTGCGGTCGGCGTCGAGGGTGGCGAAGTACAGCGTCCAGTCGGGCCGGGCGCCTTCCTCGGTGAGCGGGCCGAGAGCGGCGACGGTCCGGCCGTCGCGCTGGAAGAAGCCGTAGCCGCCGGCCTCGGGGCCGGCCGAGGCGAAGGTCCAGCCGAACAGGGCGGTGTAGAAGTCGACGGAGGCCCGGGTGTCGGGGCTGCTCAGGTCGAGCCAGTTCGGGGAGCCGGGGCGGAAGGCGGTGTTGAGCATGTCGGCACTGCTCCTCGGACGGGGCCGGCCCGGGCGGGGCGCGGTCGACGGCCCCCCTGCCTACTCACAGCCTGGCACCTCGGCGGAGGCGCTGCACGGCAGCCTCCGGGCGTGGATCCGCGGGCTCCGGGCTGTGGGGTTGTCGGGGCCGGGCGGTACGGTGCGTAGCGGAATGATCCACCCGTACCGGTCGAAGGGGGTCCGGTGAGCAAGCAGGCGCCGTCGGAGCAGCAGCCGCGCCAGCTCGCGCAGGTCGAGGGCGTGCTGGAGCGGATCACCTACGCCAACGAGGAGACCGGCTACACGGTGGCCCGGGTGGACACCGGCCGGGGCGGGAACGATCTGCTGACCGTGGTGGGCGCGCTGTTGGGGGCGCAGGTCGGGGAGTCGCTGCGGCTGCACGGGCGATGGGGCTCGCACCCGCAGTACGGGCGGCAGTTCACGGTGGAGAACTACACGACGGTGCTGCCGGCCACCATCCAGGGGATCCAGCGGTACCTGGGCTCGGGGCTGATCAAGGGGATCGGGCCGCGGTTCGCCGAGCGGATCGTGGAGCGTTTCGGGGTGGACACCCTGGAGGTGATCGAGACCGAGCCGGGCCGGCTGATCGAGGTGCCGGGGCTGGGGCCGAAGCGGACGAAGAAGATCGCGGCGGCCTGGGAGGAGCAGAAGGCCATCAAGGAGGTGATGGTCTTCCTGCAGGGGGTCGGGGTGTCGACCTCGCTGGCTGTGCGAATCTACAAGCAGTACGGCGACGGTTCGATCGGTGTGGTGAAGAACGAGCCCTACCGGCTGGCCGGGGACGTGTGGGGCATCGGCTTCCTGACGGCGGACCGGATCGCCCAGGCGGTGGGGATCCCGCACGACAGCCCGGAGCGGGTGAAGGCCGGGCTGCAGTACGCGCTGTCGCAGAGCAGCGACCAGGGGCACTGCTTCCTGCCGGAGGAGCGGCTGATCGCGGACGGCGTGAAGCTGCTGCAGGTGGATGTCGGGCTGGTGATCGACTGCCTGGCGGAGCTGGTGGCGACCGAGGGGGTGGTGCGCGAGTCGGTGCCGGGGGAGGGCGGCGAGTCGATCACCGCGGTGTACCTGGTGCCGTTCCACCGGGCGGAGATCTCGCTGGCCAACCAGCTGCTGCGGCTGCTGCGTTCGGGCACGGACCGGATGCCCTGGTTCGCCGGGGTGGACTGGCCGGTGGCGCTGGAGTGGCTGGCGAAGCGGACCGGGGCGGAGCTGGCGCCGGAGCAGGAGCAGTCGGTGCGGCTGGCGTTGACCGAGCGGGTCGCGGTGCTGACGGGCGGTCCGGGCTGCGGCAAGTCGTTCACGGTGAAGTCGATCGTGACGCTGGCGCTGGCGAAGCGGGCCAAGGTGGTGCTGGCGGCGCCGACCGGCCGGGCGGCGAAGCGGCTGTCGGAGCTCACCGGGATGGAGGCGTCGACGGTGCACCGGCTGCTGGAGCTGAAGCCGGGCGGGGATGCCGCGTACGACCGGGACCGGCCGCTGGACGCGGACCTGGTGGTGGTCGACGAGGCCTCGATGCTGGATCTGATCCTGGCGAACAAGCTGGTCAAGGCCGTGCCGATGGGCGCTCACCTGCTGTTCGTGGGGGACGTGGACCAGTTGCCCTCGGTGGGTGCCGGGGAGGTGCTGCGGGACCTGCTGGCGGCGGGCGGGCCGATCCCGTCGGTGCGGCTGACCAGGATCTTCCGGCAGGCGCAGCAGTCGGGCGTGGTGACCAACGCGCACCGGATCAACGAGGGCAGGCCGCCCCTGACGGAGGGTCTCGCGGACTTCTTCCTGTTCGCGGAGGACGACGCGGAGCGGGCGGCCGGGCTCACGGTGGACGTGGTGGCGCGCCGGATCCCGCAGAAGTTCGGCTTCGACCCGCGCCGGGACGTCCAGGTGCTGGCTCCGATGCACCGCGGTCCGGCGGGCGCGGGGAACCTGAACACCCTGCTGCAGGGGGCGGTGACGCCGGCCCGGGAGGGCCTGGCTGAACGCCGCTTCGGTGGCCGGACGTTCAGGGTGGGGGACAAGGTCACGCAGATCCGCAACAACTACGACAAGGGGCGGAACGGGGTCTTCAACGGCACAGTGGGAGTGGTGACCGCCCTCAGCGTGGACGACCAGCGGTTGACGGTGCTCACCGACGAGGACGAGGAGGTGGGGTACGACTTCGACGAACTGGACGAGCTGGCCCACGCGTACGCGGTGACGATCCACCGCTCGCAGGGCAGTGAGTACCCGGTGGTGGTGATTCCGGTCACCATGTCCGCCTGGACGATGCTCCAGCGGAACCTGCTCTACACCGCTGTGACCAGGGCCCGGAAACTCGTGGTGCTGGTCGGGTCACGGAAGGCGATCGGACAGGCCGTACGGGCTGTCAGTGCAGGTCGGAGGCATACCGCGCTCGATCACCGGCTGACTACTGGATGATTGTCCAGCAGGATGGTTGCCTCTAATGTTCTCTTGACGTGAAGAGATTTACGGCAGAACCTAGGCTTGTGCCGATCTTGTCCGGTTCGTACCGGCTGCGGCGGCAGGTTTTGTAGGGGTGGGCCCTTTCGGGTCACCCCGGGTGCGCGGCTGTCCTCCGGATGGGGGATCGTAGAGACAGTCAGGGCACCTTGGAAGAGGATTCATTTCGTCGGTGAGGAAGACGTGAGCGACAACTCGGTAGTACTGCGGTACCAGGACGGCGAGTACGAGTACCCCGTCGTCGAGAGCACTGCGGGCAACGCCGGCTTCGACATCTCGAAGCTGCTCCCGCAGACCGGCCTGGTCACCCTGGACAACGGCTTCGGTAACACCGCCGCGTACAAGTCCGCGATCACCTTCGTGGACGGCGACAACGGCATCCTGCGGTACCGCGGCTACCCGATCGAGCAGCTCGCCTCCCAGGGCGGCTTCATCGAGACCGCGTACCTCCTGATCAACGGCGAGCTGCCCAACGCGGACCAGCTGGCGGAGTTCAGCCGCGAGATCACCCAGCACACCCTGCTGCACGAGGACGTCAAGCGCTTCTTCCAGGGCTTCCCGCGGGACGCCCACCCGATGGCCATGCTGTCCTCGGTGGTCGGCGCGCTGTCCACGTTCTACCCGGAGAGCCACAACCCGTTCGACGCGGCCCAGCGCCACCTGTCGACGGTTCGCCTGCTCGCCAAGCTGCCGACGATCGCCGCGTACGCGTACAAGAAGGCGATGGGCCAGCCCTTCGTCTACCCGCGCAACGACCTGAGCTACGTCGAGAACCTCCTGCGGATGACCTTCGCCGTCCCCGCCGAGGACTACGAGCTCAACCCGGTCGTCGTCAACGCCCTGGACAAGCTGCTCATCCTGCACGCGGACCACGAGCAGAACTGCTCGACCTCCACCGTGCGCCTGGTCGGCTCCAGCCACGCCAACCTGTTCGCCTCGATCTCGGCCGGCATCTCGGCCCTGTGGGGCCCGCTGCACGGCGGCGCCAACCAGGCGGTCCTGGAGATGCTGGAGAGCATCCAGAAGGACGGCGGCGACGTCGACTCCTTCATCACGAAGGTGAAGAACAAGGAAGCCGGCGTCAAGCTGATGGGCTTCGGTCACCGGGTCTACAAGGCGTTCGACCCGCGTGCCGCCCAGGTCAAGCTGCTCGCGCACGAGGTCCTCGGCCAGCTCGGCAAGAGCGACGAGCTGCTGGAGATCGCGCTCAAGCTGGAGGAGCACGCCCTCAAGGACGACTTCTTCATCTCGCGCAAGCTGTACCCGAACGTGGACTTCTACACCGGCCTGATCTACCGCGCCATGGGCTTCCCGACCAGCATGTTCACCGTGCTGTTCGCCCTCGGCCGGCTGCCGGGCTGGATCGCCCACTGGCACGAGATGATCAACGACCCGACCAGCCGGATCGGCCGTCCGCGCCAGATCTACACCGGCACCGCGATCCGCGACTACGTCCCGCTCGAGGGCCGCTGACCACGCGCGCGACGACGCCGACGACGGGCTCCGGCCCGGACGGAAGCTGAAAGGGGCCCGGTTGCCGTCTGAGCGACCGGGCCCCTTCGCGTCCCCGCGCCGTACCCCCGGAGGGGGCCGCGCGAAGACGGAACCGTACGACGCACGACTCCGGGGCCGGCCGCAGCCGTGGACGGCCGCTCAAAGCGTCCCTGGCCCGCCAGAACCCCGGCGCCGTGCGCGAAGGCCGTCGAGGACGACGACCGTTCCCGGGGCCCGCCGGAGCCCCGTCGGCGGCAGCCGATGCAAGCGCGGGGACACATTGCCGTTCAGTGTGTCCTCGCCCACCGGAAAAACTGCCGCACTACCAACCTAAGACGTATCAGGGTGCGAGAAGTTACGCCCGGGGGGTGTGAGCTGCCTCTCGCCACGCTCCGTGTGCGCGTCGTACCCCGCCCATACCACACCTTCACTCGGGCGGGACGTCACCCTCCCCGCAGTCACGGCAACCGAGCGTGATAGGAATCGTGGCATTCCGGTACGGACCGTCGCGCACACTCGCAGCGCGACGGCGGAACTGGGGAGGGAGTGCGCAGATGGCCAGGAACGTCGTCGTCACCGGCGGTGGCACGGGAATCGGGTACGAAGTCGCGCGGCGGTTCGCCGAGCTGGACGACCACGTGGTGATCGTGGGCCGCCGCCGGGCGGTCCTGGAGAAGGCCGCGGCCGACCTCGGACCGAACGTCACCCCGCTGGTGTGCGACCTCGCCGACCCGGATGCCGTGGAGGACGCCCTTCGCGAACTGCCCGAGCAGATCGACGTCCTGGTCAACAACGCCGGCAGCCGGGAGACCGTCGTCGGCGGTGGGCCGCACGCCCTGCTGGCCCGCTGGCGCGGCGACTTCGAGCGCAACGTGCTGACCGTGGTGCTGCTCACCGAGTCGATCCGCGACCGGCTCACCCCCGGCTCCGGCCGCGTGGTCACCATCAGCTCCATCGCCGCCCTGCGCGGGGCCGGCTCGTACGGCGCGGCGAAGGCCTCGCTGCACGCCTGGAACCACTTCCTGGCCGCCCAGTTGGGCACCTCGGGCATCACCGCCAACATCGTCGCGCCGGGGACGGTCAGCGGCACCGAGTTCTTCGGGCCGCGGCTGGACGAGGCCGAGGTGGCCCGGCGCGCGGCCCGCACCCTGCTCGGCCGGATCGGGGAGAGCGGCGAGGTCGCGGCGGCCGTGCACTTCCTCGCCTCGCCCGAGGCCGGGTTCATCACCGGTGAGATCCTGCACTGCAACGGTGGCGAGCTGCTGGGACGTTGACGTACGGCGAGGGGCCCGGACCGACGGCGGTCCGGGCCTTCGCGTTGTGCGGGGTCAGAGTTCAGAGGGGTCGTCCCGGGTCAGGGCTCAGGCGGGTCGGAAGCGGCGCAGGCGCAGGCTGTTGGTGACCACGAAGACCGAGGAGAAGGCCATCGCGGCCCCGGCGATCATCGGGTTGAGCAGTCCGGCGGCGGCCAGCGGGATCGCCGCCACGTTGTAGCCGAAGGCCCAGCACAGGTTGCCCCTGATGGTGGCGAGGGTGCGGCGGGAGAGCCGGATGGCGTCGGCCACCGAGCGTAGGTCGCCGCGGACCAGGGTGAGGTCGCCGGCCTCGATCGCGGCGTCGGTGCCGGTGCCCATCGCCAGGCCCAGGTCGGCCTGGGCGAGCGCGGCGGCGTCGTTGACGCCGTCGCCGACCATCGCGACGACCCTGCCCTCGGCCTGCAGTCGCTCGACCGTCGCGACCTTGTCCTCGGGGAGCACCTCGGCGATCACGTCCGGTGCGGGAATGCCGATCTCGGCCGCGACCGCCTCGGCGACCGCACGGTGGTCTCCGGTCAGCAGCACCGGGCGCAGGCCCAGCGCGCGGAGCCGGGTGATCGCCTCGGCGCTGGTCGGCTTGACCGTGTCGGCGACCTCGAGGACGGCCCGGGCCTCGCCGTCCCAGCCGACCGCGACGGCGGTGCGGCCGGCCGCCTCGGCGGCGGCCTTGGCGCGGGCCAGCGGGGGCGGCAGGTGCAGCGCCCGGTCGGCGAGCAGGGCCTCGTGCCCGGCGACCACCGTGCGGCCCGCCACGACGCCCTCCACGCCCCGGCCGGGGACGGCGCGGAAGCCCTCGACCGGCGGTAGCTCGCCCGTCCGCTCGGTGGCGGCCGCGGTGATGGCGGCGGCGATCGGGTGTTCGGAGGCGTGTTCGACGGCGCCGGCCAGGCGCAGCGCCTCGGCCTCGGTGGTGGTGTCGGTGGTGTGGACGGCGAGCAGCGTCATCCGGCCGGTGGTGACGGTGCCGGTCTTGTCCAGGACGACGGTGTCCACCGCGCGGGTGGACTCCAGGACCTCGGGGCCCTTGATCAGGATCCCGAGCTGGGCGCCGCGGCCGGTGCCGACCAGCAGCGCGGTCGGGGTGGCCAGGCCCAGCGCGCAGGGGCAGGCGATGATCAGGACGGCCACGGCGGCGGTGAAGGCCTCGGTCGGGCTGTCGGTGACCAGCAGCCAGGTGACCAGGGTGGCCAGGGCGATCAGGATGACGGCGGGGACGAAGACGGCGGAGACCCGGTCGGCCAGCCGCTGGGCGGCTGCCTTGCCGTTCTGGGCCTCCTCGACCAGCCGGGCCATCCGGGCCAGCCGGGTGTCGGCGCCGACCCGGGTGGCCTCGACCACCAGGCGGCCCCCGGCGTTGACGGTGGCGCCGGTGACGGGATCGCCGACGGTGACCTCGACCGGGACGGACTCGCCGGTGAGCATCGAGGCGTCCACGGCGGAGCTGCCCTCGGCCACCACGCCGTCGGTGGCGATCTTCTCCCCGGGGCGGACCACGAAGCGCATGCCGACGGTCAGCCGGTCCACCGGCAGGCTCACCTCGCGGCCTCCTCGCAGGACCGCGACGTCCTTGGCGCCGAGGTCGAGCAGGGCGCGCAGCGCGGCGCCCGCCCGGCGCTTGGAGCGGGCCTCCAGGCAGCGGCCGAGCAGGATCAGCACGGTGACGGCGGCGGCGGTCTCCAGGTAGAGCGCGGAGGAGGGGTCGGTGTCGCCGACGGAGAGCGAGAAGTCGTGGCGCATCCCGGGCAGGCCGGCGTGGCCCCAGAACAGCGCCCAGAACGACCAGCCGAAGGCGGCCAGGGTGCCGAGCGAGACCAGGGTGTCCATGGTGGCGGCGCCGTGCTTGAGGTTGGTCCAGGCGGCGCGGTGGAACGGCAGACCGCCGTACACCACGACCGGGCCGGTGAGCGCGAAGGCCAGCCACTGCCAGTTCGTGAACTGCAGGGCCGGGACCATCGACAGCAGGACCACCGGGACGCTGAGCACGGCGCCGATCAGCAGCCGGTCGCGGAGGGGGTCGGCGGCGGGCTGCTCGGGCGCGGCGGCGGCACCGGTCGGCACGGCACCGGCCGGCGTGGGGGCGGCGGGCGCCGGGGGCGGGGGGAGCTCGGCGGTGTAGCCGGTGCGCTCGACCGTGGCGATCAGGTCCGCCACCGTGACCCCGGGGCCGTAGTCGACCCGGGCCTTCTCGGTGGCGAAGTTGACGGTCGCCTCGACGCCGTCCAGCCGGTTGAGCTTCTTCTCGATCCGGGCCGCGCAGGAGGCGCAGGTCATCCCGCCGATCGACAGCTCGACCCGGTCCCGGGCCTCGAGGTCCGGGGCGGACGTGCTCATGCGGATCAGCTCCTTGCTGGGCTTACGGCGGGGCCGCTGGTCCGGCCCCGCCGTACCTCGGTGGTTCAGGCGCTGCGGCCGACCAGCTCGTAGCCGGCCTCGTCGACGGCGGCGCGGACCTGCTCGTCCTCCAACGGCGCGGCGGAGGAGACCGTCACGGTCCCGGCCTTGGCGTCGGCGGCGACCTCGGTGACACCGGCGAGGGCGGAGAGCTCCTCGCTGATCGCCTTCTCGCAGTGGCCGCAGCTCATGCCGGACACGGTGTAGGTGATGGTGCTGGACATCGGGGCCTCCGGAAGATCGGTGCGGGTTCCTACGATGATGACACCATACCCCTGTGGGGTATTCCGTGGGGTGGCGGGGGAGGTGCATCGCATCGTAGGCGACGGGGTGGGCGGGTGGGTGTCGTGATCGTCCCTTATGTTCGATATGTGTTTCCGATCCGCCGCGCCCAGTCCCCCTCGGCTCCCAAGGCAGCCGGACTGCCGCCGGACCGGCAGCGCGGCGCCCTGCTGGCCGCCGACCTCCAGGACGTGCCGCTCTGGCGGCGCGCCGCCCCGTCGCTGCTCGCCATCCTGCTGGTCGCGCTCGCGGACTTCCTCTCCGGCAAGGACCGCTACCTCGCCCCGCTGATGACCGTCGTGCCGGCCATCGCGGCACTGACCCTGCGGCCCCGCGAGCTGCTCGCGGTCTGCTCGCTCGGGCTGCTCGCGGTGTTCGGGCTCAGCCACTACGACGAGGTCGACAACATCAACGACGCGCGTTTCCTCTACGGCGCGATGGTCAGCTACCTGGTGCTGACGCTGTTCTCGGCCTGGGTCGCCAAGATCCGGATGCGGCGCGCGGCGGCCTTCGCGGCCGTCAGCTCCGTCGCCGAGGCCGCCCAGCGGGCACTGCTCCGGCTGCCCGGACCGGTCGTCGGACCGCTGCGGCTGGCCGTCCGGTACGTGTCGGCGGCGGACGCCTCGCGGATCGGCGGGGACCTGTACTCGGTCCTGGAGACACCGCACGGGACCCGGGTCGCGGTCGGCGACGTCCGGGGCAAGGGGCTCGCGGCGGTGCAGACCGCGGCCGTGGTGCTGGGCGCGTTCCGCGAGGCCGCGTACGACGAGGCCGAGCTGCGGGGCGTCGCCGCGCGGATCGAGGCCAGCGTCGAACGGCACGTGCCGGCCGGGGAGTTCACCACGGCGCTGTTCGCGGAATTCCGCACGCCCGGGGCGATGGAACTGCTGCAGTACGGGCACGTGCCGCCGATCCGGGTCGACGGCGACGGACGGGCCCACGTCCTGGACGCGCCCGACCCGTGGGTGCCGCTGGGCCTCGGCCGACTGGCCACCGGGGAACCGACCACCTGGGGGCAGCCGTTCGGGCCGGAGGACGTGCTGGTGCTCTGCACGGACGGGGTGATCGAGGCGCGCCACCGGACGAGCGGGGAGTTCTATCCGCTGGCGGAGCGGGTCGGGGCGCTGGTGCGGGGAGCCGCGCGCTCGGCGGGGGAGCTGGAGGCGGCGGTGGGGCGGGTGTACGGGGACCTGATGGCGCACACCGGCGGGGACCTGCGGGACGACGCGTTGTTGCTGCTGATCGCGCGGACGGACGGTTGATCGGCGGCCGGCGGCCGGCGGCCGGGGTTCGGGGGGGCGTGGTGCGGGCGGGGGTCTGGTCGGGGCGAGGTTCCCCGCGCCCCGGTCGGGGCGCGGGGAGAAGAGGGGCGAGGGGGTGGGTGGGGCTCAGGCGTGGGCGATGGTGTCGGTGAGGGTGTCGGCGAGGGCGCGGAAGATGAGGGCGGTGGAGGTGGCGCCGGGGTCCTGGTGGCCGATGCTGCGTTCGCCGAGGTAGGAGGCGCGGCCCTTGCGGGCCTGGAGGGGGACGGTGTCGCGGGCGCCCTGTTCGGCGGCGTCGGCGGCCGCGCCGGCGGCCTCGGGGAGGGTGGCGCCCTTGGCGGCCGCGGCGCGGAAGGCGGCGACGGCCGGGGTCCAGGCGTCCACGATGGTCTTGTCCCCGGGTTCGGCCTTGCCGAGGAGGCGGACGGCGTCCAGCCCGGCGGACAGTGCCTCGGCGAGGGCGGCCGGGTCGGCGGGCCCGGGCAGGGCGGCGCCGATGGCGCGGAAGGCCTTGCCGTAGAGCGGGCCGGAGGCGCCGCCGACCTTGGAGATGAGCGTGGTGCCGGTCTTGGTGAGGACGGCGCCGGGCCCGGCCGGCCGGAGGCCGTCGAGAGCGGTGAGGGCGGCCGCGAAGCCGCGCCGGAGGTTGCTGCCGTGGTCGCCGTCGCCGATCGCCGAGTCCAGCTCGGTGAGCCGGGACTGCTCCTTCTCGACGGCCGCGGCGATCCCGCGGATCCAGGCCTCGGCCGGCGTGGTGTCGAACATCGGGGTGCCGGACATCGGGGTGTCGGGGTCCATCGCGGATCCTCCTCAGGCCCGCTTGAGGGCGGGGGTGTCGACCGGGGCGTCCCAGAGCTCCAGCAACTGGGTGTCGGCCTTGGTCAGGGTGAGCGAGAAGCCCGCCATGTCGAGGCTGGTCACGTAGTTGCCGACCAGGCTGCGGGCCACCGTGATGCCGCGCTCGGCGAGCCGGGCGGCGACCTCCCCGTAGACCACGTACAGCTCCAGCAGCGGGGTGGCGCCCAGGCCGTTGAGGAGCGCGATCACCTCGTCGCCCGGGGTCAGGTGGTGGTCGGCCAGGATGGTCTCGACGACCTCGGCGGCCAGCTCGCGGGCCGGGCGGAGCCTCTCCCGGCGCCGGCCGGGTTCGCCGTGGATGCCGACGCCGACCTCGATCTCGTCCTCGGGCAGGTCGAAGCCGGGCTTGCCGGCGGCCGGGACGGTGGCGGCGGTGAGCGCGATCGCGAAGGAGCGGGAGGCGGCGTTGACCCGTTCACCCAGGGCGGCCACCTCGTCCAGCGGGGCGCCGCGCTCGGCCAGTGCGCCGGCGGTCTTCTCGACCAGCACGGTGGCGCCGGTGCCGCGGCGGCCGGCCGTCCAGGTGGAGTCCTCGACCGCGACGTCGTCGTTGACCAGGACGGTGCGGACCTCCAGGCCCTCCTCGGCGGCCAGTTCGGCGGCGAGCTCGAAGTTCATCACGTCGCCGGTGTAGTTCTTCACGACGAAGACGACGCCGGCGCCGTTCTCCACCGCTTTGGCGGCGGCCAGCATCTGGTCCGGAACGGGGGACGTGAACACCTCGCCCGGGCAGGCGGCGTCGAGCATGCCGGGGCCGACGAAGCCGCCGTGCAGCGGCTCGTGGCCGGAGCCGCCACCGGAGATCAGCGCGACCTTGGGCCCGGCCGGGCGGGCGGCCCGGGTGATCACCCGGTTCGGGATGTCCACCGTCAGCTCCGGATGGGCGGCGGCGAAGCCGGCCAGGGCGTCCTCCAGGACGCTCTCCGGGGTGTTGATCAGCTTCTTCAACGCTCTTCGCTCCCTTGGTGAGGACGCAACAGCCTGCCCCGACGCTACGCCAGACGGGGGTGGTGGGCACGGGGTGCGACACGCACGATTCCGGTCACTCTCCCGGAGCAGTGGGACCGGACCGTAGGGTCGACGGCATGAGCGAAAACGTGGGCATTGTTCTGGTCTCGCACAGCGCCCGGCTCGCGGACGGGCTGCGCGAGCTGCTCGGCGAACTCGCCCCGGACGGCGTACGGGTGGTGGTCGCGGGCGGGACGGAGGACGGCGGGCTCGGCACCAGCTACGAGCTGATCGCCGGGGCGATCGCGCGGGCGGACGGCGGGGCGGGCGTGGTCGTGCTGCCGGACCTCGGCAGCTCGGTGCTCACCGCCGTCACGGTGCTGGAGGACGAGCCGCGCCCGGGCGTGAAGCTGGTGGACGCGCCGTTCGTGGAGGGCGCGGTGGCCGCCGCCGTCACCGCCTCGACCGGGGCGGGGCTGGCCGAGGTGGTCGCGGCGGCCGAGGACGCGCGGGGATTCCGGAAGCTCTGATCCCGCAAGCCCTGATCCCGGAAGCCCTGATCCCGCAAGCCCTGATCCCGGCCGCGGTGGCGCTGCTCGGCGTCGGCTACCGGCGTCGGCTGCTCGGCGTCGGCTACTTGGCGTCGGCGTAGCAGTCCACCACCGCCGTGGTGAGCGGGAAGCGCACCGGGGTGTCGCCGAACACCAGGCGGCGGGCCTCGTCGGCGGCCTCGGCGACGGCGGCGGCCACCTCGTCGGCCAGGTTGGCCGGGGTGTGCACCACCACCTCGTCGTGCTGGAAGAACACCAGGTGCGGGCGGTCCGCCGGGCCGGCCGCCGGCAGTTCGGCCAGCCGCCGGCGCAGCGCCGCGAGCAGGGCGAGGGCCCAGTCGGCGGCGCTGGCCTGGATGACGAAGTTGCGGGTGAAGCGGCCGCGGGCGCGGGCCGTGCGGCCGCCGGCCTCGCCCGCCGTGTCGGCCTCGGTGAGGTCGAGGAAGTCGGCGGAGGCCGGCGGGCAGACCCGGCCCAGCCGGGAGGCGACCACGCCGCCGTCCTCGCCGGTGCGGGCGGCGGCCTCGACGTAGCCCATCGCGGCCGGGTAGCGGCGGCGCAGGGTGTTCAGCAGCGGGCCGATGTCGCCGCTGGTCTGCCCGTACATGGCGCCGAGCAGGCCGAGCTTGGCCTTCTCCCGGTCGCCCTGGAAGGCGGTGGCGGCGAGCGCCTCGTACAGGTCGCCGCCGGCCGCGGTGCGGGCCAGCCCGGCGTCCTGGGAGAGCGCGGCGAGCACCCGGGGCTCCAGCTGGGCGGCGTCGGCGACCACCAGCAGCCAGCCCGGGTCGGCGACCACGGCCCGGCGCAGGATGCGCGGGATCTGCAGGGCGCCGCCGCCGCGGCTGGCCCAGCGGCCGGAGACCACGCCGCCGACCACGTACTCGGGCCGGAAGCGGCCGCCGCGGACCCAGGCATCCTGCCAGGCCCAGCCGTGCGCGACGTGGATCCGGGAGAGCTCCTTGTAGCGGATGAGCAGCTGGGCGGCCGGGTGGTCGATGCCCTTGAGCTCCCAGGAGCGGGTGGAGCCGAGCTGGATGCCCGCGTCGGCGAAGGCGCGCAGCACCTGGGTGTGCGAGTCGGGGTTGAACGGTTTGCCGCCGAGGGCCTGCTGGAGTTCGGCGGCGAGGTCGGCGAGCAGCCGCGGCTGGGTGCCGGGGACGGTCGGGCGGGGGCCGAGGAGTTCGGTCAGCAGCCGGTCGTGGACGTCGGTGCGCCAGGGCAGGCCGTCGTGCGCGATCTCGGCGGCCACCAGGGCGCCGGCCGATTCGGCGGCGACCAGCAGCCGGAACCGCTGCCGGGCGCCCGGGTCGGCGATCGCGGCGATCCGGCGCTGCTGCTCCGCGTGGACGGCGACCACGGCGGCCAACGGGTCGGCGCCGGGCGGAAGTTGCAGCCGGTCGGGGGCGAACAGGGTGTCCTGGCCGCCGTCGGCCTCGGCCAGGCCGGGCTCGGGCAGGTCCGCCGGGACGGGCAGGCCGCGCAGCCGGGACCAGGCGGCGCCGAGCGAGCGGGGCGCGCCGAACCTGCCCTCGTGCGCCAGCAGCAGGGCCTCGACCAGCCGCAGGTCGTGGCAGCGGGCGAGCCGGTCGGGCAGGCGCGCCAGCAGCGGGGCGTACGCGGAGTCGGCGGCGGCCCAGACCCAGCGGGGCCCCGGCGGACGATCGCTCCCGGCGGCCTCCCGGGCGGCGACCGCGGCGGCGAGGTCGCGGACGGTCTCGGGCGGGCCGAGCGGGGCGCCCGCGTCGTCCAGCGGCTGGAGCCGGCCGCCGGGGCCGTGCGGGTCGGGCGCGAGGGCGGTCCTGGGTGCCACGGGGGCTGCTCCTCTCCGGCGCGCGGTGGGGCGTGCGGGTACGGGCACGGGTGTGCGGGCCTACGGATGTGCGGCTTACGGGTGTGCGGGCTTGCGGCCGCACGGACCACAAGGCTGCTGAGCTGACGTTAACGGGTGGGTACGACAACGGGTGGAGGGCCGCATAGGCAGGGTGGGTGACACCGCGTAGGGTCGGCGAAATGACCGAGAACCCGTTCTTCCAGCCCAGCACGCTGGACTACGAGCTGCCCCCCTTCGCGGAGATCCGGGAGGAGCACTACCTGCCCGCCTACGAGCGCGGGATGGCCGAGCAGCTGGCCGAGATCGCGGCGATCACCGCCGACCGGAGCCTGCCGACCTTCGAGAACACCCTGGTGGCCCTGGAACGTTCCGGGGAACTGCTCCGCCGGGTGGACGCGGTGTTCCGCAACCAGTCCTCCTCCGACACCACCGACCTGCTGGACGAGGTGGACGCCGAGGTCAGCCCGCTGCTCGCCGTCCACCACGACGCGATCCACCTGGACCGCGCGCTGTTCGCCCGGGTCGAGGCGCTGTACGGGACCCGCGCCGAGCTCGGCCTGGACCCGGAGTCGCTGCGGCTGCTGGAGCGCTGGTACACGAGCTTCGAGCGCTCCGGCGCGCGGCTGGGCGAGGCCGAGCAGGCCCGGCTGCGTGAGCTGAACGCCGAACTCGCCGCGCTGGGCACCACGTTCCAGCAGAACGTGAACGCCGCGAACCGGGCCAACGCGCTGGTCCTGGACTCGGCGGAGGAGCTGGCCGGGCTGTCCGAGGGCGCGATCGCCGGCGCCGCGGAGAACGCCCGGGTGCTCGGCCGCGAGGGCACGTTCGTGCTGAGCCTGCAGAACACCTCCGGCCAGCCCGTGCTGTCCCAGCTCACCGACCGCTCGGTGCGCGAGCGGCTGCTCGCCGCCTCGCTCGGCCGGGGCATCGAGGCCAACGGCCCGATCGCGATCCGGATGGCGGCGATGCGCGCCGAGCGGGCCGCGCTGCTGGGGCACCCGAGCCACGCCGCGTACGTGGTGGCGGACGAGACGGCCGGCACGGTCGAGGCGGTCTCCGCCCTGCTGGCCCGCCTGGTCGGTCCGGCCGTGGCCAACGCCCGCCGGGAGGCCGTGGAGCTGGCCCAGGCGGCGGCCGAGGACGGGATCGAGGAGATCGCCGCGCACGACTGGGCGTACTACTCGGAGAAGGTCCGGCAGAACTCCTTCAAGGTGGACGCGGCGGTGCTGCGCCCGTACTTCGAGCTGGAGCGGGTGCTGCGCGACGGCGTGTTCTTCGCGGCGCGGCTGGCATACGGGCTGAGCTTCACCGAGCGGCCGGACCTGACGGCCCACCACCCGGACGCGCGGGTCTACGAGGTGTTCGAGGAGGACGGCACCCCGCTGGGCCTGTTCATCGGGGACTTCCACGCCCGGGCGTCCAAGCGCGGCGGGGCCTGGATGGACTCGCTGGTCGAGCAGTCCGGGCTGACCGGGCAGCGGCCGGTGGTGCTGAACAACCTCAACATCCCGCGCCCGGCGCCCGGCGAGCCGGTGCTGATGTCCTGGGACGAGGTGCGCACGCTCTTCCACGAGTTCGGGCACGCGCTGCACGGGCTGTTCTCGGACGTGCGGTACCGGCGGTTCTCGGGCACCTCGGTGCCGCGGGACTTCGTGGAGTTCCCGTCGCAGGTCAACGAGATGTGGATGGTCCGGCCGGAGGTACTGGCCAACTACGCCCGCCACCACGAGACCGGGGAGCCGCTGCCCGCCGAGCTGGTCGAGCGGATGGTGGCGGCCGAGGGCTTCGGGCAGGGCTTCCGGACGGTGGAGTACCTGGCGGCCACGCTGCTGGACTGGGCCTGGCACACCGTGCCGCAGGGCGCGGAGATCGCGGACGCCGAGGAGTTCGAGGCCCGGGCGCTCGCGGCCGCCGGGGTCGCGGTGGACGCCATCCCGCCGCGCTACCGGACGGCGTACTTCCAGCACATCTTCGCCAGCGGCTACAGCGCGGCGTACTACGCCTACATCTGGTCGGAGGTGCTGGACGCCGACACCGTGCAGTGGTTCGAGGGCAACGGGCGGTCGGTGCGGGAGAGCGGCGAGCTGTTCCGGCGCGAGCTGCTGGCGCGCGGGTTCGGCCGGGACCCGCTGGAATCCTTCCGCGCGGTGGTCGGCCGGGCGCCGGAGACCGGACCGCTGCTGGCCCGCCGGGGGCTGGCCTGATCACTTCGGGCTGAGCGTGACCGCCACGGCGGTGCCCGGTCGGGCGTGCGGGAGCCGGATCCGTACGGTTCCCGCGTGTCCGGCCGTGGGCTGCTCGACCTCGACGTGGGCATCGGCGGGGGAGACCGCCACGCTCGCGCCGTGCGGGAACGCGGCGGGCGGCAGGACGAGTTCGCTGCCGCGCCCGGTGCCGTCGGCGCTCCAGCGCACGGTCCCGCCGTCGGTGCGGACGCCGGTGCCGGCCACGGCGGCCGGGTACGGGCCGAAGGCGGGCTCGTCGCCGGGGGCGGGGAGCCCGGCCGGGTCGAGCGCGCAGTAGCCGCCGGTGCCCCGGCACCAGTACCACATGGTCCAGCCCTCGGCGAAGCCGTCCATCGCGGCGACCTGCCGGCGGACCAGCAGGCGGTTGCCCGGCGTACGGGAGTTCGGCGGCCCCCACTCGCCGACCAGCACCGGCAGGCGGTGGGCGGCGGGGTAGGCGGTGATCGCGGCGGTGTACTGCTCGACGAAGCCGTCGGACGGGTCCCAGTCGGCGCCGTTCTCGACGGCGGTGTCGTAGAAGTGCGGCGCGTAGCCGAGCCGGGGTGCGCCGGGGCGCGGGTCGGTGAAGCCGGGCAGTCGCGTCGGCACGCCCTGGCCGACCAGGACCGTCGGCTCCACGAACAGCCAGGCGCGGGTGTCGGCCCGGCGCACGGCGGCGATCAGGCGGCGGTACATGTCGGCGAGCCGCCCCTGTTCCAGGGCGGCGGAGGCGGCGGCCAGCACTGCCGGGTCGGTCGGGTCGCCGTCCACCGGGCCGAACGGCTCGTTGAACAGGTCGTACCCCAACAGCGAGCGGTGGCCGCGCAGTTCGCGGGCGAGCCGGGTGTAGAAGTCGGCCTGCCAGGCGCGCAGGTCGGGGTCGTCGTAGAGGTGGCGGAAGGCGGCCTGGACGGCGGGCTGGAAGTAGCCGGCGAACCAGTCGTCCGGGTCCGGGGTGAAGGGCAGGCCGTCGTCCCGGGTGGCCCAGACCGGGATGCCGTTGGTGCCGCCGCCGAACTCCGGTCCGTAGACGTCCTGGTGGAAGTCGATCAGGACGAGCAGGCCCAGGCGGTCGGCCCGGCCGAGGAGTTGCTGCAGGCGGTGCAGTTCGGTGGGGTCGAGCGTGCCGCGCCGGGGCTCCAGCCTGGTCCAGGAGACCGGCAGCCGGACGAGCGTGAAGCCCTGGGTGGCGACGGCTTCGAGGTCGGCCTCGGTGGCCTCGGCGTACTTGTCGAGGTTGAAGCCGCGCAGCTGGAGCCGGCGGCCCCGGGCGTCGGTGAGGGCGGTGCGGCCGTCCGGGCCGGTGGCCGTGCCGGTGGGGAAGCGTGCCGCCGGAGCGCCGTAATCCGCGGCGCCGTAGTCCGGGGCGCCGTAATCCGCGGTGCCGTAATCCGGGGCGCCCTGGGCAGGGGCGGCGTTCAGGGCGGCGGTGACGGCGAGCAGCAGGGCGACGGCGGTGCGGCGCAGGCGCATCGGGGACCTCGCACGGCGGGGGGGTGGGGGCCCGATGATGCCCCTGGTGCCGCCTGCCGCACAAGGGTCGTGCGCGCAGCGGCCGTTCGGCCGGAGGAGCGCTCGGGGGCCTTCGGCCAGCGGGAGTTCAGTCGGCCGCCGGGGCCGCCGGCTCGACGAGGGCGGTCGGCAGGACGGCGGTCGGCAGGTCCGCGGCGGCGGCCAGACGGCCCCAGAGCAGATCGGCCAGTGCCTGCACCATCCGGGTGCGCGAGCAGGGCTTGGTCTCCAGCCACCAGTCCCCGGCGGCCAGCACCATGCCGGTGATGCCCCGGCCCCAGGCCTCGGCGAGCAGGTCGCGGTCGGCGCCGAGGTCGACCTGGCTCTGCACGGCCCGGGTGATCTCCTCGGCGATCTGCCTGAGCGCGGGGGCGAGCGCGTTGCCGGCGCCGCTCGGGTCGCCCGGCTCGGGGTGGGTGAGCAGCCGGTAGACCTGGGGGCGGGCCTCGATCCCGGCGAGGTAGGTGTCCAGCACGTGCTCGACCCGGTCGCGGCGCTCCAGCGGCTCGGCGAGGGCGGCCCGGACGGCGGCCAGCAGACCCCCGGTGTGGCGCTCGGTGAGGGCTCTGATCAGGCCGTTCCGGTCGCCGAAGTGTCGGTAGAGGATCGGCTTGGTGATGCCGGCCTCGGCGGCGATGGTGTTCATGCTGGCGCCCGGTCCCTCGCGCTGGATGACCCGGTCGGCGGCGTTGAGCAGCTGCTCGCGGCGGGGCTCTCGGGACATGCGCTGCTCCTCGGAGTTGGGGGGCTGACTCGGCATCGGCACCGGTCAGGGGTGTTGACCCCGGGTACGGGCGTTGACACCGGTTACCAATCAGTAGCAGACTCCGACGATGTTACCCGAGGTAACACCCCGGTCGGCCGCACACGTCTTCGGAGGCAAGTACCCATGAGCAGCACGTTCTCGCTGGACCCGGGCGCGGACCAGCTCGCCGTACGCGACTGGCTGCACGGCTTCGCCGCCGACGTGATGCGCCCGGCCGCGGCCGAGTGGGACGAGCGCGAGGAGACCCCCTGGCCGATCATCCAGGAGGCCGCCAAGCTGGGCATCTACTCGCTGGACTTCTACGCCCAGCAGTACTTCGACCCCTCCGGCGTCGGCATCCCGATCGCCATGGAGGAGCTGTTCTGGGGCGACGCGGGCCTCGGGCTGTCCATCGTCGGCACCACGCTGGCCGCCGTCGCGGTGCTGGCCAACGGTACCGACGAGCAGATCGGCACCTGGACCCCGCAGATGTTCGGCACCCCGGACGACCTCAAGGTGGCCGCCTTCTGCTCCTCCGAGCCGGACGCCGGCTCCGACGTCTCCGCGCTGCGCACCCGGGCGGTGTACGACCAGGCCAAGGACGAGTGGGTGCTCAACGGCACCAAGACCTGGGCCACCAACGGCGGGATCGCCGCCGTCCACGTCGTGGTCGCCACCGTCGACCCGGAGCTCGGCGCCAAGGGGCAGGCCTCCTTCGTCGTCCCGCCGGGCACGCCCGGGCTGAGCCAGGGCCAGAAGTTCAAGAAGCACGGCATCCGGGCCTCACACACCGCCGAGGTGGTGCTGGACGGTGTCCGGGTGCCCGGCAGCTGCCTGCTCGGCGGCAAGGAGAAGCTGGACGAGCGGCTGGCCCGGGCCCGCGAGGGCGTCAAGCGCCCGGGCGGCCGGGGCAACGCGGCGATGGCCACCTTCGAGGCCTCCCGCCCGGCGGTCGGCGCGCAGGCGATCGGCATCGCCCGGGCCGCGTACGAGGTGGCGCTGGACTACGCGAAGACGCGGGAGCAGTTCGGCCGCCCGATCATCGACAACCAGGGTGTGGCCTTCCAGCTCGCCGACATGAAGACCCGGATCGACGCGGCCCGGCTGCTGGTGTGGCGGGCGTCCTGGATGGCGGTCACCAACCAGCCGTTCACCGCGGCCGAGGGCTCGATGTCCAAGCTGTACGCGGGCGAGACGGCCAAGTACGTCACGGCGCAGGCGATGCAGATCCTCGGCGGCAACGGCTTCACCCGGGAGTACCCGGTGGAGCGGATGCACCGGGACAGCGCGATCTACTCGATCTTCGAGGGGACCAGCGAGATCCAGCGGCTGGTGATCGCCCGGGCGATCTCGGGGATGCCGATCCGCTGAGCGGCCGTGCCTGACGGCCGTGCCGAACGGCCGGGACTACCGGGCGAGCCAGAAGGTGAGCCCGGCGGTCAGGGCGCCCACCACCGCGCCGACGACGGTCTGCGCGGTGGTGTGGTCCCGCAGCACCACCCGCGACCAGCCGACCGCCCCGACCAGCGGGTAGAGCAGCAGCCAGAGCTGGCCGAGCGCGATGCCGAGGCAGACCACCGCGCCGCTGAGGACGGCGGTGTGCACGGAGACCTTCCACCAGACGGTGATCACCAGGATCGGGATCAGCGAGGCGAACATCGCCAGCACCATCGCGGTCAGGTCGGCCGGGGCGTCCAGCCGGATCATCACCGCGAAGCTGGTCAGCACGGAGCCCATGATGAACGGGAGGACGGTCAGCCGGCGCTGCCGGTGGCCGACGTGGCGGTCCTCCACGGTGCCCTTGCGGATGCCGCGTCGGATGAACAGGGTCGGGATGACGGCCGCGAACAGGGCGGCGAAGGCCGCCCAGCCGAGGCCCGGCCAGCCGTGGCGCAGGCCGCCCATCAGCGGCAGCACCGCGATGATCACGTTCTTCGGCTCGACGCCGTCGGTGATCCGGCGGGCCCAGGTCGTCCGGCTCGTGGTGGCGGCCGTGGCCTCGGTGGTCATCGGGGTGCTGCTCCGGTGGTGAAGGGGGCGGGACGGGCCGCCGGTCGGCGGTGCCGGCGGGATGATCGTATGTGTCTCGCTGCCGCGCCCGCCGCCGGGCCGACTGCCGCACCCGCCGCCGGGCCGGCCGGCTCAGAAGCGGGCCGGGCGGCCCTCCAGGAAGGCGGCGAGGCCCTCGTGCACGTCCGAGGCCTCGCGGGAGCGGCGCTCCCAGGGGGCCAGCGCCTCGGCCGCCCGCTCCGGCGGGACGGCCAGGGCGGCCTTCACGGCGCCGATGGTCTGCGGCGAGCGGCGGGTCAGCACATGGGCGAAGTCCAGTGCGGCGGCGTCGAGTTCGGCGTCCGGCAGGACGCGTTCGGCGAGGCCCAGCGGCAGTGCGTCCCGGCCCGGCACCAACTCGCCGGAGAACAGCAGGTACTTGGCGCGGGCCGGGCCGACCAGCCGGGCCAGCCGCAGGGTCGGCACCGCCGGGTAGACCACGCCGAGCTTGGCCGGGGTGATCCCCAGCCGGGCGTCCTCGGCGACGAAGCGCAGGTCGCAGGCGACGGCCAGCTGGCAGCCGCCGCCCACGCAGGCGCCGTGCACCACGGCGATCGTCGGGTGCGGGAAGGCCGCCAGCGCCTCCTCGGCGGCGACGTTGACCGCGTGGTAGGCGTCCGCGCGCTCCGGATCGCCGTACACCTCGGCGAGTTCGCCGATGTCGGCGCCCGCGCTGAAGGTATTGCCGGCGCCGGTGAGCAGCAGGGCGCGCACGCCCTCGTGCCCGGCGAGCTGTTCCAGCACCTTGGGCAGGGCCGCCCAGATCGCCAGGGTCACCGCGTTGCGGCGGTGCGGGCGGGCGAACTCCAGCACCGCGACGCCGTCCTCGCCGACGTACGCGTTGAGGCCCTCGGCCTGGGCGGGCAGGGCGGAGCGGTCCCGCGTGAGCAGCGGCTGGTCCATGCGCACCTCCGGTCGGTCGTGGTGCGCCCACTCTGTCAGGCGGTACCGGCGCAGTAGTCCCCGAGGCCCCGTTCGACCAGGGCGAAGGCGCGGCGGGCCGCGTCGAGCGCGGCGGGCAGGGCGTCTTCGGCGCGTTCGCCGGTCAGCATCCGGCGCTGGTTGCGGCCGGTCAGGGTGAGCCGGGCGGCCATCAGCTGGGCGGCGGCGAGCTGGGCGGTCAGCTCGTCGTGGGCCGGGTCCTGGGCGAGCAGCTCGGCGGCCAGCAGGGCCTGTGCCTGGTGGTCGAAGCCGGCGGTGGTGCGCATCAGCAGGGCCGGGGTGCGGTGGATCAGCCGGACCACGTCGAGCACGACCTGTTGGTCGCTCAGGCCGGTCGCCGGGTCGAACACCGCGAGCGCCGACAGGAACTGTTCGCGCAGTGCCGCCACCGCCGAGGTGCCCGGGGCGCGTTCGCGCACCACCCGGGCTGGCTCGTCGAGGTGGTGCTCCATCGGGCCCAGGACCAGGTCTTCCTTGGACGGGAAGTAGTTGAAGACGGTCATCTTGGACACCTCGGAGGCGGCCGCGATCTCGGCCACGGAGACCTGGTCGAAGCCCCGTTCGGCGAACAGTGTGACGGCGGTGCGCCAGATCCGCCGGGCGGTCCGGATCTTCTTCCGCTCGCGCAGGGGGAGTGCGTCGAGGTCGAGGTCGAGGCCGACGTCCGTGCCGGTGCGCGTCTCCATGGGGGAACTGTACCAGGATCAAAGGTTGACCAGGCTGAAAGATGTGCCGGGATGAAGTGTTGACCGGGTATAAAAATCCTGCCATGGTGAGGGCGAGCCCGCCCGACCGCATCCGTCCGGGCCGAATTCCACTGACGCTGGGGGGACTTCCCTATGGCATCCGCCGCCTTGACCGCACCCGCCCCGATGACACCGGCCCGACAAAGGCTGGCCATGCTGCTCTGCCTGGTCACGATCGTGCTGGCCGTGCTCGACATGAACATCGTGTCGGCGGCCACCGTGCCGATCGTCCGCGACCTCGACCCCGTGCACGGCGTCGACCGGCTGCCCTGGCTGATCAGCGCGTTCTCGCTCGCCGCCACCGCACTGCTGCCGCTGTACGGCAAGCTCTGCGACCTGTACGGCGCCAAGCGGGTGCTGATCGGCGCCCTCGGCACCTTCCTGCTCGGCTCCGGGCTGTGCGGGGCCGCGCAGTCGATGGGCCAGCTGATCGCCTTCCGCGCCGTCCAGGGCATCGGCGGCGGCGGGCTGATGAGCGTCACCATGGTGGTCATCGCCCACCTCAAGGAGCCGGCCGGACGCGGCGGCAAGGGCGGCGCGATGGGCGGGATCGTCGCGGGCCTGGGCATGGCGGTCGGCCCGCTGATCGGGGCGCTGTTCACCGACCACCTGAGCTGGCGCTGGATCTTCTACATCAACCTGCCGCTCGGCCTGCTCGCCCTGGCCGGCATCGCCCTGGCCGTCAAGCTGCCGCCGGCCGCGGGCCGCCGGAGCCTGGACTTCCTCGGCGCGGCCCTGGCCGCCGCCTTCGCCACCGGGCTGCTGCTGATCACCGAGTGGGGCGGCAAGGACCACGCCTGGAACTCCCCGGTGATCCTCGGGCTCTGCGCCGCCGTCCTGGCCGCGCTGGGACTCTTCCTGTGGCGCCAGGCCACCGCCGCCGAGCCGATCCTGCCGCTGTCACTGTTCCGGATCCGCGCGGTGCGGCTCGGCTTCGCCATCCAGGGCCTGGTCGGCGTCGCCATGACCGGCTCGATCGTCTACGTGATGCTCTACCTGCAGATCGCCCGCGAGGTCGCCCCGACCTCGGCCAGCCTCTACCTGATCCCGATGGCCGCCGGCATGACCGCGGTCGGCCTGCTGGTCGGCAGGCTGACCGCCCGCGGCCACTCGACGCGGACCTTCCTGGTGGCCGGTGCGGGCTGCGCGGCGCTCGCCCTGGGCCTGCTCGGCCTCAGCGGGCCGGACACCGGGCTCTGGGCGGTGCTGGCCGAACTCGCCCTGCTGGGCTGCGGGCTGGGCCAGCTGATCGGCCAGCTGATCACGGTGGTGCAGGAGGCCGTGCCCCGGCACCAGCTCGGTGTCGCGACCACCGGGGTGCGCTTCTTCCAGACCCTCGGCAGCGCGCTCGGCGCGGCGCTGTTCGGCACCGTGCTGGCCCGGGCCTACGAGACGGGCGAGCCCGGGCGGACGCTCGGCGCGGTCCGTACGCTCGCCGGCGCGGCGCACGAGCACGCGGTGCGCAGCTTCACCGACGCCGTGGACGTGGTGTTCCTGTCGGCGGGCGGGGTGCTGGCGCTGGCGCTGCTGCTCGCGCTGCGGCTGCGGCCGGCGCAGGGCGAGGCCGAGGGCGCCGGGAGCACGGGCGCCGGGGCGGAGGAGGCGCGGCCGGTGCTCGCGGCCTGAGGCGTCCGAGCGGCCGCTCGGACGGGGCGGGGCCCGGTGGACTGCGGGGAGTCCACCGGGCCCTGGGCTTTCCGGCCTCAGGTCCGGGCGGCCCACTCGGAGGCCAGGATCGCCCAGATCTCCTTGTCGAGGCGGACCCCGTTGTGCAGGTACCACTCGCGCAGCACGCCGTCCCGCCGCATGCCGACCCGCTCGGCGACGGCGCGGCTGCGGGTGTTGACGGAGGTGCACCACCACTCGGCCCGGTGCAGGCCGCGGGTGACGAAGGCGTAGTCGAGGAGCTGCCGGACGGCGGCGGTGATCAGCCCGCGGCCCTCGCCGGCCGGTTCGGTCCAGGCGCCGATCTCGCAGACGCCGGACTTGGTGTCGAAGCCCACGAACATCACGCCGCCGACCAGCGTGCCGTCCAGCCAGATGCCGTAGATCCGCTTCTGGTCGGCGGCCTGGCCGTCGGCGTAGCGCTGCAGGGTGGCGCGGGCCGAGTCCAGGTCGGTGGAGAAGGTGGCCCACGGGATCCACGGGTCGTTGTGGGCGCGGGCCCGGTCGATGTGGGCCAGGAACTCGGGGGCCTGCCACGGCTCCAGCGGGCGCAGTTCGGCGTGGTCGGTGAGCGGTACGGCAAACACGGGCGGGCCTTTCGCGGGTGGGGCGCGGACTGGTCGGAATCATTCATAACAAACGTTTGGTATGTACGATAGCCCCCATGACGCCGGCCCGTGGAGACCATGACGCCCGCCGCTCGGACGTGTCCGAGGGGGTGTGGCGGGTGCTCTCCAGCCGGGGCTTCGAGGGGCTGACCCTGCGCGCCGTGGCCGCCGAACTGGGTGCCTCCACCGGACTGTTGACGCACTACTTCCCGAACAAGCGGGCACTGCTGAGCCACGCCCTGGAGGAACTGGACCGGCGCTCGGGCGAACGGCCCCGGCGCACCGCGCCCGCCGACGGCAGCCCGCCGCCGCCCGCCGGACTGCCCCGGCTGCGGGCGGCGCTGCTCGACGTCCTGCCGCTGGACGCGGAGGCGTCGGCCGGCAACCGGATCTGGGTCGGCTCCTGGGACCACGCCCTGGCCGATCCGGAGCTGGCGGCCGCGCACGCGGGCCGCTACGCCCGCTCGCGGGTGGCGCTCACCGAGCTCGTCGCGGACGCCCAGCGGCTCGGGGAGCTCCCGGCGCAGGCCGACCCGGCCGAAGTCGCCGCCGGGGCGCAGGCCTTCGTGCTCGGGCTGGTGGTGCAGGCGCTGTTCGCCCCGGAGGAGTTCCCGCCGGAACGGCAGATCGCCCTGCTGGACGCCCATCTGGCAGGGGCGGCGGGCCGACCGGCGGACTGACCGGTGGACTGACCGCTAGGCCGGCCAGTGGACTGGCCGGCGGGCCGACCGGCTGCCGGAAGGCTGTCGGAATGTTCCTGGGTGGGGGATTCGCCCGGGATTTCCGCCGTTTGCGGAGCCTGGCGGGAATGTCCGAACCGCGCCATTCCCGCCGCGTGATTCCCGGAACCGACGGCATTGGCCGGCGGTCGTTTTCGCGGCGGGCACGACACGCATTGTCACGGCTTATGCGCGGTGGGTGCTCGGCATTACCGGGGGAGTCGGCCCGGCTACGCGTAGTCGCGATTGGCGCCGGTGGCCTGCGGGAATTGCGGGATGGTGCCCCCAGCAGGATTCGAACCTGCGACCTACCGCTTAGAAGGCGGGTGCTCTATCCGCTGAGCTATGGGGGCGGGACGGGCGGCGCCCGGGTGGGCGTGACCGTGGCCGGGATCGGGCGACGAGCGCCGGGGCGCGCGCGGTCCGCCCCGTGCCGGAGGGTGGGGGTGGGGGTTGGCGGGCCCTCGTCCTGTCGGGGACAGGATAAGGGTGTCCAGTTCCTCGTCCGAGTGTGACGACACCGTCGTTGGTGTGTCGGTTCGGTGGAGCGGTCCGATAATCGCAGGTGAAGGCCGTGCGTGCAGCGGTCTGGGAGTGTTCCGCGCCGGACGTTGTGCAGTCGTTACGGGGCTGCCTCCTCACCCGTTATGGATTCGACACGGAGAATGTGTCGCCGACGGTGCGGGTGGGGGCGGTAATCGCGGTTGTGTCGGTCGGATGACGTGCGCGGACGGTCCCCGGCGGGTGTTCCGGCGCACGGCGCCCGGGGCGGCGATCAGCGGGTTTGTTGTCATGGCCGCGAAGAGTCGGGGGCGAAGCGCTTCCGGGAAGGCTGAAATTCACCCCTGCGAGTGACAACTGTTCCATGAGGCCGAGTTATCCACAGGATTTCGTAAGTCACTGGCCGGGATTTCTCCCGAAGTGCACGCTCAAGGCGCACCGGTCGATTCCGTACGGTGCATCGGCGAGAACGGAGTGTGCTGTGAACGAGTCGCATGTGACGGTGCTCGGCAATGTCGCCACGGAGGTGAGCTACGGGGAAAGCGCCGGCGGGGTGCCGACGGCCAGCTTCCGGCTCGGCTGCACCGAGCGGCGGTACGACCGGCAGCGCGAGTGCTGGGTGGACGGCGAGACGCAGTGGGTGACGGTGACGGCCTGGCGGGCGCTGGCGGTGAACCTGATCGGCTCGCTGGCCAAGGGCGATCCGGTGCTGGTGAGCGGCCGGCTGCGGGTGCGGGAGTGGAGGGAGGGGGAGGCGCGGCGCAGTCGGGCGGAGATCGACGCCCGATCGGTCGGACACGATCTCACCCGCGGTACCTCGGCGTTCCGTTGGGCGGCCGGGGTGCGCGGGCAGTCGCCGGGCGGCGCGGGGCCGGCCGGGGCGCAGTCCGGGGGCGAGGTGGTGCCGGAGTGGATCGTGAGCGCACTGGAGGCCCGCAGGGCGGCCGCGGTGGCCCCGGCGGCGGCCCCGGCGGGGGTGGCGGCGGTGGCTTCGGCGCCCGGTCCGCGGGCGTTGCCGCCGGGCGCGCGGCCGGTGACGGGAGGACAGGTCGAGGTGGCCGAGAGGGGGCGGGGAGGTGACGGGCCGGATGCATTGAACTGACCGGTCGGTGACCTTCCCTGTCGACAAATATGTTGATCGAGAAGGTCGTTGTACCCGCACGTGCAATCCCGACCGGATAACGGAAAGTGGCGGAGAGTTTCTGGCCGACCGTCAGCTTGTGTGGAACCTGAGGGGGTTGATAACGATCCAGATACGGAATCGTCCTGATTTCGCATGGGGGTTTCGGGGCTCGTGGGGGTCAATAGGATTCGTCTGGTTCATACCCGCAGCAGTGCCTCCAGGGGGCACGCGCGGCACGGCAAGTCGGCGGACCGCCCCATCGGTGCGGCTCGGCCCGGAGGGATCCCAGATGTTCCAGAGGCAGGGGCGGAGTCTGTCCCGGATAACCACTGTCATGCTCACGACCGGACTGGCGGTGAGCGGAGGACTGTTCGCGGCCGGTGCGGCGGTCGCGGCGGACACCCCGGGCTCGGGTGTGACCGCTGTGGTGCAGCCCACGATGCTCGGCGAGAAGATCGACGTCGAGGGCGAGGGCACCGTCGACGGCGGCCTGTTCACCCTCAAGACCGCCGACGGTGAGCTGCAGACCTACTGCATCGACTTCGGCTTCCCGGTCGACATCCGGAAGAAGATCCAGTACCAGGAGTCCGACTGGGCCTCCAGCTCCCTCGGCGACAAGAACAAGGTCGAGGCGGCCTCCAAGATCCGCTGGATCCTGGAGAACTCCTACCCGCAGGTGAAGGACCTCACGGCGCTCGCCAAGGCCGCCGGCACGGGCAGCCTGACCGCCGAGGACGCCGCCGCGGGCACCCAGGCCGCGATCTGGAAGTACTCGGACAACAAGAACGCCGTCCCGCACAGCGCTGACGCGAAGAAGCTCCGCGACTACCTGACCGGTGCCGCCAACAAGGGCATCGCCGCCGAGCCCAAGCCCTCGCTGAGCCTCAGCCCGGACTCGGTCTCCGGCAAGTCCGGCGCCAAGCTCGGCCCGTTCACCCTCAACTCCAGCGCCTCCGAGGTGAAGCTGGCCGTCAGCGGTGACTCCGCCGACAAGGTCAAGCTGCTGGACAAGGACAGCAAGCCGGTCGGCGGCTCGATCGCCGGTCCGATCGCCAAGGACACCCAGCTGTTCCTGGACGTGCCGGCCGGCACCCCGGACGGCTCGGTCACCGTGAACGCCAGCGCCTCCACCGTGGTGCCCAGCGGCCGTGTCTTCCTCAGCAAGGGCTACACCCGTGAGGACCACAGCCAGACCATGATCCTGGCCGGCTCCAGCAAGCTCAGCGTCGCCGACGCGGCCAAGGCCACCTGGAAGCAGGGCAAGGGCGCGCTGATCGACAGCACCGCCAAGGTCGAGTGCGCCAGCGGCGGCGTGCGCGTCGCCGTCACCAACGGTGGCGACGAGGCCGGCACCGTCACGGTCGGCAAGCAGCAGCTGACCGTCCAGCCGGGCAAGACCGAGAGCGTGCTCGTCCAGGTCGCCGAGAAGACCGGTTACAAGATCACCGTCTCCGGCCCGAACGGCTACACCCGCGACTTCGAGGGTGTCCTGGACTGCAAGACCGGCACCGGCGGCACCACGCCGACGTCCGGTCCGTCCACCCCGGCCCCGAACGGCACCCCGACCGGCACCCCCTCGGGTACCCCGAGCACCGGCGCCGGCCACCCCTCCCCGGCGCCCACCAGCACCACCCCGGGCACCGGTGGCCTGGCCCAGACCGGTGCCAATGACTCGACCCCGATCCTCGCCGCCGTTGCCGGTGGCCTGGTCGTGGCCGGTGGCGCCGCCGTCTTCGTCCTGCGCCGCCGCGGCCGCCACGGTCGCACCACTGCCTGACCGGTTCCGCGGGCCCCGAGGCACTGACCTCCTGAGGCCCTGACGCAGAGCCGAGCCCGGCCCCCCGCAGTCGCTGCGGGGGGCCGGGCTTTTGCGTCGCGCGCGGAGGGAAGCGGAGGTCGGCGGGCGGGGGCGCCCCGTCGGGGGCCGACGCAGGGGCGGAGGACGCGTGCGGGGCACGGCCGGGATACCCCGGAGGGGCACCCCGGCGGTTCGGGGCTCGCGGCCGGGTGCGGCACAATGGAACGCTGCAAGCCGAATACTCCCGACGACGCCGGAGCGATCTCACGTGGCGGAATACATCTACACGATGCGCAAGGTGCGCAAGGCTCACGGAGACAAGGTCATCCTTGACGACGTGACGCTCAGCTTCCTCCCCGGAGCGAAGATCGGCGTCGTGGGCCCCAACGGCGCCGGTAAGTCCACCGTGCTGAAGATGATGGCCGGCCTGGAGCACCCCTCCAACGGCGACGCCTTCCTCTCGCCTGGGTTCACTGTCGGCATGCTGCTCCAGGAGCCGCCGCTGGACGAGTCCAAGAACGTGCTGGAGAACGTCCAGGACGGCGTCAAGGAGATCAAGGGGAAGCTCGACCGCTTCAACGAGATCGCCGAGCTGATGGCGACCGACTACTCGGACGCCCTGCTGGACGAGATGGGCAAGCTCCAGGAGGAGCTGGACCACGCCGAGGCCTGGGACCTGGACGCCCAGCTGGAGCAGGCCATGGACGCCCTGGGCTGCCCGCCCGGCGACTGGCCGGTCACCAAGCTCTCCGGTGGCGAGAAGCGCCGCGTCGCGCTCTGCAAGCTGCTGCTGGAGGCCCCCGACCTGCTGCTGCTCGACGAGCCCACCAACCACCTGGACGCCGAGTCGGTGAACTGGCTGGAGCAGCACCTGGAGAAGTACAAGGGCACCGTCGTCGCGGTCACCCACGACCGGTACTTCCTGGACAACGTCGCCGAGTGGATCCTGGAGCTCGACCGCGGCCGCGCCTACCCGTACGAGGGCAACTACTCCACGTACCTGGAGACCAAGCAGTCGCGTCTGAAGGTCGAGGGCCAGAAGGACGCGAAGCGCGCCAAGCGCCTCAAGGAGGAGCTGGACTGGGTCCGCTCCAACGCCAAGGGTCGCCAGGCGAAGTCCAAGGCCCGTCTGGCCCGCTACGAGGAGATGGCGGCCGAGGCGGACAAGATGCGGAAGCTGGACTTCGAGGAGATCCAGATCCCGCCGGGCCCGCGTCTGGGCAGCGTCGTCATCGAGGTCGAGAACCTCAACAAGGCCTTCGGCGAGAAGATCCTGATCGACGACCTGAGCTTCACGCTGCCGCGCAACGGCATCGTCGGCATCATCGGCCCGAACGGCGCCGGCAAGACCACCCTGTTCAAGATGCTCCAGGACCTGGAGACCCCGGACAGCGGCACGGTCAAGGTCGGCGAGACCGTCAAGATCAGCTACGTCGACCAGAGCCGCGCCAACATCGACCCGAAGAAGACCCTCTGGGAGGTCGTCTCCGACGGTCTGGACTGGATCAACGTCGGCCAGGTCGAGATGCCGTCCCGCGCCTACGTGTCGGCCTTCGGCTTCAAGGGCCCGGACCAGCAGAAGCCGGCCGGCGTGCTCTCCGGTGGTGAGCGCAACCGCCTGAACCTGGCGCTCACCCTCAAGCAGGGCGGCAACCTGCTGCTCCTCGACGAGCCCACCAACGACCTCGACGTCGAGACGCTCTCCTCGCTGGAGAACGCCCTGCTGGAGTTCCCCGGCTGCGCCGTGGTCATCTCCCACGACCGTTGGTTCCTGGACCGAGTGGCCACCCACATCCTCGCCTACGAGGGCGAGAGCAAGTGGTTCTGGTTCGAGGGGAACTTCGAGTCCTACGAGAAGAACAAGATCGAGCGGCTCGGCGCCGACGCCGCCCGTCCGCACCGGGCCACGTACAAGAAGCTGACCCGAGGCTGACACCCAGCCGTCACAACGGCCCGGCAGACTGCCCTCCGGGGCGGCCTGCCGGGCCGCGGCCCGCCGCCACCGCCCGTCGCCACCGAGGCGACGGCGGCGGCGGGCGACCGGAACCGAGGAGAACACCCGTGGCTCGCCACATCTACGCCTGCCCGCTGCGTTGGTCCGACATGGACGCCTTCGGGCACGTCAACAACGTGGTCTTCCTGCGCTACCTGGAGGAGGCCCGGATCGACTTCATGTTCACCCAGGCCGCCGCGGCCGGCGCCGGGGAGTTCGCGGGCGGTTCGGTGGTGGCGCGCCACGAGATCGACTACAAGCGCCCGCTGGTGCACCGGCCGGAGCCGGTCACCATCGAGACCTGGGTGACGAAGATCGGCGGTGCCTCGCTGACCGTCTCGTACGAGGTCAAGGACGTCGCCGAGGACGGCACCGACATCGTGTACGTCCGGGCGTCCACCGTGGTCGTCCCCTACGACCTGGCCGAGGGCCGGCCGCGCCGGATCTCGCCGGTGGAGCGGGAGTTCCTCGGCCGCTTCATGGACGAGCCCGTGCCCGCCGCGGTCTGACCGCCACGTGATGATTCGAGCTGAGCTGCGTTGACCGTCACCGCCCGTCTCGCCCTGACCGACGCCGGGGAGGCCGCCGACCTCTCCGCCTTCCTGCTGCGCCTGCTGCGCTTCGACAAGGCGGCGGCCGTCCGCCTGCAGGCGGTGGAGCCGGCCGCCGAGGACGGCGTGCTGGCGGTCTTCGGACGGCTGCCGCTGGGCGGTTCGGGCGCGCTGGCGATCCGGACCGCGCGGCTGGACCGCCTCGACGAGCCGGTGGACCTGACGGTCTCGGCGGGCCAACTGCTGGACGGCGTGGACGCCGAGGAGGGCGCCGTCGCGCTGCCCGCGCCGGTGACCGGCCCGGCCTGGGCCGGGCTGCTGCCGCCGCGCACCGGCTGGCGGCCGGCCGGGTCCCCGCCGGCGGCCGAGGTGTACCCCGAACTCATGGCCGGGGTGCGGGAGTTCCGCGAGCGCAGCGAGGCCGTGCCGGCGCACCACCGGACCCGTACGGTGCTGGACGCGCTGGCCGACGAGATCTGGTCCCGTCCGGTGTCCGCGCTGCCGGAGCTGCCGCTGCGGGCGGTGCACGCCGCGTACGTGATGGGCTTCCTGAAGCCCGGCGCCCCGCTGTCCGTGCACCGGGCGGGCGGCTGGCTGCGGCTGAGCGCCCCGGCGGGCTCGGTGGCGGTGCGCACCGTGGCCGCGCCGGGCGCGGGTCTCGGGCTCAGCGCGCTGGTCTAGCCGGGCCCGGGCGGGCGGAACGGGCGGCTCAGCCCTCGGTGTTGATCATCGAGGCGGCGGCGTAGGTCAGGTAGTCCAGCAGCTGCCGCTCCTGGTCGGCGGCCAGTTCCAGGCTGTCGACGGCCGCCCGCATGTGCCTCAGCCAGGCGTCGTGGGCCGCGCGGTCGACCTTGAACGGCGCGTGCCGCATCCGCAGCCGCGGGTGGCCGCGCCGGTCGCTGTAGGTGCGCGGGCCGCCCCAGTACTGCATCAGGAACAGCGCCATGCGCTCCTCGGCCGGGCCGAGGTCGCCCTCGGGGTACATCGGCCGCAGCAGTTCGTCCTCGGCGATGCCCTCGTAGAACCGGTGGGCCAGGCGTCGGAAGGTCGGCTCACCGCCGACCTGGTCGTAGAAGGTCTCCTCGCTCAACGTGCCCTGCCGGATCTCTCTCACCCGACCATGGTCGCAGACGCCGACGGGGTCGTACACCAGGACCAAAGGCGGGGGTCCAGGGGCGTACGACCCCGTCGGGGTCAGGCATCAGCGCGAAGCGGTCAGGCCGGTCGAGCGGTCAGGCCGGTCAGGCGTCTTCCCACTTGAACAGCTTCCAGGCGATGCCGGTCAGCACCGCCGCGAAGAGCAGCAGGCCGCCCATGGTGGGCAGGGCGTCCATGACGCCGCCGCCGCGGGTCAGCACCGACTGGGCGGCGCTCACCAGGTAGTGCAGCGGCATGACCTTGGAGATGGTCTGCAGCCAGCCCGGGGCGCCGTCCAGCGGGAAGAACGAGCCGGACAGGAAGGACATCGGCAGCACGATGACCTGCGAGATGCCGTTGGCGGCCTCCTCGGTCTTGGCGACCGAGCCGGCCAGCAGACCGATCGACATGAAGGCGAGCGTCGCGCACACCACCAGCGGGATGATCAGCCACCAGTCGCCGGTGAGCTTGAGTCCGAAGAAGCTCGTGGCGACGACCAGGAAGACGGTGCTCTGCAGGAGCGCGGTCAGCAGGGAGACCACGACCCGGGAGCTGACCACCGTGCCCGCGCTGATCGGGGCCAGCCGCAGCCGCCGCAGCACCTTGGTCTTGCGCCAGTTGACCAGCGTCAGCGCGGCGCCGAACACCGCGCCGGTGGCGATGGCCCAGCCGAGCAGGCCGGGGGTGAGGAACTGGATCGGCTTGAGCGACTTGTCCTCGACCTGCTGGGCGTCCAGCACGTAGGCCGGGGGCTGTCCGGTGGCGGCCTGGTTGGCGCTCTGAACCACCGAGTTGAGGATGCCCTGGAGCGCGCCGGCGCGGACCGTGTCGGCGGCGCTGTAGCGCAGCTCGACCTTGCCGTCCGGGCCCTGCGTGATCATCGCGTCGAAGTCGCCCTTGCGGACCTTCTCCAGCGTGGCCGACTCGTCGTCGGTCCTGGTGATCGTGAGGACATCGTTCAGGCCGCTGCGCGCGTCGCCCTGGATCGAGTCGAACAGCTTCACCGCGCCGACCTGCGCCACCTTGGCGTGCGGGCTGCCGGAGCCCTTGGTCACGGTGCCGAAGAAGACCAGGAACACCAGCGGGAAGAGCAGGATGAAGAACGTCGCGGTGCGGTCGCGCTTCATGCCGAGCAGCATCGCGCGGGACAGGCTCCAGAACGCGCTGACCCGCTCCCGCCCGTCGGCGGCGCCGGCCGAACCGCCCCGCTGGGCGGGCACCTTCGGCTCGGTGGAGGTAGAGGCGGTCATGCGCGGAACTCCCGTCCGGTCAGCTGGAGGAAGACGTCCTCCAGGGTGGCGCCGCGCACCTCGAGGCCGCGTAGCGCGCTCTGCTCGGCCAGGACGCTGAGCACCGGGGCCGGAAGGCGGGTGGAGACGGAGAGCGAGACGGTGTCGTCCTCCAGGTTGGCGATGTCGGCGCCGGCCGCGGTGAGCAGCTCGCGGGCCCGGTCGAGCGGCAGCTGGCCGGAGGCCACGCTGATCCGGACGGTGTCGTCGATCTCGCGGATCAGCGCCGCCGGGGCGCCGGTGTGCAGGATCTTCCCGTGGTCCATGATCGAGACCCGGTCGCAGAGCACCTCGGCCTCGTCCAGGTAGTGCGTGGTGAGCACGACCGTGCGGCCCTCGGCGTTGATGTCGCGCAGGAGGTCCCAGAGGTTGCGCCGGGCCTGCGGGTCCAGACCGGTGGTGGGCTCGTCCAGGAAGACGAGCTCCGGGTCGTGGGCCAGCGCGCAGGCGATCGACAGGCGCTGGGCCTGGCCGCCGGACATCTGGTCGGTCAGGGTCTCGGCCTTGTCGGCCAGACCGACCCGCTCCAGCATCGCATCGGCCCGCTTGGGACCGACCCCGTAGAACGACGCGAAGGTGCGGATGGTCTCCCGGGCCGTCAGTTTCCGGAAGAAAGCGGAGGCCTGGAACTGCACGCCGATTCGCGGCAGCAGTTTCGGATTGCGCGGCCAGGGAGCCATCCCCAGCAGCTCGACCCGGCCCTCGTCCGGTTTCCGGACGCCTTCCAGGATCTCCATGGTGGTGGTCTTCCCGGCGCCGTTGGGGCCCAGGATCCCGTAGAACTCGCCGGCCTCGACGGTGAGGGACACCCCGTCGACGGCCTGTACATCCCCGTACCGCTGACGGATGCCGTCGGCGGATATAGCTGCAGTCATGTGCCCTGAGCCTAGGGCTTCAGCGTGTCCCTGTGCACACCCGCGACGGTGAATTTGTGGGTTCCTTGAGGATTCTGGAACAAAACCGGGCCGGGCGGATGTTGAATTCCGCCCGGCCCGGCCGGAGTTGTCGGTGACGCTTCCTCAGGAAATCGTTCCGAACAGTTTTCGGAGCTGTGATCTTCCGTCAGGCGCGGTGCACCGTGATGGTCGTCCAGGCGCCGACGTGGATCCGGTCGCCGTCGTTCAGCGGCACCGCGGTGTGCGGGGCGACCGCCTCCGCGCCGCCGTTCACGGTGGTGCCGTTGGTCGAGTCCTGGTCCACCAGCACCCAGCTGCCGTCCGCCTGTTCGGCGAGCAGCGCGTGCTGGTGCGAGGCGCCCGGGTCCTCCGGCGGGACGGACAGGTCGATCTCCGGCACGGTGCCCCGGTGCTGGCTGCGCCGGCCGATCCGCAGCTGGCCGCGGCCGGTCAGCGGGATCCGGCGCTCGGGGCAGTACGGCGGGAAGAACAGGCCGGCCGCCTCGGGGCCGCTGCGGGCCATCATGTCGGTGAAGTAGTCCCGGTCGGCCGAGACCACGGCGATCCAGGTGGTCCGCACCGGCTCGGCCGGGGCGGCCTCCTGCTGGGGGTGCTGTGGCTGCGGCGGGGCGAGGTGGAAGGAGGTGCCGAAGTCGCCGCCGCGGTTGTTCGGGCCGGGACCGGCCGGCTGGGCGTACACCGGGCCGGAGTCCTCGCGCACCGGGGCCTCGGGGAACGCGGACTCGGGGTACGCGGCCTCCGCCGGCGGGTAGCCGTAGGTGTGCGGCTGCGCCGGGGCGTGCGGCTGCTGCGGGACGGGCGGGGCGACGGCCTGCCGGCCGGCCGCCGGCTGCTGGTGCGGCGCCTGGCCGTACTGCTGCTGCTCGTGCTGCTGGTGCTCGTGCGGAGCCTGGCCGTGGCCGTACTGCTGCTGCTCGTGCGGCGCCTGGCCGTACGAGGACTGCGGCTGCTGCTGCGGGGCCCCGCCGTACGCCGCCGGGATGTTCAGCGGCCGCGACTGGGCCGGGCCGGGCGCGGGTGCGCCGGTGGCCGGGGCCTGGCGGCGCGAGGGCGTGGAGAGCTCGTAGTCGTAGCCGCACTCCTCGCAGAACCGGCCGGTCTGCGGGCTGCGGCAGATCGGGCAGACGACCAGGCCCTCGGTGAGGCCCTGCGGCGCCGCGGGCGGCTGCGGGAAGGCCCCCGGCGGCATCGGGGGAGGGGGCGGTGGCGCGCCGAAGGACGCACCGCCGTGCTCCGGGTACCCGGCGGGTGCGCCGGGCGCGGGGGCGGGGGTGGCGGCTCCGGGCGCGCCCGGGTAGCCCCCGTGGGCGCCGTGAGCGCCGGGGTTCGGGGCCGGCGGGGTCATCGGGAAGCCGCAGAAGTCGCACCAGTCCTCGGCCTGCGACTCGTGGCCCCTCGGGCAGATCGGCATCAGGTCCCCCTCGTTTCGGGCCGGCTCGGTGCGGCGTCGCGCCGGGGTGCCGGCCCGGTCACGTCTTCAGCGGTCACTTCTTCACACGTACCGTCTTGGTCGACCGGGTCTCAAGGGTCATCGAGTCGGCCTCGCTCACGTTCTTACGGAACCGAACCGTACCCTCCTTCGGGTCCACTACGTCCACCACCTTCTGCAGCAGCTTGTAGGTGCCCTCGTTCCCGGTCGCGTGCGCGATCCGGACGGCGGCGCCCAGCTTGGCGGTGGCGGTGTCGACGTCCCCGGCTCGGTGGGCCTCCAGGCCCGCCTGGATGGAGGAGGCGAGCTCGGCCTGCCCGGTGTAGTGGGCGACCTGCGGGCTGATCCGGGTGGAGGAGGCCAGGTCGTCGGTCCACACGGCCTTGACCAGGCCCTGGCTGAGCACCTCGGGGGCGCCGCCGCCGACCTGCGGGGGAAGGACCAGGCTGATCCGGGCGGCGAGCATCTCGTTGCCGACCGCGGCGGCCGGGACCTCGACGCAGACGTGGTAGTCGCGGCTCTCGTCGCCCCAGGAGCCGGTGGGGTAGTCGCCGGCCCGGGGCCCGGCCTCGGCGCGGCGGGCGGTCAGGTCCTCGACCGCGGGGGCGACCTGCTTGACGAACTTCACCGTGGCGTTGGCCGGGGTCCAGATCCGCAGCGCGACGTCGGCGACCTGCTTGCCCATCGCGCCGGCCATCATCGAGCGGAAGTCCTCGGCCAGGCCGGAGGGCTCGGCGACGATGTCGACGGTGCCGAGCAATGCGGAGGAGATCGTGCGCAGCTCGTCGATCCGCCAGTCGGTGCCCACACCCCGGCAGTCGGCGGTGAAGTGGCCGGTGACCCGCTCGATGTTGCGGGCCAGGTCCTCCGCCGACTCGTGCTCGTTGTTGCCGTCCGTGAGCAGGATGGTGTGCCGGATGGCGATCTCGCGGCGGGTGAGGAAGAGCTTGTCGGCCTTGGCGAGCCAGGTGCCCATCGCGGTGCCGCCGGCCGCGGTGAGGCGGCGCAGCGATTGCTTGGCCTGCTCGCGGGTGGCGGCGGAGGCGGTGGCGAGGGTGCCGTCGCCGGGGTAGATGTCGCGGGCCTCGTGGGTGCCGGCGACCACGGCGAAGGCGGTGCCGTCACGCAGTGCGTCGATGGCGGCGGCGGTGGCGTCCCGGGCGCCGTTGATCTTGGTCTTGGGGTAGTCCATCGATCCCGAGCAGTCCACCAGGATCACCACGGCCGCGGCGGCCTCGGCCCCCGCCGGTCCCGCGTCGGTGATCCCGAGCGGGCGGCCGCCCGAGGTGCCGCCGCCGGTCGCGGTGACGGTGACGATGGCGTTGACCTCGCGGGCGCCGTCGGCCAGGTACTCGTTCTGGAAGATCTCCACGTCGAACCTGGGCAGGTTCGGCTTAGCCAGTGTTGCCATGGGGCGGTCGGCTCCCGTCGGGTGAGGGGGTGGATGCGATCAGGACGGTGGGGCGGTCCGCCGGCCCCGGGCGGCTGGGCGCTCGGGAGCGGCGGACCGTGGCGCCGGGGCGTCCGGCGCACGGCCGGTCAGGCCGTCGGCGGGTGCGGCGGCTGCGGCGGGACGGGCGGTGCGGCGGGCGGTGTGGCGGGCGGTGCCGGAGGAGCCGGTGCCGGGGGAACAACCGGGGGAACGGCCGGGGGGACCGCCGGCGGTGCGGGCGGGACCGGCGGTGTCGGCGGCAGCGGTGCGGCGGGGGAGCCGATCACCGGGATGTCCGGCAGGGTCGGCTCGTAGTCCTCGTAGTCCTCGCCGCCCCCGGGAGCCGCCTGAGCGGCCGGCCGCGCGGCCGGCACGGACGGGGTCAGCACGGGCAGGTCGAGCGCCGTGGGGGTCTGCTCGGCCTCCTCGACGGGCACGACCGGCGGGTCGATCGGCAGCACCGCGACGGTGATGTTGTCGTGGCCGCCGGCGGCGACCGCGAACTTCACCAGGGTCTGCGCCGTCGCGAGCGGCTCGGTGCGGGCGTCCGGCCGGACGTAGTACGCCAGGTCGGTGGCCGCCTCGGCGTAGTTCCACAGGCCGTCGGTGCAGATCAGCACCACCCCGGGGACGTGCGGGGTGAAGTCGAGGGTGTGCGGCACGACCTCCTCGGCGTCGGCGCCGAGCCAGCCGGTGATCGCGTGCGCGCGCGGGTCGGCGTACGCCTCGGCCTCGTTCATCAGCCCGGCCTCGACCATCCGGGCCGCCCAGGAGTCGTCCTGGGTGAGCCGGAAGGGTTCGGCGGCGGCGCGGTCGTCCGGGATCCAGTACGCCCGGGTGTCGCCGACCCAGCCGATGGTGACCCGGCCGCCCGCGGCTATCGCGCTGACGTAGGTGCAGGCGGGCGCGTTGAGGTCGGGCCGCACGGGGCCGGAGCCGTCGGTCGCCAGGTCGGCCACGGCCTTGGCGGCGTCGGCGATGGCCGCGCGCATCGCCCCGGTCGGCTCCTGGCCGGCCTCCAGCGAGGTCAGCAGGGACTCGGAGGCGGCGTCGACGGCGGTCGCCGAGGCCTCGTCCGGGCGGTCGGAGGAGGAGACGCCGTCGCACACCACGGCGACCACGACCGGCTCGCCGCCGGGCAGCGAGCTCGCGGCGATGGTGAAGCTGTCCTCGTTGCGGTGGTGGCGCACGCCGCGGTCGCTGACCCCGGCAACGCCCGCGAGCGCCTTCTCCATGTGGTCGCGCGGCCGCGGCTGGGCGCCGCCGCAGCCCTCGCAGTAGCCGTCCGCGGTGACCTGCGGCTGCCCGCAGTGCACGCAGACCGGCCCGCGCTGCTGCGGTACGGCCTCACCCCGGGCGGCGGCCCAGCCCGCGGGCATCGCGCCCTGGGCGGGCCGGCCGTCCCGACCGGCCCCGCAGGAGCCGCAGTAGGCGTCCTCCGGGTCCATCGGCTCGGAACAGCTCGGGCACTCGGTCTGCTGCGGCATCGGCTACACCCACGTCCTGGGACGGGCACGGTTGGCCCGTTCCACCATCTCGATCCTGATCTCGGCCCGGTCGGCCAACCGGGCGAGTACCCGGTATGACTGTTCCAGGGCGAAGCGCAGTTCCCGCTCCTGTGCGGGACGTCCCAGTACCGCCAGGTCGGCGGCCTGCCGGGACCCGGCCGACCCGGCGCCGACCCAGCCGAGGGCCGCGCCGAGCACCTCGACGGAGAGCTCCTCGCGGCGCCGGTCGTCCAGCCGCAGCGCGGTCAGCTGCGCCGAGCTCGCGTCGAGGTCGGCGGCCAGCTCGTCGGTGGCGGGCCGCTCGCGCAGCCGGGCCCGGACGGTGGCGATCCGGGCGGCGGTGTACTGGCTGGAGGTGGCCGGGACGGACTCCAGGACGCGGACCGCGCCGGCCCGGTCGTCCTCGGCCAGCCGGACCCGGGCCAGCCCGAAGGCGGCGCTCAGGTAGGCCTGGTCGGTGGCCCACACCAGCCGGTAGAACTCGGCCGCGTCACCGCCGTTGCCGAGCAGTTCGGCGCAGATGGCGAGGGCGAGCTTGGGCGCGGCCTCGCCGGGGAAGGCGTCGTACACGGCGTCGAAGGCCTCGGCCGCCGCCCGCAGGGCTGTCATTCGCCCGCTCGCCTCCGCGGTGACTCGGGGTGCGTGCTCGCCCTCAGGGCGCTCGCCGTTGCCCTCGGGGAGTTCTTCGGAGGCTCCGACCAGGGCGGTGAGGCCGCGGTACCAGACCACCCGCCAGTCGTCGGGGTGGTCCTGCTCCAGCGCGTCGAGGCGGGTCAGGGCGTCGCGGTGGCGGCCGAGTTCGAGCAGGGCGCGCAGTTCGCGCAGCCGGCTCTCCACCGAGACGGCGGGGATGCCGGCCAGGGCGACGAGGGCCTCCTCGGGGTCGGGGGAGAGCAGGGTGGCGAGGAAGCCGGCGTTGGGGTCGCTCGGGTCCACCCGGGGGATGGGCAGGGCGAGGGCGGCGGCGGCCGGGTCCAGGGCGGCCACCCGGAGCTGCCCGGCCTGCTCGGTGGGCAGCACCAACTCGGTGTCCACGACGCGCAGTTCGGGGCCGAAGAGGGTGGAGAGCGCGGGGTAGGGCCGGTCGTTCTGAAGGGCCAGGATCTCGCGCAGCACGCCGGTGAGCTGGTCGGCCATCTCCTCGGCGGAGGAGAAGCGGCGGGCCGGGTCCGGGTCGGTGGCGCGGACCAGCAGGCGGTAGTACGACTCGTAGCGGGCGAAAGCCTCGACGTCCTCCGGGCCGGGCAGCGAGTCGCGGTAGGTGGTGCTGTAGCCCTGGAAGTCGAAGGTGAGCACGGCGAGGGTGCGGGCCACGGTGTACAGGTCGGAGGCGGGGGAGGGGCCGTCGGTGGCGATCTCCGGGGCCTGGTAGCCGATGGTGCCGTAGATCGGGCCGTCGTCGTCGAGGCGGCGGACGGCGCCCATATCGATGATCTTGAGCGTGTCGCCGCTCTGGATCGCGTTGTCGATCTTGAAGTCGCAGTACACCAGGCCCCGGCCGTGCAGGTAGCCCAAGGCCGGCAGCGCCTCCAGCGCGTACGCGATCGCCTGCTCGACCGGCAGCGGCTCGCGCCGGCCGTCCGGGGTGCGGCGGTCGTTGGCGATGTCCTTGAGCGACTTGCCGCCGACGTACTCCATGACGATGTAGCCGTCGGTGGAGCCGGTGCGCAGGTCCGGGTGCTCGGCGAAGTTGATGATCCGGACGATGTTCGGGTGGTCGACCTCGGCCAGGAAGCGCCGCTCGGCGACGGCCACGGCCAGCGCGTCCTCGTCCCCGGTGTCCAGCAGGCCCTTCAGCACCACCCACTTGTCGTTGACCCGCCGGTCCACCGCCAGGTAGATCCAGCCGAGCCCGCCGTGCGCCAGGCAGCCCACCACCTCGTACTGCCCGCCGACCAGGTCCCCCCGGCGCAGCTTGGGCGTGAACGAGTACGGCGTGCCGCACTTGGTGCAGAAGCCCTCCGGGCGGCCGGGGTTGCCGTTCTTCTCCCGGCCCACCGGGGCCTCGCACTTGGAGCAGAACCGCTTGCGCTCGGGCACCTCCGGGTTGGCCAGCACCGCCTGCGCCGGGTCGGCCGTCTCCACGGTCGGCACGGTGACCAGGCCGGCGCCCAGCCGGTTGCGGGTGCCCGCGCTGGCGCTGGCCCGGGAGGAGCGCACCGAGACCGAGCGGGCGGAGCTGGTGCGGGTCGAGCGGTGCGAGCGGGAGCGGCCGGACATCGAGCGGGCGGAGCCGGTGCGGGCCGACATCGAGCGCACCGAGCCGCTGCGCCCCGAGTCCGGGGAGACCCGGGCGGAGGGGACGTAGGGCTGGGTGACGCCGGTGTCGGCGCCGGGCGGGGTGAGACCGCACTCGTCGCAGTAGCCGTCCGCGTCGATGGTGCCGGAGCAGTCACGCGGGCAGGCCGCCCCGGGGCCGGCGGCACCGTCCCCGGCCCGGGCTCCCGCCGCGGTCGCCGCAGCGGCCGTCGGTGTCTTCGGTGCCGCGGTGGTCCCGCCCGCCGGGGCCAGCCCGCACTCGTCGCAGTAGCCGTCGGCGTCGATCCTGCCGCTGCCGGAGCACTCCGGCCGTACGCACGTCCCGCCCATCAACCTCAGCCCCCCTGGACCTGTCCGTCGACCGGCGCCTCGCCGGTCGCCTCCTGAACCTGCGCGGCCTCGGCCTGGGCCGGCCGCAGCGACTGCTGGAACCTGGCCACTGCGGCGGCCGCCGCCCGCAGGTCGCACGGCGCGCTCCACAGCAGCCAGCGCGCCTTCTCGTACCGCTCGATCACTTCCGGGTCCTCGGAGACCCGCAGCCGGGCCGACATCGCCTTGTAGGCGTCCAGCCGGCCGCGCAGTTCGGCCCGGACGGCCAGCGGCTGGGTCACCTCGGTGAGCGCCTGCCGGGCCCGGGCCAGCTCCTTGGCGGCGGCGTCCTCCAGCGTGTCCAGCAGTGGCGCCAGCCGGCCCCACTGCCCGGCCTGCCGCAGGTCCAGCGCCGCGACGATCCGCTCGCGCAGTGCCGAGGCCGGGCCGGGCACCGCCGGGACGTCGCTGGCCGCTATCTTCGCCAGCACCTCGCCGCGCGCCCGGCGGGCCTCGGCCAGCGTGGCGTCGGCCCGCTGGAGCAGGTCGCCGACGCCCTGCAGCCGCTCCTCGGCCTCGTCGCGCAGCCGCAGCAGGTCCTCCAGCTCCAGCCGGACGCCGTCCAGCGCCCGCCCGGCCCGGTCGAACCGCTCGGTGTCCACCACCCCGGCGGGTCCGGCGAAGGCCGAACCCTCCGGGACCGTACCGCGCTGGGCGGGCACCCGGGCCGGGCGCCACAGCGCCAGCGGGTCCCCGTGCACCTCGGTGCGCAGTTCGGTGAGGTCCTTCTCGATCGCGGCTATGTCGTCGGCCAGCGGGTGGCCGCCGGTCCGTACGCCGAGCGAGCCGGCCAGCGTCCGCACCCGGTGGAGCTCGGCCAGCAGCAGGTCGATCCGGGCCGGCAGTGCCGACCAGACCGCGTCGGCGGCGCTGACCACCTCCAGCACGGAGGCGTACCAGGAGTTCATCCGGGCCATCAGCGCGTCCAGGCTGATCCGCTCGACCAGCTTGGCGGGCGCGCCGAGCAGCTGCGGCCCGTCCGGCACCGCGCCGCCCGGGACGGTCACCGCGTCGCCGGTCAGCAGCTCGCTCAGCTCGGCGAGTTCGGGTGCGCCGGGCTTGGCCTTGCGGGCCCGCACGGCGCGCGCCGAGGCCAGCGCCTCGGAGTAGCGGTCGAACAGCGCCCAGAGCAGCGGCAGACCCTTCCCGGCGACCGACCAGCGCTCCAGGGTGCGCCCGGCCAGCTCGGCGCCGTCCAGCAGCCGCAGGCCCGGGTGGTCCTGCAGGGCGAGCAGCGCCGACTCGACCGCGTCCCGTTCCGCGCCGAGGCGCGCGAGCGCGCGGTCCACCTCCTCCCGGCTCAGTACCGGGCCAGCCGATGCCGCCACCGCGGTGTCCTTCCTTCCTCGCGTGCGATCCCGAGGCGCCTGACGCGCATGACGTGCGATCCCACGACAACCCCCCGTGTCCACCACCGGTCTCCCCGCGGTGATCGTCCCGAACCCTAGCCGGTGGCCGTTGAGGCGGAACGGGCGCGGGGCGTCAAGACCGCGTCAACGCCCCGGGCCCGGATGCCCTGTCGGTGCCTCAGTGCGTGCCTCCGGGTGCCTCAGTGCGTGCCCGGCCAGTAGTGGTCGGCGTCGTTGAGCATGTACGGCTTGAGCCAGTGCTCGTACGAACGGGCCCAGTCGCCGCGCGCGTAGTAGTCGGCCAGCACCTGGTTGACCCGGGCGGTCAGGTCGGGGCTCTCCTTCAGCATGGCGACGCCGACCACCTCCGGCTGCACCTCGCCGTCCACGATCCGCACGGTCTGGTCCTGGGCGGCCTGACCTGCCGCCAGGCCGTTGTCGGTCATGACGGCGTCCGCCTTGCCGAGTTGCAGCAGCACCAGGCAGTCCAGCTGGTTGCCCACGGTGACGACCTGTCCGATGGTCTTGTTGTCCTTGAGTACGGTCTGGGCGGTGGAGCCGTCGGCGACGCAGACCGTCCGGCCCTTGACCGCGTCGTCGATGTCCTTCGCCGGGGACGCCTTCGGCACCAGGACGCGCTGGGTGATGTTGAAGTACGGCTTGGAGAAGGCGACGTCCTTCATCCGCTGGCAGTTGATCGTCATGGTGCGGACGATCAGGTCGACCCGGCCCTTCTGGATGGCGTCGATCCGGTCGGCGGTCGCCACCGGCTTGAGCACCACCTTGTCCGGGTCGCCGATGATGGCGGTGCCGATCGCCCGGGCGAGATCGATGTCGAAGCCCTCGATCTGGCCGGTGTTCGGGTTGCGGGCGCCCCAGCGGTAGCTGTTCTGGTCGACGCCGATCACCAGACTGCGCTTGGCCTTGATGGCCTTCACGGCCGGGCCGTCCTCGGTGCTCGGCGGCACGCTCTTGTAGACGTCGCAGTCGGCCTGGTCCTGCTGCGCCTGCTGTCCCTGCTGCCCTTGTTGCGCGGCCTGCGGCGCGGTGGCACCCGGCCCGGCCGGTGCGGCGCCGACCGGGCCGCCGCCGGCGAGCACGACGGCGCCGGCCGCCAGCAGCGCCAGGGCGGCGACCGGCCTGGTCCGTACGGTTCTCTTGCGCATCTGTCCGTTTCCTCCCTGCCGGTTACCGGCTACCGGTACTCGGCCAGTCGTCGGCCCAGGCCCCGCAGCGCGGCGGCCGCGGCCAGCAGGCCGAGCAGCGCGGCCGCGCCGGCGGCGGCCCGCAGGTCCCCGCCGGTGCCCTCGGCGGACTGCTCGAACCGGTCCTGCTCGATGTCGGCGGCCCGGGCGAGCGCCCGGTCGGTGGCGTTGAAGAAGGCGTCGGCGGTGTGGGTGTCGGCGGTGGCCGTCACGGTCGCGTCCAGGGCGCCCTGGTAGTCGGCGTCGTCGACCTCCAGCTTCCGGGCCGCGTCGTGCCGGTCGCGCCACTGGTCGAACTGGGTCACCGCCTCCCGGACGCTCGGCTCGGCGGCCGAGGGCGCGAGCCGGACGGCCTCCGGGAGCGAGCCGGTGCGCCGCTCCAGCGGAGCGTCCCGGGACGCGGCCCCCTCCAGGTGCTCGGTGGTCTTCGTCCACTGGTCGGCGTACTTGGTGGTCGAGCCGCGGGCGACGAGGTGCAGGTTCTCCGCCAGCCGGTCGGTCAGCACGTCGACCCGGGCGGAGTTGAGCGCCCGCAGCGGCGTCGCGCCCTCGGTGTCGCTGCGCTTCAGCGCCGAACTGGTGGTCAGCCCGGTGACGGTGAGCCAGAGCGCGCCGGCCAGCACGGCGGCGGTGGCGCCCAGCAGGCCGATGTTGAACACCCGGTTGGTGCGGCGGAACAGCGTCAGCTGCACCCAGACCAGCGCCGCCAGGGTGACCACCGCCAGGCCGTACGCCCCCCACGGCACCGACTTGGCCGCGGCGTAGTCGTTCGCCAGCTCCTGGTTCTCGGCGGCGGCCAGTTCGGCGGCGGCCGGCAGCAGGACGGTCTGCATCTGCTCGGAGGCGTACCGCAGGTAGGCGCCGCCGAGCGGGATGCCCTGCCGGTTGTCGGCCCGGGCGGTTTCCACCAGACCGGCGTACGTCGGAAGTTGCTGGTTCAGCCGGGCGAGTGAGTCCTGCGCGGGGGAGGTCGCGGTGGTCCGGGCGGCGGCCTGCGCGACCAGCTTGGCGGCCGTGGCGAGGTCCTGCTCGTAGCGGGCCCGGACGTCCTTCGGCTCGGCCCCGGCCAGCAGGAAGCCGCTCGCCGCGGTGGTCGCGGCGTCCGCCAGGTTGCGGTGGATCTCGGCGGCGTCCCGACTGAGCGGCTGGCTGTACGAGACCACCCGGTCCGCGGCCTGCGCCCTGGTCTCCAACTGCCAGGCGGTGAGCCCGCCGAACGCCACGGTGAGCACCGCGAGCACCACCCCGGCCAGCCGCAGCCGGCCGGGCGCCGTCCGGGTGGCCTGCGCGAGCCGGGCGCGGACGCCGGTGGCGACGACCGCCCGGGGGCGCCGGGCGGGCGCCCCGCCGGGTCTGGGCGCCGGGGCCCTGCCGGGCCGCACGGCGACCGGCGTTCCCGGCGCGGCCGGGGCTCCCGGCGGACCGTCCGGCCGTGCCGGGATCGCGGCGCCCGGAGCGCCGTTGCCTACTGGTGTCGCCACCCGCCTCATCCTCCCCTGGAGCCGGCCCGTTCCCCGGGCCCGGCCGATGGCAGCAGTATGGCCGTGACTCTCCCCGGCCACACCTGACTTGCGCCGATCTTGAGCATGTCGTGCACGGTTTCCGCACGCCGTCGCACCGCGGCGGCCGAGGCCCGTACGGAGAGGTGGCGAACCGTCCGACGCGGCCCGCACCCTCCGCGGTTCCCCCGACCGGGCGGAGCGCGCGGGTCCGTTCGTGGGCGCGCGCTCCCGGGTGCGGCACCCCTTCGCTCCGTACGATGGGCCCATGCGCCTGCTTGGAACGATCTCGCCCGACCGCCCGCTGCTCGTCGTCGCCGTCCGCGAGGAGGCCGCCCACCTGGACGACCGACTGCCCGTGCTGCTCACCGGGATCGGGAAGGTCAACGCCGCCGCCGCGCTGGCCACCGTCCTCGCCCAGGGCGAGAAGCCCTCCGAGGTGATCAACCTGGGCACGGCCGGCGCGCTGCGCCCCGGCTGGGAGGGCACCCACCACGTGGTCCAGGTGATCCAGCACGACCTCGACACCCCCGCGCTGCAGGCGCTCACCGGGCGTCAGTACGGCGCCCCGCTGGTGATCGGCAAGGGCGACGGACCGGTGCTGGCCACCGGCGACCTGTTCGTCTCCGACATCGCCGCCCGCGACCGGCTCGCCGAGCACGCCGACCTGGTCGACATGGAGGGCTACGCCGTCGCCACCGTCGCCCACCGGGCCGGGGTGCCGGTGCGGCTGGTCAAGCACGTCAGCGACGAGGCCGGGGGCGGCGCCGCGCACACCTGGCGGGAGTCGGTCGACGACTGCGCCCGGCACCTCGCCGGCTGGGTCTCCGCCCAGGGCTGGTGACCGAGCGTCAAAGCCCTGGCTAGGGTGGCGCGGTGACCGAGAGCACCGCGCGCAAGCGCTCCGACAACCGCCCGCCCGGCGTCAACACCGACGAGCCGACCACTCTGCTGGCCTTCCTCGGATACCTGCGCGAGGCGGTGATCGGCAAGCTCGCCGGGGTCTCCGACGAGGACGCCCGGCGCCCCGGCGTCGCCTCCGGCACCAGCCTGCTGTGGCTGGTGCGGCACCTGACGGCCGTCGAACTCAACTGGTTCGAGTGGGCCTACCAGGGGCTGGGGGAGGAGCCGCTGGAGTCCGACGAGATCCCGCTGGACGGCGCCACGGTGGCCGACGAGATCGCCGCGTACCGGGACGCGATCGCCCGGGCCGACGCGGTGGCGGCGGCCGCCCCGGACCTCGACCGCCCGGGCGTGCGCTCGCTGCGGCCGAACGCCGAGGCGCCGTCGATGCGCTGGGTGCTGGTCCACATGATCGAGGAGACCGGGCGGCACGCCGGGCACGCCGACATCATCCGCGAGCAGCTGGACGGCGCGGTCGGGCGCTGACGGGCGGCGGCGGTGGCTGTCGGCGCCGGCGGGACGTCGCTGAGGCTGTCGGAGTGGGAGGGCGCTCGCCTGCCCTCCCACCCCTTCGTGTCTCAGACGCTCCGGAAGTCCGAGAGGTCCAGCGCGGCCAGCCGATCGGGGTCGGTGAGCACGTCGATCGCCACGATCGCGCCGTCCACCACGGTGAACGCCATGATCGACAGCGCCCGGCCGTTGTCGCCGATGACCACGGCGCCCGCGGTGCCGTTGACCAGCGCCGGGCGGGCGAACGGCGACAGCGTGCCCCACAGGGTGGCCTGGCCGGCCACCGTCGCGGCGCCCGAGAGCACCACCGTGTGCCGGGCCATGACCGCCCCGCCGTCCGAGCGCAGCACCACGTCCGGGTCGAGCACGGCGAGCAGCGCGTCCAGGTCGCCGTGGCGGGCGGCGGCGAAGAAGGCGTCCACGGCCAGCCGCTGCCGGCCCAGGTCCGGGTCCGGCGCGGGTGCCTGCCCCTGCACCTTGCGGCGGGCCCGGCTGGCCAGCTGCCGGGTCGCGGCCGCCGTCTTCTCGATCAGCGGGGCGATCTCCTCGAACGGCACGGCGAACAGGTCGTGCAGCACGAAAGCGACCCGCTCGGCCGGCGACAGCGACTCCATCACCACCATCAGCGCCAGCCCGACCGAATCCGCGAGCATCACCTCCTGCTCGGGATCCACCACGCCCTCGCGCCGCAGCAGCGGGTCCGGGATGCGCGGCGGGCCCGGCTCGCCGCCCGGCCCGACGGGCTCCAGCGGCTCCTCCCGGCGCAGGGCGCGGGCCCGCAGCAGGTTCAGGCAGACCCGCGAGACCACCGTGGTCAGCCAGCCGCCCAGGTTCTCCACCCCGGCGGTGTCGGTGCGGTCGTACCGCAGCCAGGTGTCCTGGACGGCGTCCTCGGCCTCGCTGATCGAGCCGAGCATCCGGTAGGCGACGGCCTTCAGATGCGGGCGCTGCTCCTCGAAGAGCGCGGCTCGGGCGCTGCGGGCATCCGGAGAAGAATTCTCGTCCACCGTGTCACATTCCTTCGTCGCCGTGGGTCAGAGCAGCAGAAGCCACCCAACAACGGCTGCGGCGGAGAGATCAACTCCCCGCCAGGGACGAATCGGAGACGACCGTGGATCTCGTGACGAACAACCCCGTGCTGGTCACCGGCGGCACCGGCACCCTCGGCAAGCAGGTCGTACCGCTGCTGCGCGCGGCCGGGTGGCCGGTCCGCGTCCTCAGCCGGCAGGACCGGGCCGCCGCCGACGGCGTGACCTACGTGCGCGGCGACCTGCTCGGCGACCCGGCCGAGGCCGCCGCCCGGCTGGACGAGGCACTGGCCGACGTGCACACCGTGCTGCACCTCGCGGGCGGCCCGAAGGGCGACGACACCGCCACCCGGCTGCTCGTCGCCGCCGCCCGGCGGGCCGGCGTGCGGCACCTGGTGTACATCTCGGTGATCGGCGCCGACCGGATCCCGCTCGGCTACTTCCGGGCCAAGCACGCCGCCGAGGAGGCGGTGGCCGGCTCGGGCCTGCCGTACACGATCCTGCGGGCCGCCCAGTTCCACGACCTGGCGTTCACCGTGGTCGCGAAGATGGCGAAGCTGCCGCTCGTCCCGGCGCCCGGCGGGATCCGATGGCAGCCCGTGGACGTGCGCGAGGTCGCCGCCCGGATGGTCGAACTGGCGCTGGACGAGCCGGCCGGAACGGTGCCCGACCTGGCCGGCCCCACCGTCTACGAGATGGGCGAGCTGACCCGGCGGTACCTGGAGGCGCAGGGCCGCAGCCGCCGCCAGCTGCCCGTACGGGTGCCGGGCAAGGTCGGGCGCGCGTACCGGGCCGGGGAGAACCTGACCCTGACCGGGGCGGAGCACGGGCGGCGGACCTGGGAGGAGTTCCTGGCGGAGCGGCTGGCGGCGTGAGCCCCTGCGGGGTGGTTCCCGGCGGGGTGGTTCCCGGCCGGGTGAGCCCTGTCAGCGGTGCGCCGTAGGGTGGCCGCCATGTCCCTCCTCGACGCGATCCGCGCCAACGACGCCGCCGCCGACTACCTGACCTGCACAGGCGAGTTCGACCCCTCCCGGAGCTACGAGCACGTCGAGGAGGTGGTGCTCGCCTCCGGCGCGGCCCTGGAGGCGGTGGCCAAGGACGGCGCGGGCGGCACCTACTTCCTCTGCGGCGACGGCGGCGAGGAACGGCCCGTCCTGTACGCCGACTCCGAGGGCGGCGCCGCCCTGCTGGCCGTCGGGGTGCCGGAGCTGGTCCGGCTGCTGCTGGCCGTGCCGTGGTGGCGGGACTGCCGGCGGCTCACGGCGGCGGAGTGCGCGGAGGCCGCCGAGGACTACCTGGAGGAGGAGCCCGGGCACTTCGCCGACCGGGACGCGGCCGCCGCCGCGCTTGGGCTCGAAGTCCCCTCCGAGGCCGAGGCGTTGGCGCGGCTGCGGGAGGTCGCGTTCGGCCTCGGGCCGGAGTTCGTGCTGCTCAACGCCGTGGAGGGCAACGCGTACGAGCCGCTGCTCAGGCCGTAGCGTTCAGGCATCGGCGTTCAGGCCTGAGTCTTCAGGTCTGAGCTTTCAGGCCCGAGCGTTCGGACCCTGGCTGCTCAGGCCTTGGCCGCCTGGAGCACCGTGTCCGTCGTCACCACCTTGGCGAACCGCATCGCGTGCAGCACCGTGGCCGTGGCGCGGGCGAGTTCGGCGGCGGGGAGGGTGGTGCCGTCGGGGCCGGTCATGTCGAAGCCGTGCATGGCGTCGGTCGGGAAGATCGCGTCGTAGCCGAGGTTGCCGGCCATCCGGGCGGTGGTCTCGTTGCACACGTTGGTGATGATCCCGGTGACGACCAGCTGACGGGCGCCGCGCTCCTGGAGCCAGGCGTGCAGGTCGGGGGTGCCGTAGAACGCGCTGTTGACGGTCTTGACGATGTGCAGCGCCGGGGTGACCTCGGCGACGAAGTCCTTCAGCTCGTACCCCGGCGCGCCCTCGGCCAGCGGCCCCGCCTTGGAGGTGTGCTGCACGGTGACGATCGGGCGGCCGGTGGCCTGCCAGGCGGCGATCAGCTCGGCGATCCGCTGCTCGGCCTGCGGGTTGTCGCGGGGGCCCCAGAAGTCGTGGTCCTCGAAGCCCTTCTGGACGTCGATCACGATGAGGACGGCGTCGGAGTCGAGGGTGAGCGGGGCGTCGAAGGCGTCGGTGTTCGTCATGGGTCCATCGTGCTCGTCCGGGTGCCGGGGCCGTGATGGGCAGAAACGCCACCCATCGATAGATTCCTGCCAGTAGATTTCTGCCATGCGAACCGTGGGTTGCCTGATCTTCGACGGTGTCCGGGCCTTCGACTACGCGGTGATCGGCGAGGTGTGGGCCAACCGGACCTCCCGACCCGGGCTGCCCGCCTTCGACCTGCGGGTCTGCGGCCCGGACGGCGCCCGGGTACGGCTGGGCGGCGGGCTGGAACGCGTCCCCGACCACGGGCCCGCCGCGCTCGCCGACTGCGACCTGGTCGTGGTGCCGGGCGTCGACGACCCGGGCGCCGACCTCAACCCCGCCGTCCTCAACGCCCTGCGGGCCGTCGCCGCCGCCGGGATCCCCATCGCCTCGCTCTGCGCGGGCGCCTTCGTCCTCGCCGAAGCCGGCCTGCTCGACGGCCGCGAAGCCACCACCCACTGGGCCCTCGCCCCCGAACTCGCCCGCCGCTTCCCGGCGGTGACGGTCCGCCCCGAGGTGCTCTTCACCGGCGGCGAGGGCCTGTGGACCTCGGCCGGCGTCGCCGCCGGCATCGACCTCTGCCTCCACCTCGTCCGCACCGCCCACGGCCAGCAGGCCGCCGCCACCATCGCCCGCGCCATGGTCACCGCCCCCTTTCGGGCCGGCGGCCAGGCCCAGTTCATCCCCACCCCGGTCCCGGCCCCCACCGCCGACGACCCGCTCTCCCGCGTCCGCGCCGAGATCCTCGCCTCCCTCGACACCCCCTGGACCGTCCCCCGGATGGCCGCCGCCGCCCTGATGTCCGAACGCACCTTCGCCCGCCACTTCACCGCCACCACCGGCACCACCCCGACCCGCTGGCTCCTCGACCAGCGCATCCTCACCGCCCAACGCCTCCTGGAGGAGACCGACCTCCCCGTCGACACCGTCGCCACCCGCTGCGGCTTCACCTCGGCGGTCTCCCTGCGCCCGGTCTTCACGGCGCGGGTCGGCGTCGCGCCGCGCGAGTACCGCAGGGCCTTCCGGGGCCGGGAGGAGGGCCGGGAGGAGAACTAGGACGTGGTCGTCGGAGGCGGCGAGGGCGAGTCGGACGGAGGAGTCAGGCAGGGCCGGTGCGGGTGGGGGAGGTGGGGTGGCAGCCCTCAGCGCCGCCACCCCTCTTGGCTTCTCGGCAGCGGGGTAGTGGTTCGTTGAGCGAAACCCCACGGTGGGGTGAAGTCCGGTGGGGGTCTCCGGGGGGTTTGGCGGGGGTTGTGCGACGCTCCTCGAGTACGGCGCCGTTCCCGGCGTTCGGTGCCGGTTCCTGGAGTTCCCGCCGCTCCTAGAGTGCGGCGAGCTGCTCGACCAGGTCGTCGAGGCCGAGCGAGCCTTGGGTGAGGGCCTTCATGTGCCAGGTCTTGAGGTCGAAGGCGGCGCCCTGGCGGTGGCGGGCGGCTTCGCGTCCCTGGAGCCAGGCGCGTTCGCCGATCTTGTAGCCGATGGCCTGGCCGGGCCAGCCGAGGTAGCGGACGATCTCGCTGTCGCGCATGTCGGCGGGGCTGCCGTTGTACGTGGCCATGAACTCGGTGGCGAGTTCCGGAGTCCAGCGTTCGCCGGGGTGGAAGCCCGCGTCGGCGGGGATGGCGAGGCCGAGGTGCATGCCGATGTCGATGATCACCCGGATGGTGCGCAGCATCTGTTCGTCGAGGAAGCCGAGGCGGTGGGCCGGGTCGTCGAGGAAGCCCAGTTCGTCCATGAGGCGTTCGGCGTACAGGGCCCAGCCTTCGACGTTGGCGCTGACCATGCCCAGCGTGGTCTGGTAGCGGCTGAGTCGGTCGGCGACGGCGACCCACTGGGCGAGTTGCAGGTGGTGGCCGGGAACGCCCTCGTGGTACCAGATGCTGACGAGTTGCCAGGTCGGGAAGGTGTCCCGGCCGAGGGTGGGCAGGTAGGTGCGGCCGGGGCGGCTGAAGTCCAGGCTGGGCCCGGAGTAGTAGGGCGCGGCGGCGCTGCCGGCCGGTGCGATCCGGGATTCGACCCGGCGCAGTGGTCCGGAGATGTCGAAGTGGGTGCCGTCGAGGGCGGTGATCGCCCGGTCCATGGTCAGCTGCAGCCAGTCGCGGATCGCTTCCTCGCCCTGGACCGCGTGGCCGTGCCGTTCCAGGTGCCGCATCGCCGCGAGGGCGCCCGCCCCGGGCAGGACGCGTTCGGCGGCGGCACGCATGTCGGCGGCGGTGCGGTGGAATTCGCTCCAGGCCCAGGCGTACGCCTCGTCCAGGTCGATGTCGGCGCCGGTGTGGTGGCGCACGGCGAGCCGGTAGCGTTCCCGGCCGACGGCGTCCGGGGTGTCGGCGGTGGCCGGCGCGTAGGTGTCGCGCAGCCAGTCGCGGAACTCGGCGACGGCGGCGGTGGCCCGGAGGGCGGCGGCGTCCAGTTCGCCGCGCAGCTGCTCGGGGCCGGGGGTGACGAAGTCGGCGAACCATCCCGCGTTTCCGGTGCCTTCGCCGGTCCAGGCGGTGAGCTGGTCGATGACGGTGGCGGCCTGGCGGGGCGCGGCGAGCAGGCGCCGGTTCATCCCTTCGGTGAGGGTGGCCCGGTAGCCGTCGAGTGCGGCGGGCAGGTTGCGCATCCGGCCGGCCACGGTGGCCCAGTCGCCGTCGGTGGCGGTCGGCATGTAGGTGAAGATCTTCCGCACCTGGTGGACGTGCGCGGAGATGTTGCGCAGCTGGCGGAGGTTCTCGCCGGCGTCGTGGACGGCCAGTTCGGCGGTGAGGCGTTCGCGGAGGAGTCGGGCGCAGTTCTGGTCGGCGGGGTCTTCCGGGGCGGGGCCGGTGGCGGCGGTCGTGGCGTCGAGGTCGGTGAGGGCGCGTCGGGCGAGGTCGGCGAGCGCCTCGAATCCTTCGGGGGAGAGGTCCGGCTGCCGGTCGTCGCCGGGGTGCAGGCCCAACCAGGCGGCGTCCAAGGGGCTTTGGGCGGCCACGTGGTCGAGGTAACGGTCGGCGATAGTGCGAGCGGTGATCGTTTCATCTGCCATGGCGCCATGATGGCGTACCCGTCCGGGTTGCCCCGACGGTGTGTGCCCCGACTGTTGGTGGGCTGACGACCGGTCGCTGTCGACCGGGGCGTTTCCCTTCGGAGGGTTTGATTGAATCGAAGGGAAACGCCCCCCGGGGCCGTCCTCAGCCCGCGTGGGAGTCGCGCAGCAGCTTCTTGTCCGGCTTGCCCACGGCCGTCAGCGGGATCTCGGCCATCACGTGCAGGGCCTCCGGTGCGTACATCCGGCCCTTGCGGGCCGTGACGTACGCGCGGATGTCCGCCAGTTCGGGCTGCTGCCCGGGTGCGGGGACGACGGCGACGTGGACGTGCTCCGCTTCCTGGGCGTCGCGCACCCCGTAGACCGCGCACCGGGCGATCGCCGGGTGGGTGAGGAGCAACTCCTCGACCTCGTCGGGGTAGACGTGCCCCCCGACCACGATGATCTTGTCCTTGAGGCGGTCGGCCAGGAAGAGGTAGCCGTCCTCGTCGAGGTAGCCGATGTCGCCGGTGTTCAGCCAGCCGTCGCGCAGGACCTCGGCGGTGAGGTCGGGCCGCTTCCAGTACCCGGCCATGATGGTGGCGGCGCGGATGTGGATCTCGCCCTGCTCGCCGGTCGGCAGCCCGGTGCCGTCGGCGGCCCGGATCACCACCTCGACGCCCGGGAGGGGCCGGCCGACCGGGACCCGGCTGCCGCCCGGCCCGATCCGGTCGTGCTCCTGCGGGGTGAGCACGGAGATCAGCTGTGCCTCCGACATCCCGTAGGCGCCCGTCAGGACCGGCCCGAACACCTTGAGCGCCTCGCGGATCCGGGTCGGCGAGGCGGCGCAGCCCCCGTACGCGATCTGCCGCAGGCTGGACAGGTCGGTCCGGCCGACCGCCGGGTGGTCGAGCAGCTGGTAGAGCAGTGGGGGCAGCGCCCAGAGGTCGGTGATGCGTTCGCGCTCGACGGCGGCCAGCACCGCGCCGGGGTCGAAGGAGCGCTGGAGGACCACCGATCCGCCGTGGTGGAGCGTCAGGTCGCAGAGGACGCCCGCGAGATGGGCGAGCGGGGTGGCTGCGAGGAGCCGGGGCGCGCCGTCGGCGGGGTCGCTGCCGATCGGGGCGTCGAAGACGCGACGGTAGGGCCCGTGCAGGCTGCGGATGCCCTTCGGGATGCCGGTGGTGCCGCCGGTGTGGCGGATGCCCAGGTCGTCGTCGGGGCCGACTCGGACGGCGGGCGGCTCGGCGGGGTGGTGGGCGGACGCGGCGATGACGTCCGCGCCGATGGTCGACGGGCCGGGGCCGGGTCCCAGGGTGAGGACGGTCGGCACGTCGACGAGGGGGAGCAACTCGGCTGCGGTCGCGTACCGTTCGGCGTCCACGAGAAGGAGGGCGGTGTCGACGCTGGCCGCGATCTCGGCGAGGGTCGGCGCGCTCATGCCGTCGTAGAGGTTCACCACCCGCGCGCCCGCGAGCCCGGCGGCGTACCGGGCGCTCAACGCCTCGGGGGTGTTGCCGGTGAGCAGGGTGACGGTGGTGCCGCGTGCCGCGCCCCGGGCGAGGAGTTCGTGGGCGAGGCGGTACGTGGCGGCGGCGAAGTCGCCGGCGGTGATCACCGCACCGTCGGCGGTGGTGATGGCCCGTCGGTCGGGATCGGCGGCGAGGGACCGAAGGATCAGGGCGGGGGCACTGACGAACTCCGGTTCGCTGATGGCCACTTCTTCTGTGCAGTTCGCAACCATCTTCACAGCCTAACCCCATTCTTCGTGCCCGATGGAGTAGTTCGGTCCCCCCGGGATTGGGAGGTCGGGCCGGGGCGGTCAACGACGGGTATCCGGACCGGCGGGGTCGGAGGGGTTCAGAACGCCGCCGGCGGGCGGAGGGTGAGGTCGGTGACGGCGTCCCAGCGCTCGGCGGTCTCGCGGTCGGTGGGGACGCGGATGTCGCGCGGGCGGTCGTCGCGGAACACGGTGAAGGCCTCAAGTAGCCGGCGGCAAACGTGTGTTGGGCATCCAGTAGATCACCCGACGGTGGCCTTCCGGGCCTGGTTCCGGCAGTGGGCGAGGGCGAGTTTGATGCGGAAGTCGGGGCTGGGGGCGGCGGCGAGGAGTTCGCCGGCGGTGATGAGGGTGGTCCAGTAGGTGGTGGGGTCGCCGGTGCGGGGCATGGGGTGGGCGGCGGCGAGGGAGAGGTAGGCGGTGGTGAGGTTGCCGGTGGTGAACCAGCGGTCCAGGCCGTGCTGGTGGCCGGGGCGGATGCCGCCCATGGCGTCGATGGCGACCAGGAAGAGGTCGATGACGGCGCGGTCGGTGTCGGTGAGGGTGACGGGGATGTCGAAGACGCCGAGGGCTTCGAGGAGTTCTCCGGTGTCGGCCTCGGAGTTGGGGCGGGGGTTGGCGAGGAGGGAGTGGTAGCAGTCGTTGAGGCGGCGGGTGGTCTCGGCGAGGGGGATGTCGAGGGCGAGGCAGACGGCCCGGGCGGAGGGCAGGGGTTCGTTGCTGCGGCGGGCGAGGCGGGCGTAGACCTCGGCGGGGGCGGTGCCCTGGGCGAGGGCGTGCCGGGCGAGCGAGGCGAGGGGCGGCTGCATCGGCGGCACTCCTTCAGACGGTGGCGAAGGAGAAGGAGGGCGCGACCAGCGCCCAGACGAACTTGCCGATGCCGCCCGAACGCGGGCAGCAACCCCAGCGCTCGGCCAGCTCGTTGACGAGGAACAGGCCGCGTCCGTGCTCGTCGTCGAGGGTGGGGGAGTTGAGGGCGGGGCGTCCGGTGCCGGCGTCGTGGACCTCGATGCGCAGGCGGCTGCCGACGAGGGCGAAGCGGACCTCGATGAGACGGTCGGCGGGCGCGTCGGAGTGCTGGACGGCGTTCGCGAACAGTTCGCCGAGGAGGAGTTCGGCGACGTCGCAGTAGCGGTCGCCGGCGGGGAGCGCGGCGAGGTAGGCGCGCAGGAGGTGGCGGGCGACCGGGGTCGAGTCCGTGCGGGAGTCCAGACGCGCGGCGAACGTGCGGGGGCGGCGGGTAGCGAGCATGGCGAAGCACCTCGGGGGCGGAATGGGGGCGTACGAAAGGCGCGCAATCACGCTATGCATGCACATGATTGCGTTCCGGTGACAATCATCGAGGCTGCAGAGGTACGGTGACGCCAGATCGACGTGCGGGACGTGCGGAGCACAACTGGGGGCAGTCATGGCACAGCGGAAAACCAAGCGAGGGACGACGGCGAGCTCCGCGATCATGTTCCTCGACCGACGGCTTCCGCTCCGTTGTTGCTGGTCGTTCTCGATGAGAGCGCCATCCGTACGGTCGTGGGCGGGCCGAGCGTGATGCGGCGTCAGATGGAGCACCTGCTGCGGGTGGCCCAGCTCCCGAACATCGTCATTCACGTGGCGCCGTTTGCGAATCGGCGGACGCTCATCAACACGGCTATGGTGTTGCTGGAGCTGCCGGACGGACAGTACTCCGTCTACTCGGAGAGTCTCGATCGAGGGCATCTGAGCGATGCTCCTGCCACCGTGGCCAAGTACCAGCGTCGATATGATCAGCTCCGGGCCGAATGTCTGTCAGAGAGCGACTCGCTTCGGCTGATCGCCGAGGCGCTGGAGGGTTTCAGAGATGATGAGCAACGAGCTCGCCGCGGCCGCCTGGCGGAAGAGCAGCTTCAGCGGAAACAACGGCGGGGACTGCATCGAGGTAGCCCCCGGATTCCCCGGCCTCGTCCCTGTCCGTGACTCCAAGGACCCGCATGGTCCGGCCCTCGTCTTCCCGGCCGCTGCTTGGGAAGCCTTCGTGGCGGCCGTCCGTGAGGGCGACTTTCCGGCGTAAGGCTCACCAAGGAGTTGGCAATGCTGGTCTGGCGGAAGAGCAGCTACAGCGGCACCAACGGCGGCAACTGCATCGAGGTAGCCCCCGGATTCCAAGGCCTCGTCCCCGTCCGTGACTCCAAGGACCCGCACGGCCCGGTCCTTACCTTCCCTGACTCCTCCTGGGGGGCCTTCATCGAGGCGGTTCAGGCAGGCGACTTCCCGGTCGACTGCTGACCCGGACTCCAAGCGGCGCCGGCCCGGATCGCCGCACCGCTCGCGTCCGGCGGGCAAGGCCGGACGGCGGGCGAGCAGGCGTCGCCCGGAGGTGGTCAGAAGCACCCCTTGAGATGGTCTATGCTTAACCCATCACCCAGATGCGCGGGTGGCGGAATAGGCAGACGCGCTGGATTCAGGTTCCAGTGCCCGAAAGGGCGTGGGGGTTCAACTCCCCCCTCGCGCACAATGAAACACCGACGAAAAGGTGCTTCTCACAGCGACGAAAGTTGCTGAGGGAGGCACCTTTTCTCGTTGGGTTGCTGCTGGTTCGTCAGCGGTGCGGGTCGGCGTTCGCGGTCGTGAGCATGCACTTCGAGGTCGTGATCTCGTGCTTCCTGCGTGACGGGACGCCGGGCGGGCGGCCATGTCGGCCAGTTCCGTGCGGAGGGCGAGTCCGAGCCGGCGGTGATCACGTGTCGAGGCGGCGACCGGCGGAGCAGGCGATCAGCAGCACCGTCACGGCCAGAACGGCTACGACATCCGCTTTCCGTATGCTGTTGTGACGCAGCGCATGGAATATCCCGAGCGGCAAGAATCCGATGGGTACGCCGAGGGATTGTCCGGGACGTAACCATTGGCCCTGTAGGGTCACTCTTCTCTGCCTCTCCGTGCAAACTCGCCGAATTCCGCCCCACTGACCCGGGTGAATTCTTCTCCTCCCATTCGGAAGATATGCGGGAAGGGCGTTCAGGTCGCTGAATCGGCAGGCCGAAAGAGCCGCCTGCACGGGGTGGCCAGCGGGGTGCTCTGCCGCTCCCGACGCGCACCAGGCCACTCACCCGCCAGGCCACCCGCCAGGACGGGTTCCGGGAGCAGGCGCACCGGCGGGGGCGGCCGGCCCCCGTGTCCCGCCTCCGTGGCACGGAATTCCCGCGAGGTCAAACACCGGGTTCAGGAATTGACAGGGCACTTGGCGGCATGCCTTCCCCCGGACCGTAATGAATCATCGGCCCGGCCACACCTGCAAAAATTGACAGAACGCTGGGCGGCATGCCCTCGACCGCGCCGGAAAATCGCCGACTGTTATCGGTCGACAGGGAATTGACACCCGCCTGACGGTTGTTTACGGTTCCGCTCGTCAGGTTTTCCGAACCGCATCCGAAGGTATTCATGACTGCATCCGCGTTGCCGAAGTTCGTCGGTGCGAACTGGAACATGCTCATCGCGCTCCTCGGCGCGGCTGGCCTGATGCCGGCCCTGCGCCCGGAGCGCAAGCCCGCGGCTGCCGGGGCCGATGCCCGGCCCGTCCGCGAGGGCCACGACGTGGGCACCCGCTGACGCCATGGGAACCAGGCAGAAACTCCCCGAGACGCGGTCGGACAGCCAGGCCACCTACCTGCCCGACCGGCACATGTTCGCCCTGTGGACCTGGGCCGACGGCGCCGTGGGGGCGGCCCCGCCGGTCGGCGACGTCGAGACCGTTCCCCTGGCTGTGCCGACGCCGGACCTCGGCAGGCTCAAGGTGTCCGACGTCGACTGCGTGCTGATCGAGCCGGACCGGCTCCTGACCGTGCCCCTCGACTCGCCAGGCCGGTCGGTGAAGGCCTGGCGGTCGTGGATCGCGGGCGGCGAGTCGGCCCTTCCGGTCGCCGCGCACGCGGTCCCCGACACCACAGGCGTCGCGGTGACGACGGCAGAGCACGCGGGCGGCGTCTTCCGCCGCACCACCTCGGTGGGGGCCGAGATGCGCACGGCGCTCACCGCCGAGCTGAGGCCCTACCAGGTGCGCGGGGTGAGCTGGCTGCGCGAGACCATCGAGACGCACGGCGGCGCGGTGCTGGCCGACGAGATGGGACTGGGTAAGACCCTGCAGGCCATCGGTTGTATCGCCGGACGCGCCGAGAGGGCGCCGCAACTGGTGGTCTGCCCCACGTCGTTGGTGGGGAACTGGGCGCACGAGATCGCGCGGTTCGCACCCGGACTGCGGACCACGACCTGGCGCGGCGGGCCGCTGCCCGAGGTGGACAGCGGCACGGTGGTGCTCACCGGCTACCCCACGCTGCGCACGCACGGCCCGGCCCTGGCGGGGATCCAGTGGAGCACCGCGGTCTTCGACGAGGCGCAGGTCCTGAAGAACCCCCGTACGCAGGTGTCGAAGGCCGCGCGCACCATCGCGGCCGACGCACGGATCGCCCTGACCGGAACGCCCGTCGAGAATCACCTCGACGAGCTGTGGGCGCTGCTCAATCTGGTCGCACCGCAGCTGTTCGCGAACCGGACGCAGTTCCGCCGTCGCTTCGTGCGGCCGATCGCGGACGGCTCCCCGGCCGCTTCGGCCCGGTTGCGCGGGGCCGTCGAGCCGGTCGTGCTGATGCGGAAGAAGTCCCAGGTCGCAGGGTCACTCCCAGCCAAGATCCACGCCGATCTCATCTGCGACCTCAGCGAGGAGCAGGAGCAGTTGTACGACCGGTTGCTGGACCAGGTCATCGACGACGGATTCGGCAGCGGCGCCCAGCGGCAGACCCGGGTGCTCGCGGTCCTGACGTCGCTCAAGCAGGTCTGCAACCATCCGGGCCTGATCACGGACGACCTCGGTGAGCTGTCGGGCAGGTCGGGCAAGCTCGACCTGTGCGCCGACATCGTGGCCAACAACCTGGAGAGCGACTCGCCGACCCTCGTCTTCACCCAGTACCGGCAGACCGGTGAGCTGCTGGTCCGGCACTTCGCCGAACAGTTCGGGGTGAGTGCGCCGTTCTTCCACGGTGGCCTGAACCAGGAGCAGCGGGCCGACATCGTCCGCCGGTTCCAGTCGGACGACGGTCCGAAGGTGCTCGTCCTCAGCCTGAAAGCAGGGGGCACCGGGCTCACGCTTACGCGCGCGGCCGACGTCATCCACTTCGACCGGTGGTGGAACCCGGCCGTGGAGGCCCAGGCGTCCGACCGGGTCCACCGGATCGGTCAGACCCGCCCGGTCACCGTCACCACCCTGACCACCGGTACCACTGTCGAGGAGCACATCGCGGCCATGCACGACCGCAAGTCCGCGCTGTCGGACATCGCCGACACGTCCGGCGTCGCCGAGCTGGCCCGACTTGACGACGACCGTCTCATCGAGGTCCTGCGCCGGAAGCGAGTCAACTGACCATGGCCGACCACGACTACGGTTACACGAAGTGGGGCAAGGACTGGGTCCGGTTCGCCGAGTCGTTGCGCCAGACCCGTCCTGATCCCCAGCTGCCGAGCGCACGCCGCACGGCACGCGACGGGAAGGTCCGGATCACGTTCGACGACCGGACCGTGCGTGCCGTCGTGCACCGAGGTCGCGGCACCTCGGTGGTCACGATCGAGGTCGCGCCGATGTCCCCGGAGGCGGCGGCCGAGATCTCCCGTCAGCTGAGCGGCATCCAGCCCCTGCTCACCGACGACCTGTACCGCGCGCTCGCCGACGCGGGCCATCCGCCCGCGCCGGCCCTCGACAGCGTCGACTGCTCCTGCCCGTCCGCCACCCCGCGGTGCGTCCATGAGCTGTCCGTCTACTACGACATGGCGCGGCGCATCGACGACGATCCCCGCATCGCTCTAGACGTGCAGGGCTTCTTCCGCGCTTCGGCGGGCGGCGGCCGGGCGCCCACCGAAGCGCAGCGCTGGATCGCGCTCAACTCCCTTGATCCGGCCGCCTACTTCACGGCGGCCGATTGACCCGGCCGGCCTGAGGGCGACCTGCCGGTGAGCCGGCGTTCAGCGCCAGGGTGGGCGCCGGAGTCTGGTGAGGAGTCCCGGGCGGATGGCCAGGAAGCCGGCGAGGGCGGCCGCGGTGCCGACGGCTTCGGCGATCGCGGTGGCGGTCTTCTTCGGGTACCAGGCCGGCTCGTACATGTTCGGCAGCGGGCCGAGCGTGCCCACGTCGACGTGGCTGTACAGGAGGACGGCGCCGAGCGCGGAGGCCGACACGAGGAAGGCGAACGCCCACACCGCGCGCCGGCGGGCGGCGAGCAGGAGGAGCAGCGCGGCCAGGCAGGCCACGGCGGCTTCGGCCCGGAACAGCGTGCCCTGGGAGATGTCCGCGCCGTACGGGTCGTAGTCGGGGGCGAGCTCGGCGTGGATGGCGGCGTCGACGGCGAGCGCCGCGACCGCCAGGGCCTTGAGCAGCCAGACGGTCAGCACCCGGGGGCTGAGGGCGGTGCGGCGGGGGAGCGGGGAGATGGCCATGGTCGGCTCCTGTTACTGCTCGGTCGGCTGCTCGGTGGGCTGCTCCTGTGCTGCTCGGTCGGCTGCTCGGCGTGCTGCTCGGTGTGGCGGCGGGCGGGGAGTGCCGCCGTGTGCACGGTCACGGCACCAGCACCACCAGCACGGGCCCGGTGGCGAAGGGCACGGCGGCGCCGTCGGGCAGGGTGAACGACGTGCCCGCCGCAGGGTCCGGCCGGCTCCACCGCACGCTCCACACCCGGCCGTCGCGCAGCACCTCGGCCGTCCCGGAGCCGGTGGTGCGGGTGAACACCTCGTTGTCGGGGTGCCCGGCGTTGAAGTCGGTGAACAGGCCGGGAACGATGCCGACGTGCTGGGCGACGACGGTCGCGGTGCCGGACCAGGCCGGGCGGCCGTCCACGGCGACGTCGTACGCGCCGCCGTCGAAGCGCACGCCGATCGACGCGGCGGGCAGGTGCCAGGTCATGGCGGCGAGTTGGCTGCCCCCGGCGGGCGCGGCACCGAACGTGAAGCCGGGGGAGCGGGCGGGCACCGACGGGTGCGCGGTGAGGATCCGGTGCGGGTCGATGAAGGTGGGGTCGACGGCGCGGTCGGTGAACACGGCCGGGTCGGTGAACGGGGTGACGTTGCGCAGGTCGGCCGCGCCGAGGAGCGGGATGAGCCCGCTGATGGCGCCGCTGTAGGCGAAGTCGAGGTGCCCGTACTGCTGGAGCAGCGGGATGTCGGTCTGCCGGGCGGAACGCACCGGGCCGACCAGGGCGGGCAGGTGGTTCGCGTCGTACACGGCGAGGAACCGGGACTGGCCGCCCTCGACCTCGATCCAGTACACGATGTCGGCCTCGGCGAGCCCCTGGTGGATCGCCTGTACCCGGGCGCCGACGTTGTCGATCTTCACGGCGAGGGTGTTGCCCGCCGTGCCGACGTTGTCCAGCGGGTTCGACGGCGGCGGGTTCGGCGGCTGCGTGGGTGAGGGCGGTGTGGGCGATGGCGTGGGTTGTGCGGGCGCGGGCTGGGTGGGCGCGGACTGTACGGGTTTGTGTCCCGGGCTGCCGCAGCCCTGGAGGGCGGCGAGCCCGGCGGCCGTCCCCGCCACCGCGAGCGCCAGCGTGACCTTCGCTCGGGCACGTGGGGCGTTCGCCGGTGCCCGGGTCGTGGTGCGGATCTTCACGGGGGCTTCCTTCCCGTGGGCGGGGCGGACTGCGAGCCCGCTCCCCGAAGCCGTCACTTACCGTTACGTACCGCAGTTCCGGATCGCTCAACCGGAGTTGCCCGAGCAGGTGTACGAGTTCGGGTGCTCCCTCGATCGGGGGAGGTCGGCGCCGGTGGGCACGGCAATACTGGCGACCATGATCAACGGAATCCGGCCGCTGCTGCGCGGCTCCACCTACACGGGTGTGCTGTTCGCCGTTCTCGGGGCGTTGGCGGGGTTGCCCCTGGCGCTCGTCGCGCTGGTACCCGCTGCCGGGATGCGGTCGGCTCCCTACGTGGTGCAGGCGGGGTCGGCGCTGCTGCTCTGGGCCGTGCTGATCGGGGTGACCGGGCTGGCCGGGGGCACGCGGCGGGTGCTGGTCCGGGTGGCACGGCGGCTGCTCGGTGTGGCGGTGCCGGATCCGGTGAAGGGGCCGCCGGGGGAGCGGTGGCGGACGCCGGTGTTCCTGGTGCTGCACGTGGTGTCGGGGTGGGTGGTGCTGTTCGGCGGCGGTGTGCTGCTGGTGATGGCGCTGTTCCTGCCCGGCCGGTACGCGGAGGGCAAGGCGCAGCTGAGCCTGTTCGGGTGGTCCAAGGACCTGACGGCCGGCTGGCGTTGGGTGGCGGCGGCGATCTTCCTGGCGCTGGCGCTGGTGCTGTTCATGGCGGTGTCGGGGGCGCTGCGGTGGCTGGCGCCGAGGCTGCTCGGGCCGTCGTCGGCGGAGCGGCTGGCGCTGGCCGCCGAGCGGGAGCGGGCGCTGGCCGAACGCAACCGGCTGGCCCACGAGTTGCACGACTCGATCGGGCACACCCTGACCGCCGCCACCATCCAGGCCGCCGTCGCGGGTGAGGTGCTCGCCGCCGACCCGGTGGCCGCCCGGGCCGCCATGCGCAGCATCGAGGAGTCGACCCGCGCGGCGCTGGAGGATCTGGACTACGTGCTGGGGGTGCTGAGGGAGGAAGACTCGGGCACCGCGCCGACCCGGACCCTCGCCGACCTGCCCGAGCTGCTGGACCGGCTGCGCCACGCGGGCGCGGTCGTGGAGACGCAGACCGTCGGCGACCCGGCCGCCGTGCACGGCACGCTCTCCCGCGCCGCGTACCGGATTGTCCAGGAGGGCCTGACCAACGCGCTGCGGCACGGGGCGGGCGGGCCGATCCGGCTCCGGGTGGCGGTGGCGGCGGACGGGCTGGAGTTGAGCGTCGTCAACGGGATCAAGGCCGGGCCGAGCGGCTTCCCGACCTCCGGCCACGGCCTGACCGGCCTCGCCGAGCGCGTCCGCCTGCTGCACGGCGAGTTCGAGGCCGGCCCGGACGGCAACGGCAACGGCAACGGCAACGGCGACGGCGACGGCGACGGCGACGGCGACGCCCCGCGGCGCTGGCGGCTGGCCGTTCGGCTGCCGCTACGGTTGGCGGCGTGAGCAGCCCGCAAGCCCCCGTCACCGTTCTGATCGCCGACGACGACCCCGTGACCCGCAGCGGGCTGAGCACCCTGTTGGGGGCTCAGCCGGGCCTCGCGGTGGTCGGGCAGGCGGCGGACGGGGTCGAGGTCGTCGAGCAGGTGCGGCGGCTGCGGCCGGACGTGGTGCTGATGGACGTGCGGATGCCGCGCCGCAACGGGATCGAGGCGACCCGCGCACTGCTCGACGACAGCGCCGACCCGCCGAAGGTCGTCGTGATCACCACCTTCGAGAACGACGACTACGTGACCGCCGCGCTCAGCGCCGGAGCGAGCGGCTTCGTGCTGAAGCGGCGGCCCGTCCCGCAGATCGCCGAGGCGGTGCGGGTCGCGGCGGCCGGGGAGGCGATTCTCTTCCCGGCCGCGCTGCGCCGGATGGTGGCCGCCCGCCCGCTGAACTCGGCCGAGGCGCTGCCCAGGGCGGCGCTGACCGGGCGGGAGGAGGAGGTGCTGCGGCTGATGGCGACCGGGTTGTCGAACCCGGAGATCGCGGAGTCGCTGGCGGTGAGCCTGGAGACGGCGAAGACGCACGTCGGGAACGTGCTGACCAAGCTCGGCGCGCAGAACCGGACCCATGCGGTGGTGATCGCGTACGAGTCCGGGCTGGTCGTGCCCGGCCTGCAGGGCGCGTGAGGCTCGGGCTCTGGGGGCGCTGCCGAGCCCACGGCGTCCGGCCGTCGTCGTCCGGCCGTGTCGTCCGGTCGTCGTCGTCCGGGCATCGTCGTCCGGTCGTCCTCCCCGTCGTCGTCCGGTCCGTGGATGGTCGGGAACGGCAGGGGGTCGGTGGGGCAGGATCGGGGCCGACGCCGCCGGACGCACCTCGGTCCGGACAACACCTGTGTGGGGAGAGCCTGCCGTGACTGCCGTAGAGATCCCGGGGTCCAAGTCCATCACCGCCCGGGCGCTGTTCCTGGCCGCCGCCGCCGACGGCGTGACCACCCTGCACCGGCCACTGGCCTCGGACGACACCGAAGGCTTCGCGCAGGGACTGGCCGCGCTCGGCTACGAGGTCGAGCGGGCGGCGGACCGGTGGCGGGTCACGGGACGGCCGGCCGGGCCCGCCGCCGAGGCGGCCGAGGTGTACTGCCGGGACGGCGCCACCACCGCGCGCTTCCTGCCCGCCCTCGCCGCCGCCGGCCACGGCACCTACCGCTTCGACGCCTCCGCCCAGATGCGCCGCCGCCCGGTCGCCCCGCTGACCCGGGCGCTGCGCGAGCTGGGCGTCGACCTGCGGCACGAGGAAGCCGAGGGGCACCACCCGCTCACCGTCGTCGCCGACGGCGTCCGCGGCGGCGAACTCACCCTGGACGCCGGGGAGTCCTCGCAGTACCTGACCGCACTGCTGCTGCTCGGCCCGCTCACCCGGGACGGGCTGCGGATCACCGTCACCCGGCTGGTCTCGGCCCCGTACATCGGCATCACCCTCGCGATGATGCGGGAGTTCGGGGTCGAGGTGAAGCGGGAGCGGACGCCGCGCGGCGAGGTGTTCGACGTGCCGTCCGGGGGCTACCGGGCCACCGGGTACGCCGTCGAGCCGGACGCCTCCACCGCGAGCTACTTCTTCGCCGCCGCGGCCCTCGCCGGCCGGGAGATCACCGTCCCCGGCCTCGGCCGAGGCGCCCTCCAGGGCGACCTGCGCTTCGTGGACGTGCTGCGGCGGATGGGCGTCCGGGTGGACATCGGGAGCGACCGGACGACGGTGACCGGCGACGGCACGCTCGACGGCCTCACCGTCAACATGCGGGACATCTCCGACACCATGCCCACCCTCGCGGCAATCGCGCCCTTCGCGTCCGGGTCGGTGCGGATCGAGGACGTCCACAACACCCGGGTCAAGGAGTGCGACCGGCTCGAGGCCTGCGCCGCCAACCTGCGCGCGATGGGCATCACGGTGGCGACCGGGGACGACTGGATCGAGATCCACCCCGGCACGCCCCGCCCGGTCGAGATCGCCACGCACGCCGACCACCGGATCGTGATGTCCTTCGCCGTCACCTCGCTGCGCACGCCCGGGATCACGTTCGACGACCCGGGGTGCGTGCGGAAGACCTTCCCGGGGTTCCACGAGGCCTTCGCGCGGCTGCGGACGGAGTGGGCGGTCTGAGCGGGCGGCCTGACCGGGCGGTCTGACCGGGCGCCGACGGGGCGGAGGGGCGGAGAGACGAGGGGGCTCGGGCGGGTCCACGGATGTGACCCGGATCACGCTTGAGGTTGACCCTGGGGCGGGGTGGAGGCTCATCGCAGCGGGCCCGGCACCGAGCCGGGCACCACGGATGCGAAGGAGAGCGCCATGTCCACCACCTCTTCCCACCAGGGCCAGGACCGTCCGGAGCTGCGGAAGACGATCGAGGAGATCGCCGCGTCCGGCTTCGTCGGGGTGCAGCTGCGGGTGAACGACGAACACGGCGAGTGGGCCGGCAGTGCCGGGGTGCGCGAACTGGGCCGGGACGCGGAGGCGTTGGCCGATGGGCACTTCCGCATCGGCAGCTCCACCAAGAGCTTCATCGCGACCACGGTGCTCATGCTGGTGGCCGAGGGCAGGATCGCCCTGGACGCTCCGGCCGCCGACCACCTGCCCGCGTTCGGGCTCGACCGGCGGATCACCGTACGGATGCTGCTGCAGCACGCCAGCGGGATCTTCAGCCACACCGGTGAACTCCTCGAGGACGGGACGGTCGTGCCGGGCGTCGCCTGGCGCGGCAGGGAATGGGTGGACCAGCGGTTCCGCGTTTACCCGCCCGAGGAGCTGGTCCGACTGTCGCTGTCCAAGCCGGCCCGGTTCGCGCCGGGCACGGGCTGGAGCTACTCCAACACCAACTACGTGCTGGCCCGGCTGGTGATCGAGGCGGTCACCGGCCGCACGTTCGCCGAGGAACTGCAGCGGCTGATCCTGGGGCCGCTGGGAATGACCGGCACCGTCGCACCCGGCACCTCGCCCGAGATCCCCGAGCCCCACAACCACGGCTACTACCGCTACGAGGAGGACGGGCAGGAGAAGACGGTCGACATCACCCGCCACAACCCCACCTGGGTCGCGGCCGGCGGCGACATGATCTCCACCACCCGGGACCTGCACACGTACTTCTCCGCGCTGATGGGCGGCAGGCTCCTGCCGACCGGGCAGCCGGTCGATCTGCTCGCCGAGATGCGCACCCCGGAGGCGACGGTCGGCTACGGCCTGGGCGTGTTCGCGCAGGACCTGGGCCCGGGCGTCGGCACCCTCTACCACCACCACGGCGCCACCATCGGCTCGGCGACGCTGATGTACGCCACCCCCGACGGCCGCACGACCCTGACCGCCGGGCTGAGCTACGTGGACGACGCCGACATGACCCTCGCGGCCGGGTTCCAGAACGTCCAACAGCGCCTCGTCGACGAGGTGTTCCGCGGCGGGCAGGCCGACCCGGCACGGCCGACGGGCTGAACACCCGCGCCCCGTACGCTTCGGGGGGATCGTTCCCGGCGGTCCCCGGCGGTCCCCGGCGGTCCCCGGCGGTCCCCGGCGGTCCCCGGCGGTCCCCGGCGGTCCCCATCCACCCGGCGGTCCCCATCCACCCGGCGGTCCCCATCCACCCGGCGGTCCCCATCCACCCGGCCGGCGGCAGTGCGCGCAGCCGCCGGGCCCGAGCACGAGGCAGGCAGAGTAGATGGCGAACGGAGTCACGATCGGGCAGGCGGCGTCCTACGTCGGCGTCACGGTGAAGACCGTGCGGCACTACCACCAGCTCGGGCTCGTCGACGAACCGCCGCGCGACGCCTCCGGCTACCGGCGGTACGGATCGGCCGAACTGCTACGGCTCGTGCAAGTCCGCACGCTGGCTGCCGCCGGAGTGCCGCTCGCCGAGATCCGGCCCCTCCTCGATGCCGGCACCGAGGAGTTCGCCGTTGCCGTCGCCGATGTCGGACGGCGGCTGACCGAACGGATCGAGGAGCTGAGCGCACGCCGTGACACGCTGCACCGGCTCGCCGACGGCGACCGGGCCCTGCTGCCCGAACGCGCCTGCGCGATCCTGGACCGGATGCCCGGCCTCGGCTTCGGCCCCGACTACGTGGCCGCGCAACGCGAGGCCCTGGTGCTGGCCCGGGTGCTCGTGCCGGAGGGCTTCGACGGCTTCCTGGCCCAGCTCGAACACCGCCTCGACGACCCCGCGTACGTCGACCTGGCCAAGCGCGGCCAGGAAGCCGAGAGCTGGGAACCGGACGACCCCAGGATCGAGGAGCTCGCCACCGCCATGGCCGACCACTACCTCGCCAACCCCGCCCTCCTGGGCGACCCCGCCAGCCTGCGGGCCTGGAGCAGGGCCTCCGCCCAGTACCGGTTGATCGACAACCACCGCGGCGACCAGGCACCCGTCGCGGCCCGGCTGACCGCGCTCACCGAGGCCAGACTCCGCTCCGCCGGCGTACCCGCCCCCCGCCGCTGACGGGAGACCCGAGCTCCTTCGGAATCCCGGTTGCCGGGGAGCGGGCCCAGCGGCGAGGATCCCGTTCGTGTCCGAGACGACGGCGTTCGACGGGGCCGAGCTGCGGCCCTACCCCAAGATCCCCGCGCGCGGCCGCTCCGGCGGACCCGGCAGCCGCGAGTGGACCGCGGCGGAGAAGGTGCACGGCGCGCACTTCGCGATCGTCTGCGAAGGCGACTCCGTGCGGGCCGCGAAACGGCGCGAACTGCTGGACGACGAGGCCCTGGACGACTTCTTCGGGGTGAGCCGCATCTGGCCCCGACTCGCCGTCGCCGCGGCCCGGTTCGCCCGTGCGGTGCGCGAGACCTGGGGCCCCTCGGCGGTGGTGACGATCTACGGCGAACTGGCCGGCGGACGCTACCCCCACCCCGAGGTGCCTGCCGTCGCCGGGGTCGACCCGGTGCAGACCGGTATCTGGTACGACCCCGGCCTGCGCTGGCTGCCCTTCGACGCCACCGTGCAGACACCCGAGGGCCGCTGGTGGATCGCCGACCGTGCCCTGCGCACGATCGCGGCCACCGCCGGGCTCACCTGCGTACCGCTCCTCGCACACGGCCCGCTGAACGCGCTGCACGACCTGCCCGTGCTGTTCCCGAGCCGGGTGCCCGCGCTGAACGGGCTGCCCGAACTGGCGGACAACCTCGCGGAAGGGTACGTCCTCAAACCGGCCGGGCAATGGCAGGAGTCGGGCACGGAGGGGGCGGTGGTGCGGCCGCTGGTGAAGGTGAAACAGCGGGCCTTCGCCGAAGACGAGCGCTACGGCGGCGCCCGCCCCTATCTGCCCCCGCCGGAAGGCGCGGCCGGAGTGCCGGCGTGGCTGCTGGTCCAGGCATCGGCGCTGCTCACCCCCGCCCGGGCGGCCGCCGCCGTCAGCAAACTGGGGCCGCGAACAGCCACGGAGGCGGTGGCGGAGGAGATCGCGCAGGACGTGACGGACGAACTCGCCGAAGCCCTGGGCGGGTTGGAGACGTCCGCCAGGGCGGCGCTGCGGCGGTCGCTGGAACCGGGGGCGCTGGCCCTCGCGGCCTTCGACGCGGACGAGCGGCGCGGCACCTGAGCGATGCCGGAACGGGCGCCCGGGCGACGCGACTGCTCAGGGGGCCTGCCGTACCGTGATCATCGGAACCTCCCGGGGGGCTTCGGGGGCGCGGAAAAAATCTTCGGAGAAATTTCTCGACCGATGTCGAGGGCCCGCCCCGCCGCTCCGACCGAGAGGTGACAGCGCGCCGGAGGGGCGCGTGGGACCGGAGGGGACACCCGAGATGAAGTACCTCGCGATGATCTACGGCAACCAGGCCAAGTGGGACGCCTTCCCGGCCGAGGCCTGGCCGGAGGCGATCGCCAAGCAGGAGGCGTTCAACGCCAGGTACCGCGAGAGCGGCGAACTGGTCGGCGCGTACGGGCTGGCGGACGCGGCCGCCGCGCAGCTGGTGCGGCGGGCGGAGGGGGTGCCGGTGGTCACCGACGGGCCGTACCTGGAGACCAAGGAGTACCTGGCCAGCTTCTACCTCCTGGACTGCGAGAGCCTGGAGCGCGCCCAGCGGATCGCCGCCGACATGCCGTTCGCGGACGTGGAGCCGGTGGAGCTGTGGCCGATCCTGCACGAGTCGCCGGTGAACGACCTCCCGGTGGGCGACCTCCCGGTGGGCGACCTCCCGGTGAGTGAGTGAGCATCGGCAACGTCTCCGTCGAGGGCCTGCTGCGCGAACTGGCGCCGCAGGTCCTCGGCGTGCTGGTGCGGCGGCACGGCGGGGCGTTCGACGCGTGCGAGGACGCGGTGCAGGAGGCGCTGCTGGCCGCCGCGCTGCAATGGCCGGCGGACGGGATGCCGGCGAACCCGCGCGGCTGGCTGGTGACCGTCGCCGACCGTCGGCTGATCGACCAGGTGCGCAGCGAGTCGGCACGCCGCCGCCGGGAGGAGTCACTGGCGCCGGCCACCCCGCAGGCGGCGCTGCTCGCCCCCGCCGCCGACGCGCCCGACCCGGCGGCCGACGACTCGCTCGCGCTGCTGTTCCTCTGCTGCCATCCGGCACTGTCCGTGCCGAGCCGGATCGCGCTGACCCTGCGTGCCGTCGGCGGCCTGACCACCGCGCAGATCGCCGCCGCGTTCCTGGTGCCCGAGGCGACCATGGCGCAGCGGATCAGCCGGGCCAAGCAGGCCCTGAAAGCGGCGGGCGGACGGCTGGCGCTGCCCGACGGCGAGAGCGGGGCCGCGCGGCTCGGCGAGGTCCGGCACGTGCTGTACCTGATCTTCAACGAGGGCTACACGGCCAGCGGCGGCGAGGAGTTGACCGTGCCGCGGCTCGCCGCCGAGGCGATCCGGCTGACCCGGCTGCTGCTGCGCCTCACCCCGGGCGACGCCGAGACGGCGGGACTGCTCGCCCTGATGCTCCTCACCGACGCCCGCCGGCCCGCCCGCACCGGTCCGTACGGCGGGCTGGTGCCGCTGGACGAACAGGACCGTGGCTGCTGGGACCGCGAACTGCTCGGCGAAGGGCTGGAGTTGATCGCCGCCGCGCTCCCGGGCGGGCAGCCCGGGCCGTACCAGGTGCAGGCGGCGATCGCCGCGGTGCACAGCGAGGCGGCGACCGCCGAGGACACCGACTGGCCGCAGATCCTGGCGCTGTACGACCTGCTGCTGTGCTTCGACGCCAACCCGATGGTCGCCCTCAACCGGGCCGTCGCGGTGGCGATGGTGCACGGCCCGGCGGCCGGGCTCGCCCTCCTCGACGGGCTCGCCGCCGACAAGCGCCTCGCCCGCCACCACCGCCTCCTCGCCGCCCGCGCCCACCTCCTCGAGCGCCTCGGCACCGACCCGGCCGCCGCCGCCCGTACCTACCGCGAAGCCGCCGCCCGGACCTCCAGCGCCCCGGAACGCCGCCACCTGGCGGCCCGGGCCCAGCGGCTCGAGGCCGGTGGAGGGGGCGTGGGCTGAGGCGGGGGCCAGCCGGCCAGGCCGGCCCGGCGGGTCGAGGGTGGGTTCAGGGGGCGTCGAGGGGGCGTCGAGGGGGCTTCCCACGCTGCCGGGGCGGCCCCATCATGGGCTCCCGTTCGGGCAGAACCGTCCCCAGGAGGCAGAAGAGATGACGATCCCACTCCCCGTCCGGATCCAGGCCGCCGTCGTCCGGGGCGCGTACGCCCTGCCGGAGGGGCTGCGGCGGGCGATCGCCGGCAAGCCGGTGGTGCGGGACGGGCAGACGCTCGCGCTGGACGCGCAGTTGATCCTCACGCTGCAGCGGCTGTCGAAGGCGGCCCTGGTGATGCCGGGCGGGGTCGGGCCGTCGCGGGCCGCGATGGAGTACGCGCGGCACCTGGTGGGCGGGCCGACGCTGCGTTCGGTGGCCGCGCGGGCCGTCGGGATCCCGCAGGAGCAGGGGGAGTTGGCGGCGACGCTGTACACGCCGGACGGTCTGGCGGAGGGTTCCGGCCTGCTGGTGTACCTGCACGGCGGGGGCTGGGTGGTCGGCAGCCGGGCCAGTCACGACCACGTCGCCCGGTTCCTGGCGCAGCGGGCGCAGGTGCGGGTGCTGTCGGTGGAGTACCGGCTGGCGCCCGAGCACGTGTTCCCGGCGGCGGCCGAGGACGCGCTGGCCGCGTTCGACTACGCGCACGCCAAGGCGGCCGACCTCGGCGCGGACCCGGAGCGGATCGCGATCGGCGGGGACAGCGCGGGCGGCAACCTGGCCGCCGTCGCGACCCAGGAGGCCGTGCGGCGGGGTGGTCCCGCGCCGGTGTTCCAGCTGCTGCTGTACCCGGCGGCGGACGCCTCGGTCCGCCGCCCGTCGCGCGAGCTGTTCGCCGACGGGTTCTTCCTGACCAGCGCCGACATGGACTGGTTCGCCGACCGGTATGCGCCCGACCACGCCGACCGCACCGACCGGCGCCTGTCGCCGCTGCTCGCCGGGGACCTGTCCGGCCTGCCGCCCGCGTACGTCGGCACCGCGGGCTTCGACCCGCTGCGCGACGAGGGCGAGGCGTACGCGCGGGCGTTGCAGGAGGCGGGAGTGGCGGTGCGGTTGAGCCGGCAGCCGGACCTCATCCACGGCTACGCCAGCTACCTCGGCGTCGGTCACCGTTTCCGGGAGGCGACGGCCGAGGCGGCCGAGGCGCTGCGGAAGGCGCTGGGCGGCGCGGCGTAGCCGGCGGGCCGAACAAGGGTCGGCGGGCCGAACAGGGGCCGACGGGAGCGGAGTGAAGGGCGGGGCCTCGGCGGGCCCCGCCCTTCGCGCGTCCGCCGCCGACCGTGCACCAGTTCACCGCCGCACAGGGGGTTCTCGGCAGTGGGCTCTTATTGTACTGTCCGTCTAATAAGCGGGTCAGCGGGAACCCGCGGCGCAGGCACCTGGAGGCAGCCATGGCTCTCACCCGGCAGACGGAGCGCGGCCACACCGCCGCCGCCGACGACGTCTCGAAGCGGCTGCTGGAGTCGGCCGCCACCCTCTCCTTCGACCCCTCGACCGAGATCGACTGGGACGCCCCGCTCCCCGAGGAGCACTACGGCCTCAACCCCGAGTGGAGCACGCTCTACGGCACCCGGCTGTGGGACGAGATGACCGAGCGGCAGCGGGTCACCCTGACCCGGCACGAGGTCTGCTCGATCATGAACACGGGCATCTGGTTCGAGATGATCCTCCAGCAGATGGTGCTGCGCGACCAGTACCTCAAGAACCCCGCCGGCGCCGCGTTCCAGTTCGCGCTCACCGAGATCGCCGACGAGTGCCGCCACTCGATCATGTTCGCCCGGGCCTGCGAGAAGATGGGCGTTCCCGCCTACCGGCCGAACAAGCTGATCGCCCAGGCCGGCCGCGCGTTCAAGTCGCTCGCCAAGGGGGAACTCGCCTACGGCGGCATCCTGGTGGCCGAAGAGGTGCTCGACGTCATGCAGCGCGACTGGATGCGCGGCGAGAACGTGCTGGAGATCGTCCGCGGCACCTCCCGGATCCACGTGGTCGAGGAGTCGCGGCACATGAAGTTCGCCCGGCAGGAGGTCCGCGAGCGGATGCGCCACGCGAGCCCGGCCCGGCGGCGCGCCTCGGCCACCGGCATCGCCGTGGGCGCGTACGTCATCGTCACCAGCATGGTCCACCCGGGCGTGTACAAGGCCGCCGGGCTCGACGTGCCGCGGGCGATCGCCGAGGCGCGGGCCAACGAGCACCGCAAGGCGATGATGCGCACCAGCTCCCGGCACCTGATGGCCTTCCTCGCCGAGGCCGGGCTGCTCACCAGTCGATCGGCGGCCATCTACCGCCGCGTGCACATGCTCTGACGGGCCGTCAGGCACTTCAGGTCACTTCCGCCCATCGCACACAGCGAGGACCCCACTCCGGCCATGGCCTACGCGATCACCCAGACCTGCTGCAACGACGCCTCGTGCGTGTCCGTCTGCCCGGTCAACTGCATCCACCCGACCCCGGACGAGCCGGAGTTCGGCACCACCGACATGCTCTACATCGACCCGCAGGCGTGCATCGACTGCGGCGCCTGCGCCGACGCCTGCCCGGTGGACGCGGTGTTCCCGGTCGACCGGCTGCGCGGTCCGGACACCGTGTTCGGCGACCTCAACCGCGACTGGTTCCGCGACCACCCCAGCGACCACGCCTGGGGCCGGCCCAGCTTCCCGCGCAGCCTGCCGGGCGAACTCGGCGCGCTGCGCATCGCCGTGGTCGGCACCGGGCCGTCCGCCGGGTACACCGCGCAGGAACTGCTGCGCAGCACCAGCGCCGAGATCACCATGATCGACCGGCTGCCGGTCACCGGCGGTCTGCTGCGGCACGGCGTCGCGCCCGACCACCAGTCCACCAAGCGGATCGCGGAGAGCTTCGCGAGCGTCTTCCGCGACCCGCGGCTGCGGATGCACCTCAACGTGGACATCGGCACCGACGTCACCCACCGGGAACTCGCCGCGCACCACCACGCGGTGGTGTACGCGGTCGGCGCGGCCGCCGACCGCCGGCTCGGCATCCCCGGCGAGGACCTGCCCGGCAGCCTGCCCGCGACCGCGTTCGTCGGCTGGTACAACGCCGATCCGACCGTGCCGGCCGACGCCGTGGAACTGTCGGCGGAGCGGGTGGTCGTGGTCGGCAACGGCAACGTGGCCGTGGACATCGCCCGCATCCTGCTCACCGACCCCGACCGGCTCGCCGCCACCGACATCGCCGACCACGCCCTCGCCGCGCTGCGCCGCAGCCGGGTGCGGGAGGTCGTGCTGCTCGCCCGGCGCGGTCCCGAGCAGGCGGCCTGGACGAGGGCGGAGTTCCTGGCGCTGCGGCAGCTGCCGGGCGTCGAGGTGGTGGTCGAGGACCACCCGGAGGTGCGGGCGGCGATCGAGGCGGCGGTGGCGGATCCGCAGACCGCACCGGACTCGCGGACCGCGCCGGACTCGCAGGCCGCGCTGCTCGCCGGGCTGCCGCTGGTCCCGTGCGACGGGGCCGCCGAGCCGGGCCCGGCCGCGGGGCGGCGGATCGTGCTGCGGTTCCTGTCGGCGCCGGTCGAGCTGTCCGGGGACGGGCGGGTCGAGGCCCTGACCGTCGAGCGGACCACGCTGGTGGACGGGGAGCGGGCCGAGGCCACCGGGGAGAACGAGGTGCTGCGGGCCGGGCTGGTCGTGCGCTCCATCGGGCACCGCGGTGTGCCGGTGCCGGGGCTGCCGTTCGACGAGCAGACGGGGACGGTCGCGCACCGGGGCGGCCGGGTCGTCGACCCGGCGACCGGGCAGCCGCTGCCGGGGACGTACGTCGTGGGGTGGGCCAAGCGCGGGCCGTCCGGCGGGATCGGCGCCAACCGGGCCTGCGCGCGCGAGACCGTGGACGCGCTGCTGGACGACGTGGCCGCCCGCGCGCTGCCCGTACCGGGGGCGGGGCGCAAGGACTTCGACCGGCTGGTGCGGCGTCGGCGGCCGGACGCCGTCGGGCTGAGGGAACTGCGGGCGGTGGACCGGGCCGAGCGGGAGCGGGGCGAGGCCGAGGGGCGGCCCCGGGTGAAGCTCGCCACCGTGCCCGAGCTGCTGGCGGCGGGCCGGCGGCGGTAGGCGCGGGACATGTGCAGGAAGTCGACCGGGCCGACTTCCTGCACATCAACCCCGGGCCGGGCCCCGCGAGGGGTTGATGTGCGGGCCTCCGGGTTGACGCGACCGTGTCCCGGCGCGGGTGGGGTGCGTTGGGCCGGTGTGAGTGGATTCGGGGTGATGCCGGTACCGCGTCGGCGGCCGGTCGAAGAAACGATCCTGCATGGGCTGGAGCCACCCGGGGAACCCGATCCGGAGGCGCCCATCTATGCCGAGCTGGCCCGGCGGTGGCAGGCCGAGGGGCGGTCCGTGCCCGGACTGCCCGACCCGGTGTGGGAGACCCTGGCCGCGCCCGGCGGCGGGGGTCAGCCCACGGGATACGCCTCCGGGTAGAACTGCCGGGCCCAGCGTCGGAACAGCCCGAGCGAGCGCTCCCCGGGGACGAGCCGCGGCTGCTCCAGGTAGCGCTTGTGGGCCAGCACCGGCCGGTCCTGCTTGATGATCCGCACCGAAGCCTGCAGCGCCAGCCAGGACGCCGCCCGGTCGAGGGCCCTCGCCGACCCGACCCCCGGCACCGGCACCGTGCTGCTCACCGCGAACCGGATCCTGGTCCGCCACGGCGCGACCGGCGTCGCCAGCAACCAGACCCGCAACGTGCTGCGCAGTTCCGGCAGGTCGGCCACCAGGCGCATCATCCCGAGCCCGGCCAGCGTCACCGGCTGCTCCAGACGGACCGCGCCCAGCCCCGGGAAACGGGTCGTGGTGCGCTGGTGGACGGTGAACAGCGGGCCGTCCACCTCCGGCGGGGCGGTCTCCCGGGTGTCCAGGCCGTGCAGCACGCTCACGTGCCGGAAGTCGACGCTGTTCTCCATCACCTCCTGCGGGTGGGACAGCACCTCCCCGCTCCACCAGGCGAGCGGCCGCACCCCGACCGCCGGCGGCAGCTCCCACCCGGGAGCCTCGCCGTCCGCCCCCCGCCAGACGAACAACGCGCCGTCCCGCTCGCAGAGCCGACGCGTCGTCAGCGACGCCCGGAACCGGGTGCCGTCCGGCGCTCCGGTGCACGAGCCGTCCGGGCCGAAGGCGAAACCGTGGAACGGGCAGACCAGTTCCTCGCCCCGGACCGTCCCGCCCGCCCCGAAGTGCGCGCCCAGGTGCGGACAGTGCGGCCCCACCGCACGCACCGCGCCCCGACGGGTCCGGTACAGCACCACGTCCTCGCCCATCAGCCGGGCCGTCCGCACCCGCCCGGGCGGCAGGTCCCGGACCCGGCCGACACAGAACCAGCCGCTCGGGTACGGCAGCGGCGCGCGGCGTTCGTCCATGACGGAGGTCACCTCGAGGGCTTGACGGCGGTGTGAACGTACCAGGCGACGTACTCGCGGACGGCGTACATCTCCACCGTGGAACGGAGGTTGAGCCACTTCGCCGGATCGCCGAAGCGTCGCAGGACCTCCCACGGCAGCCGGAAGTACGCGTACACCGCCTCCGAGGTGGGCGTGTAGTACGGCGTCGCGTCCAGCGCCTCCTCGACCTCGAAACCGGCCTCGGTGAGCAGCCGCGGCAGGTTGCGGGCGTGGTAGAGCCTCGCGCCGGTCATCGCCATCGCGTCCAGGTACGGTTCGAGCAACGCCCGTGCGTGCGGCTCCAGTTCGTCCAGCGGGACGGTGCTCATCGGGCCGAGCAGGACCAGCCGGCCGCCCGGGCGCAGCACCCGGTGGAACTCGGCCAGGGCCCGGGGCGGATCGTAGGAGTGGACGAGCGTCTCCATCGAGTACGCGCCGTCGAACTCGTCGTCGCCGAACGGGAGTCGGTGGTAGTCGCCCCAGGAGAAGGCGGTCCGTCCGTCCAGCGCGGCGCGGGTGCTGAGCCGGCGGGCCTCCGCGAGGTGGAAGTCCAGGACGTCGACGCCGGTCACCGTCAGCCCGAACCGCGCCGCCATCGCCCGCGCCACCACGCCCGCCCCGCACCCGGCGTCCAGCACCCGGGCCCCCGCCCGCAGTGCCAGCTTGCGTCCCAGCACGTCCTCGAGCTGCCGTTGTGCCCGCCACAGCCGCCACTTCGACTGCCCCGGCTCCGTCCACCCCCAGTGCCGGGCGTTGCGTGCCACCCGGGTGTAGAACCACCGGCTGCCGGCCCGTCCGTACACCCGGCGCAGCCCGGCCAGATCGAGTTGCTCAGCGCCCATGCGGACACGCTAACCGCGGGCCCGGCCTCCTCCCGGCGGCGCCACGGGCGGTTGCCCCGCCGGGAGGGGTTGTACGGTCATCGGACTTGAGTGACTGAATGACATGAGTGATCAGCTGAACAGCACCTCCCGCAGGCGCCCGAAGCCACCCCCGATGCCCCCGAAGCCGCCCACGGTGCCCCCGGATGCCCCCTGATGCGACCCGAGGCCTCAGCCCGCCCCGCCGGCCCCGCTCAGGATGTCCCGGCCGTCCCGCCCCCGCAGCGCCAGCGCGGCCGGGAGCACCGCCGCCGTGAGGGCGATGGCCGCGCAGCAGCCGGCGAGCGTGCCCAGCGCCTCCCAGGGCACGACCGCAGGGGTCGGGCCGACCAGGTTGGTCAGGGCGGCCCAGGAGCCGCCGACGCTGACGGCCGTGCCGAGCGCGCCGAGCACGGTGCCCGCCGCCACGCAGATCAGCGTCTCGACGGCGACGGCGCGCAGCACCTGGGCCTTGGTGGCGCCCGCCAGGCGCAGCAGGGACAGCTCCCGCTTGCGGTCGGTGACCGTCATCACCAGCGAGTTGGCCAGCGCGACGGCCGCGTAGCAGATCGCCAGGCCGAGGATCATCAGCAGGGCGTTCCAGGTGGCCTTCTCGTCGCCGTCGGCGTTCGCCGCCCCGATCTCCTCCGGGGTGGCGAGCCGGGCGCCCAGCCCGTCGACGGCGGTCCGCAGGGCGGCGACGGTCTGCTGCGGGTCGGCGCCGGGCAGCAGCCGCAGGTGCAACTGGCTCGGCAGGGTCGGGCCGCCGACGCCGGTGGTGACGGCGTTGGCCCCGGTCACCCAGGCCTGGGTGGTCTCGGCGCCGGTGCCGAGGACGGCGGCGACCCGCAGGGTCCTGGGGGTGCCGTCGGCCAGCCGGACCGGGACCCGCTGTCCGACCCGGGGCGAGCCGGGCCAGGTGCGGCTGAGCACGATCGAGTCGGGGCCCAGATCGGCGACCGAGCCCGCGACGACCGGCAGCCGGTCGACCGCTGCCAGCGCGGCCGGGTCCGCCTCGGCGGCCCGGAACGCGACCAGGGACTCGCCGTCCCGGTCCGCCATCACCGAGGTCGGGGTGATCGCCAGGGCCTGCACGCCGGGGACGGCGCGGACGCGGTCCACCACGGCCCGGTTCAGCCCGGGCGTGCCGGCCGGCGTGACGACGTAGTCGGTGGCGGACAGCTGGTTGCGGACCTCGGTGACCAGCGAGCGGTCGATGGTCCGCACGCTGCCGAGCAGGCAGCCCGCGAAGGCGATGATCAGCACCACCGGGGTGACGGTCGCGGCGGTGCGCCGGAAGGCGGTCAGCGCGCCCAGCCGGGCGGTGGACCAGGCGATGCCGCCTGCCTCCTCGACGGGGCGCCCGCGCAGCCGGGCCGGGAGGCCGGGCAGCACCGTCAGCAGCCGGATCACCGGCCCGGCCAGCACCCCCGCCAGCAGCACGCAGCCGGCCACGACCGCCAGCAGCAGGCCGAGCGAGTCCGCGACGTTCGCCGCGGCGTCGGGCCAGCTCCGGGCCGTGATCGCGACGGCCGCGACGGCGCCGCCGAGCACCAGCAGGCCGCCGCCCCAGCGGAACGCCAGCGCGGCGCGCGAGGGCCGGTCGACGTCCGCCTCCGCCAGCGCCTCGCCCGGGCTGATCAGACCGGCCTTCAGCGAGGAGATCAGCACACCGCCGATCGCGGTCAGCAGGCCGATCAGGGCCGCGACGAGCAGCCCCCACCAGGAGACCGGCACGGTGAAACCGGCCGGCACCAGGTCGCGCTCGACCAGCCAGCGGCCGGCCGGCGCCGCCGCGGCCGCGCCGAGCGCGCACCCGGCCGCGGAGGCCAGCACGCCGACCACCAGGGCCTCCCGGTTGACCAGGGTGCGCAGCTGGCGGCGGGTGGCGCCGATCAGCCGCAGCAGCGCGAGCTCGCGGCGCCGCTGGGCGATCGACAGCGCGAAGGTGCCGGCCACCACGAACACGGCGGTGCCGCCGGAGACCGCGGCGGAGAGGCCGAGCGGGGTCTGCACGCCCTCCAAGCGGCTGCTGACCTCGGCGTAGTGCGGGTCAGCCTGGCGGCGCTCGGCGCCGGTGAGCACCCGGGCGACGCTCTCGCCGCCGGCGGCGGCCACCGCCCGGCGCACCGCGTCGGCGTCGCCGAAGGCGGCCAGGACGCCGACGGCGGGGCAGAACCGGGCGGCCTGCGCGTCGGTGAAGAAGACGGCCTGCTCGAACGGCTCGGCCTCCGTCACGCCGGAGACCGTCGCGGTGTGCGGGCCGTCGGCGGTGACGAACCGGACGCGCTGACCGACCTGGTCCGGGCGGCCCCCGCCGATGACGACCTCGTCGTCGGCGGACGGCGCCGAACCGGCGGCCAGCCGGTAGCCGCCCAGCTCCGCGCCGGACCAGGCCCGTCCGACCTGGTCGCTCGGGCCGGTCGCCGCGCGCGGCCCGTCCGCGAGCTGGGCGTAGAAGGTGCGGTCCTCGACGGTGCGCCCGGTCCCGGCCACGGCGGCGATCAGCCCGGCCGACAGGCCCGGCTGGACGGCGACCGGGGTCGGCACGGTCTCGCCGCCGGCGGCGGCGTAGTCGACGCTCAGGTCGGCGGTCACCAGCACCGGGGCGTCGGAGAAGCGCCGGCGGCCCTGGTCGGGGACGCCGGAGGTGGCGGCGATGACCAGGATCGACGTGGCCATCAGGGCGACACCGCAGGCCAGGGCGACGAAGCTGCCGACGAACGAGGCCCAGCGGAGCCGGACGGTGGCGAGGGCGAGGCTCAGCACGCCACGGCCTCCAGCGCCGTCTCCAGCGTGGTCATCCGGGCGGCGATCTGCTCGGCCGTGGGCCGCTCCAGCGTGCCGGCCAGCCGGCCGTCCCGGAGGAACAGCACCCGGTCCGCGTACGAGGCGGCGACCGGGTCGTGGGTGACCATGACCACCGCCCGGCCGGGGTCGTCGGCCGCGCCGCGCAGCAGGGCGAGGACCTCGCGGCCGCTGCGGCTGTCCAGCGCGCCGGTCGGCTCGTCCGCCAGCAGCACCGCCGGGCGGGTGAGCAGTGCCCGGGCGATGGCGACGCGCTGCTGCTGGCCGCCGGAGAGCTCGCCCGGCCGGTGCCCGGCCCGGTCGGCGAGGCCGACCTCGGCCAGCGCGGCGGTCACCTCGGACGGCGCGGGGCGCCGGCCCGCCAGCCGGGCCGGGAGCGCCACGTTCTGCGCCGCGGTCAGGGCGGGCATCAGGTTGAAGGACTGGAAGACGAAGCCGATCCGCTCCCGGCGCAGCACCGTCAGCTGCTTGTCCCGAAGTCCGCCCAGGACGGTGCCGTCGACCCGCACCTCGCCGCCGTCGACCGGCTCCAGCCCGGCGGCCGAGCGCAGCAGGGTCGACTTGCCGGAACCGGAGGGGCCCATGACGGCGGTGAAGGTGCCGAAGGGGAACCCGACACTCACCTCGTCCAGGCCGACGACCGGCTCGGGCCCGCGCCGGTAGGTCCGGCGAACCGATCGGAGTTCGACGGCAAAGTCCGTGACGTTCATGATCACATTCCATCACCCGCGACCGGTGGGTTCCCATGGTCAGGGGTTCAGTTCTGGGGGTGTACCTGGCTACACCCCCCCCGGGGACGCCCGTCAGCCCCGCCAGACGCGCTTCAGCTCCTCCCAGCGCTGCGCCTGCGCCTCCGTCAGCACCCCCCGCAGCTGCGCCAGCTTCAGCAACTGCGCCTCCGCGTCGGCGCCCAGCGGCTGGGCCTCGGCGCGGTAGTGGTCGGCGAGGAGGGCGTCGAGTTCGGGCCGGGTGAGGGCGGGGTCGAGGCGCTGGGCGAGCTTGGCCATGTTGCGGTACGAGCCCTGGAGCAGGAACGGGGGCTCGGTGCGGGTGCGGTCGTCCTGGGCGGCGGAGTGCAGGTAGGCGCGGTTGACGGCCAGGACGGTGGTACGCAGGTGGAGCAGGCCGGCGAGGACGGCGGTCATCCGCTCGACCTCGGCGGCGGGCCAGGCGCCGGTCAGGGTGCCGCCGGGGACGCCGGCCGCGCGGGCGAGCAGGGTGTCCAGGTCGGCGCGCTCGGCGGTGGCGAGCGGGGCCAGGTGGGGGTTGGCGGGCAGGGCGTTCTCGACGAAGCTGAGCGCGAAGAGGTCGTCGCGCCCGGCGACGGCGTCGCCGAGGTTCCACACGTCGGCGCGGTTGGCGAGCATGTCGGGCAGCCGGAAGAGCCGGCCCGACTCGGTGTACGGGTTGGCGGCCATGACGACGGCGAAGCGCTTGCCGCGCAGGTCCCACTCGCGGGCCTCGCCGTCCCAGACGCCGTCGATCCGGCGCTGCGCGTCGCACAGCGGGATGAAGCGCTGTAGGAACTCGGGCGAGGTGTGCTGGACGTCGTCCAGGTAGAGCAGCACGTTGTCGCCCGCGTGCAGGGCGAAGTTGAGCTTCTCGACCTCGCGCCGGGAGGTGGCGTCGGGGGCCTCGGCCGGGTCCAGCGAGGTGACCCGGTGGCCGAGTGCGGGGCCGCTGACGGAGACCAGCAGCAGGCCGAGCCGCTCGGCGAGGTACTCGACCAGGGTGGTCTTGCCGTAGCCGGGCGGGGAGACCAGCAGCAGCAGGCCGCTGCGGTCGACCGGTCCGCCGGACTGCGCCGTGCCGAGCTGCTTGGCGAGGTTGTCGCCGATCAGCGGCAGGTACACCTGGTCGATCAGCCGGTTGCGGACGAAGCCGTTGAGCGGGGCGGGCCGGTACTGGTCGAGCCGCAGCCGGGCGTGCTCGGCGGCCAGCAGCTCGCCGCGCAGCTTCTGGTAGGCCCGGTAGCCGGGCACCTCGACCTCCTCGAACGCGCGGACCCGGGCGAGCAGTTCGTCCAGCCGCAGGTCGAGCGCGCCGCCCGCGAGCCGCGGGTGGTCGCCGAGCAGACCGGTCAGCCGGGTGCCGACCGCGCCCTCGACCGGCCGGCGCGGCAGCGACGGGCAGAGCAGCACGGCCGCCGCCTCGGCGAGGTCGGCCGGGTCGGCGTCGGCGGCGCCCGCCTCCAGCCAGGCCGCGGCGAGCTGGCGCCGTACGGGCAGTAGCCCGGGCTCGTCGGGCAGCGCGGCCAGCGCCTCGGTGAGGCCGGCCGACTCGGGGGCGGCGCGGAACTTGTCGAGCAGCGCGGCCGCGCCCGCCGAGTAGACGAACGTGGGTGAGTCGGCGGCGAGTTCGGCCACCAGGTACGGTCCGGCGGCGGCCGCGCCGGGGGTGTCCGCTCCGTGGGTGAACCTGGCGACGGCGGCGGAGAGTTCGGCGGCCAGCGCGTCCAGCGCGGGCACGCCGCCGAAGGCCTGCCGGGCGAGGCCGAGCGAGCGGGCCCGGGTGTGCCAGAGCAGCCGCTGCCGCTCGTCCGCGCCGTACGCCCAGTACAGCTGCGCGGCGGCCCGGGCGCCCGCCGGGTGCCGCAACAGTCCGGCGTCGGCGCCGAGTTCGAGCAGGGCGCGGAGCAGCAGCGCCGCGTCGTGGTCGTGCACGCCGCGCTGGTAGCCCTCGTCCGGCCGCTGCTCGGCGGCCCGCCGGACGTACTCCAGCAGGTCCGCGTCCGCAGCGAGCGAGTCGGCGAGCGAGCCCGATTCGGCGGCCGGCAGCAGGCTCGCGGCGAGGTACTCGGCGCGGTACAGCCGCGGGGTCTCCGAGGGCAGCGGGCGGTCCCAGTAGCGTTCGGTGGCGGCGAAGGCCGGGTCGGTGACGGGGGAGCGGTAGTCGGTGCCGGTGAGGGTGAAGGCGGGGCGGCCGCGCCAGGGCACGAGGGCGAGTTCGGGCCGCTGGGTGGTGACGGCGAACAGGTGCCGGCCCAGCCGCAGGGTGCCGGGGCCGTCCCCGGCGAGTTCGGCGCGGTCGCGCAGGGCGCGCTGGGCGCGGCCCCGGGCGGCGCGCAGCCGTCCGGTCAGTTCCTCGGCCCGGACCCGGTCGCCGAGAGTGGTCAACTGGCCGGCCAGGTCGCGGAGTTTGACGGCCGTCGGGTCGGCGGCGAGCGCGGCGTCGATCTCGGCGGCGGTGTCCAGAGCGGCCAGGCGCCGGTGCAGGGTGTCGAGGATGCGTTCGGCGGAGGCGGCGAGCCGGTCGGCGCGGCGGGCCCGCTCCTCCAGCAGGTGCTGGCGGCGGGCGGTGAGCGCGTCGTGGATCTCGGTGCGCCGGTCGGTGAGCTGCTCGCCGAGGGCCGGGTCGGCGTCGGCGAAGCGGGTCTCGAGCTGCTCGATCCGCAGCAGGAGCCGGCCGAGCCGGTCGTCGCAGGCCTCGGGGGTGTCGGCGGCGGCGAGCGCGGCGGTGGTGGCCTGGGCGAGCAGGGCGGTCTCGGCGGCGAACTCGGCGGCGGCCTCGTGGGTGCGCAGCTCCCGGCGGCGGACGGTGAGCGCGGTCCGGGCCCGGTTGAGCAGTCCGAGGACGTCGGCGAGCCGGTCCAGGATCGCGGTGCGGGTGGTGGCGTCGGCCAGGTCGAGGGTGCCGACCAGCTCGGTGACGGTCTGCAGCGCCTCGCTCTGGGTGCTCAGTTCGAGGCCCAGCGGCTCGGCCTCGGCGGCGGTGGCGATGGCGGCGCACTGCTCGGCCAGTTCGGTGGCCCGCTGCCGGTGCGGTTCGAAGGCCGAGGGTTCGGCGAGCTGGACGACGGCGCGGTCGGCGGCCTCGGCCAGGCCCTCGGCGAGGTGCGCGGCGAGCGTGTCGATCCGCTCCGGGTCCGCCCGCGGCAGGTCGCGCAGCGCCTCGACCCGGCCCTGGGCGCGGCGCAGCCCGGCGAGCCGGTCGACCCATTCGGCGGCGTCGGCGAGGGTCTCGCCGCGGGCGGTGCGCAGCAGGCCCTCGACGTGCTCGGCCGCCTCGTCGGTCTGCCGGGCGGCGTGCGCGGTGAGCTGGGCGATCGCGTCGTACTCGGCGATGACCTGCCGGGCGGTGTCGCGGATCTCGGCGAGCGGCGCGGCGAGGTCGCCGAGGCCGCTCTGGCCGAGCCAGTGGTGCCGGTCGGCGGTGCGGGTGCAGGCGGCGAGGACGGCCCGGTGGCCGGCCGGGGTGTCGGCGCCGGCCGCGGCGAGCCGGGCGAGCGCGAGGCAGTCGGCCAGGCCGCGGACCAGGTCGGCGTTGCCGATCCGGGCCAGCGGCCCGGTGCCGGGGGGTTGTTGCGCGGCGAAACGTTCGCTGGTGAACGGGGTCTGCCAGAGCTGGACGGGGTGCAGCCGGGTGGGTCCGTCCTCGGCCGGGCGCAGGGCGATCAGGGTGCCGTCGGCGAGCAGCGCGTAGCCCTGGCAGGGCAGCGGGGCGGCGGCCTCCTGGCGGACGCTGTTGTAGGGCTGCAGCAGGGCGCGGCCGTCGGCGGGGGAGCGGAACTCGTACAGCACGTCCTCGCCGTTGGGCGAGACGACGGTGCGCTCGTACGCCAGGCCGGCCACCGGCTGGTCGAAGGTGCGCACGGTGCCGTCCACCAGGTGGCAGCCGCCGGGGAAGGCCACGCCCTGGTCGGCGGGCAGCCGCAGGCAGGCCTGGCCGAGCGCGTCGATCCGGGTGACCTTGCCGGTGGGCAGGTGCACCACCAGGTGCCGGACGGTCTCCTCCTGGTACGGGCGCACGCGCACCAGCAGCAGGGTGCCGAGCCGGGCGTGGCCGATCTGGGCGTCGGCGAGGGTCTGCAGGGCCTCGGCCAGCGGTTCGCGGTGCAGCTCGCGGCCGTCCGGGGTGGCGAGGGTCAGCCGGCCGCCGTCGACGCCGAGGTGGAGTTCGCCGGCCAGGTCGGCGCGGGGCGGGCGGCCGGGGCCGGCCGGCAGCTGGTCGTCGCGGGTCAGCGCGGTCCAGGCGAGCTGCTGCCCGTCGGCGGGGGTGTGGTCGCGCTCGCCGCGCCCGTCCAGGTAGGCGGGCAGGGCGTCGTCGGCGCTGTCGTCGAGGCGCCAGCGCAGCACCCGGACGTCGGTGGCGGCCGGGCCGGTGCGGAAGACGGCGAGCAGCCGGCCCTCCACCGGGCGCAGCCGCTCCAGGCGGGCGTCGCGGAAGTAGCGCCGCAGGTCGGTGAGGTCCTGGCGCAGCCGGGGGTCGTCCAGCAGGCTGCCCCCGGCGGGGGCGGCGGAGAGGTCGGGGCCGTGGAGGCCGAGGACGTCGGCGAAGTCCTCGGCGCCGTCCTCGGCGTCGGTCGGGCGGGTGCCGAGCAGCAGCAGCCCGCCGACGGCGGTGAGGTCCTGCGGGAGGCAGGCCCGGGCGGTGGTGAGCCGCCCGGTGCCGGCCAGCCGCAGCTCCCCGCCGCCGAACTCCTCGACCCGGCGGGCGTTCAACGCCCGGGCTCGGTCGGCGAGTTCGGCGGCGGACCGGGCGAGCCGGTCGCGCAGGACCTCGTAGGTGCCGGCGTCGAGCCGGGCGTCGAGGACGTCCACGGTCAGTTCCTCGGGTGCTCAGTGGGTGACTGCTGACTGCTGGGCGGGGCCGACCGCCGGGTGGGTCCGACCGTCGGGTGACGACGGACTGCCGGGTGGCTACCTGGAGCCGTTCATCGAGGCCAGCGCCCCGATCGGGGTCTCGGCGACGCCCAGCTTCCGCGCCGACTCCAGCAGTTGGCGCAGCTGTCCGGACTGCTCGCCGGCCCCCGAGCCGATCAGGTTCATCAGCAGCGCGGACACCGTCAGGTTCTGCACGTCGGCCGTGGAGACGGAGGACAGCACCCGGGTGAGGTCCTCGGTGAAGCTGGCCCGTCCGTCCAGCCAGGGGCCGGCCAGGGCCTGGGCGGTCTGCGAGTGGCCGACGAAGGCGTCCACGCTCTTGCCGGCCGTCACCGACTGCACCAGCTTGTCGAAGAAGACCGAGTCCCCGCCGACGATGTCGATCTTGGCCTTCTCCAGCCCGGCGGCGACCAGCGCGGCCTGCGCCTCGGCGATCTGCCGCTGCGTGTCCAGCCCGGCCAGCCGGACGTCCTTCTCGGCGGCCAGCCGCAGCCGGTACTCCTCGTGCCCGCGCGAGGCCTCGTCCAGCTTGGCCATCGCCGCGGCCTTCTCGGTCAGGCCCTCGGCCTCGGCCTTCAGCTTGGCACCGACCTCCAGCGCGGCGGCCTTGGCCTTCTCCGTCTGGACGACGGCCTCGGCGCGACCCACCTTCTCCACCGCCGCGGCCTCCTGCTCCCGCACCTGGACGCGGGCCAGGCCCTCGGCGGCGGCCTCCGCCCGGACGCCCTCGGCCATCCGGATCTTGGCGGCCGCGTCCAGCTCGGCGGCCCGCTGCCGGGCCTCGGCCAGCACCAGCGCCTCGCGGGCCTTGTGTGCGGCGGCCTGCTCGGCGGCCTCGGCGGCCTTGATGTCCTTGACGAGCTTCTCCTGCGCCTCCGCCTCGGCCTGGATGACGACGGCCTTGCGGACGCGCTCGGCCTCCTCGACGGCGCGCAGCGTCTTGACGGCCTCCTCCTGCTCGGCGACGGTCCGGTCCACCGCGACCCGCTCGCGGACCACGTCGGCGACGTCCCGCTTGGCCGACTCGACCTCCTTCACCTTGGCGATCGTGGCGAGTTCGGTCTCCCGCTCGCGGCCGACGACCTCCAGCAGGCGGTCCTTCTCGATCCGCTCGTTCTCCACCGCGATCACCCGCTCGCGGTTCTTCTGCGCCACCGCGACCTCACGGGCCTGGTTCTCCCGCTGCACCCCGAGCACCTCCTCGGTGCGCAGGAAGGCGGTCTGCGCGTTGAGTCGCTCCTCCTCCTGCACCCGGGCGATCACCGCGTCCTCCTTGGCCCGCAGGGTCTCGATCTCGCGACGCTGGCGGATCTCGGCGTCGGCCTGGCGGCGCTCGAGCTCCAGGACGGTCTCCCGGGCGTCCACGTTCTGCCGGGTGATCTCCTTCTCCTCGGTGCGCTGGTACTCGTTGGTGCGCACGTGCTCGATCGCGGTCAGCTCGGTGATCTTGCGGATGCCCTGGGCGTCCAGGATGTTGTCGCCGTCCAGCTGGCTCATCGGAGTCTGTTCGAGGTGGTCGATGGCCGCGTCCTCGAGCGTGTAGCCGTTGAGGTCGGTGCCGATGACCGCGATGATCTGGTCCCGGAACTCGTGCCGGTGGGTGTACAGGTCGGTGAAGTCCAGCTGCTTGCCGACGGTCTTGAGCGCCTCGGCGAACTTCGCGGCGAAGAAGTCCTGGATCGCCTGCGGGTCGCTGGCCCGGACGGTGCCGATCGACTGCGCCACCTTGACGACGTCCTCGACGGTCTTGTTCACCCGGACGAAGAAGGAGATCCGGATGTCCGCGCGGATGTTGTCGCGGCAGATCAGTCCGTCCCGGCCGGCCCGGTGGATCTCCACCGTCTTCGCGGTGATGTCCATCAGCTCGGCCTTGTGCAGGACCGGCAGGACGATCGCGCCGGTGAAGGTGACGTCCACCTTCTTCGTCCGGGAGACGATCAGGGCCTTGCCCTGCTCGACCTTCTGGAACAGGCGGCCCACGAACAGCAGCATGGCGAGCACGATGAGCAGCACGACGGCGACGAGCACGCCGAAACCCACGGCGATGGTGTCCATCACGGAGTCCTTTGACGAGATGGCGAGTTGGTGCGAAGAGGAAAGCGATGGAAGTGAAGTGGCGGGGCGTCAGCTGTGAGGCCCCGGGGGCGGGGTCTCAGGTGAGGCCCGGCGGCGACGGGTCGAAGGGCGCCACCAGGAAGTGCTCGCCCTCGGCGTCGTAGTCGAAGATCAGGGCGGTCCGCCCGACCGTCAGCCCGGGCTCCGGGGTGGCCGTGCGGACCTGGACGGTCGCGGTGGAGCCGTCCTCGGCGGTGACCTCGGCCTGCCCGAAGTCGGCCGTCACCCGGCCGGTCCGGATCACGCAGACCCGGCCGACGAAGTCCCCCCGGGTGGTCGGCCGGTCCTGCGGGAAGAGCCGCCTCAGCGGCTTGACGAGCACCCGGGTGCCCGCCCAGGAGGCGACCAGCGCGACGGCGAACACTCCGCCGCGCGCCGGCGCCCCCGAGGTGAGCACGGTGCCGGCCAGGCTGACGAACCAGGCGAGCGCGACCAGCAGCGACACCGCCACCGTCACGGGCACCCCGCCCAGCCCCAGCGCGTCCAGCACGCCCCCGTGGTGGTCGGCCCCCGTGCGGGCGCCCTTGCCCCCGTTCCCCCCGTCGGCCACGTCGTGGCCGCCGGTGCCGTGCCCGCCGGGCGTCCCGTGTGCCACGTTCCCCCCGGCACCGTGCCCCCCGGCACCGCGCCCGACGTGACCCACATGACCGCCGTGCCCGACATGGCCGGCGTGCCCGGCTTCCAGGTGGTGCCCGCCGCCGTGCCCCCCGTGCACGGCGCCGAACCCCAGTCCGCCGAGCAGCATCAGCAGCCAGTACCCGACGACCACCACCAGCGCGAAGCTGAACAGCGCGGTCGGAAAGGCCAGCGCGGCCGCGAAGAATCCCCCCATCCCGGCCACGCTCCCCCGCCCTCCCCACGGCACCGCGCTTCGGCGCCGGGGAGATCATGGCAGTGGGGGCGCCCGCCGCACATTGCCAGGATCCGGCAATCTTTACGGCTCTTTGACACCCTGGTACGCGCGACCCACGTGACACTGCAACAGCCCGGCAACAGGATGGTTGCCGGGCTGTCGTAACGGGCTCCCGCCGGTTTGCGGCGACGGGGCTAGAGGGGCTGCTCCGGCCAGTTCAGCAGCCGCGCGCCCATCGCCGCCGTCTCCAGCGTGAAGCGCTGCAGCGCGTCCGACGGGTCGTACCCCGTGAGCGCCCTGATCCGCTCCAGCCGGTAGCCCAGCGTGCGCACGCTCAGCCCCAGCCGGCGCGCCGCCTCCGCGTTCACGTACGCGGCCTCCGCCTGCACCGCGATGGTGTCCAGCAGTGGACGGGCGCCGCCGCGCGCCTCGCTCAGCGGGCCGAGCACGCTGCGCACCAGGTCCGCCATGGCCGCCCGGTCGCGCATCAGCACCGGGAAGACCAGCAACTCCTCCGCCTTCAGTTGCTGGGCCGGCAGCCGCAGGCGCTGCGCGTAGTCCAGCGCGTCCAGTGCCTCCTCGTAACTGCGCAGCACCCCGCTCGGCCCCGAGTGCCGGCGGCCGGTGGCCACCCGCAGCACCGGGCGGTACCCCGAGCCGGGGCGCAGCGTCAGGTCGGCGAAGGCCTCCAGCACCGCCCGCTCGGAGTCCGGGGCGATGCAGACCAGCCGGCCGTCCTTGCTGGCCAGCAGCACGTCCCGCTCGCCGAACCGCCCGGCCAGCTCCCGCTCCACCCGGTGCACCAGCGGATGCACGTCCGCGAACGCCTCGTCGCCCACCGCGACCGCCACCGTGTACGCGCCCGCCAGCCGCAGCCCGAACCGCTCCGCGCGCTCGGCGAGCAGACCGAGGTCGCTGCGGCCGAACAGCAGGTCGTCGATGAACTCCCGTCTGGCCGCCTCCTCCTGACGGACCGCCAGGCGCTGAGCGCGCTCGTGCCCCTCGCCGAGTGCCGCCAGTGCGGTGTCGGTGGCGGCGAGGACGGCGTCGCCCATCCGGCGCAGCTCGTTGACGCTGCTCGCGGCGGTCGTCCCGGGCAGCGTCTGCCAGGCCCGGCGGGCCGCCGCCAGACAGTGCGCCACCACCTCGCGCAGCCCGTACCCGGCCTCCGCGCAGTGCTCGCCGAGCTTGCGCAGACCCTCCAGCTCGTCGCGGCGCAGCAGCCGGCCGGTGCGGGAGACGTCGGCGAGCAGGTCGAGGTACGCCTCGGCCAGCTCGGTGGGTATGTCGTGCTCGATCCCCTCGGTCACCGTGTCCTGCCATCCCCCGTACGACCTGGTATTTCGGCGCTGAACATTAGCAGGATCGATACGGCCCGGGACCGGCGCGACCGGTCCCGGACACCCGGCGCCACCGGTCGCGGAGCCCGGGCGCTACCGGTCGCGGAAGTGCAGGACGAACCGCGCGCTGCTGCCGTCGATCCGCCGCCGCACGTACAGCGTCGGTGCGCCGTCCGGCGTGCAGCTGACCCCCTCGCGGACCAGCAGCGCGGTGCCCGGCGGGACGCCCAGCAGCTCGGCGTCCGCGAGATCCGCGCCGACCGCGCCGAACGCCCGCCAGTCGTACTCCAGCTCCACCCCGGCGGCCCGCGCCAGATCCAGCACCAGGTTCCCGGGACGGCCCGGCCGGACGAGCTCGGCGGGCAGCGGGCCGAACGGCACCCAGTAGCTGCAGGCCGCCCGGGCCCGCCCGCCCAGCCGGATCACCGAGTCCACCCGGGACAGCTCCCGGAGCTCTCGGCCCAGCTGGCGGGCCGCTTCCGCGTCGTCCGCCGAGCCGGTCACGGGCGGTGCGGCGACGACGAACTCGCCGTCGCCCCGACCGCCGTCGCCCCGACCGCCGTCCGAACCGTCCGGGCCGCCGTAGGGCAGTGCGGCGTGCACGCTGCCGAGGTCGAAGCGCTGGCTGCGTGGGTCCACGGCGATCGACACGCGGACGGCGGGCGGGCGGACGAAGGTGCCCACGCCCCGGCGGATCTCCACCACGGCCGCCCGCTCCAGCTCCGCCACCGCCTGCCGCACGGTCAGCCGGTTCACACCGAACTCGGCGCTCAGCTCCGGCTCGCTCGGCAGCCGGGCGCCCGCCGGGTACGCGCCGGCGTCGATGCGCTCCTGGAGCCGGCGCGCCAGGCGGCGGTACAGCGGGGTGCTCGGGGTGCTCGGGGTGCCAGGAGGGTTCGTCGCCACACGCTCGATCCTACGAAGCCCGCCGCCCCGAGCCCGCCGCCCCGCTCGGCTCGCCCCGCTCGGCTCGCCCCGGCCCTCGGACGGGAGTGGGATGGAGGGAGCGCCCGTCGGCCGCCGCTTGCCCGGCGACCCCCGGAGGGGCTAATTAGACATCTAGACGTCTGGATGTTCGCCTGGACGTCCCACCCCTCCCGAGCGCGGCTCCACCGAAAGGCCTCCCGCATGTCCCTGGTCAACTTCCGCGACGCCGCCGTCCTCGGCGACCCCGAGGGCCGTCGGGTCCGCCCCGGCGTGCTGTACCGCTCCGCCCAGCCGTTCCCGGCCGCCGACGAGGCCACCGTCGCCCAGCTGCGCGCCTGCGACATCCGCACCATCGTGGACCTACGCGACCCGCGCGAGACCGACCCCGCCGACTGGGCCGCCGCCGAGGCCGCCGGGATAGCCGTCGTCGCGGCCCCGGTGAACCCCGCCACCGACGCGCTCACCGCGCGGATGAGCACCATGGTCACGCCCGCCGACCTCGGCGACTTCTACGTGCTGCTGGCCGAGTCCGCCCCCGGGGCGGTCGCCGCCGCCGTCGAGGCCACCGTCCGTCCCGGCGCCGTGCTGCTGCACTGCGCGGCCGGCAAGGACCGCACCGGCCTGCTGACCGCGCTCCTCCTCGACCTCCTCGGCGTCCCCGTCGACCGCATCGTCGCCGACTACGCCCGCACCACCGACGCCCTCCCGCAGATCTTCGCCGGCCTCGCCGAACGCCACCGCACGGCCCTCAACGACCGCTCCACCTCCCGCGTCACCGACTCCCAGGGCCGCCACCTCACCATCCCCGCGCCCCTCCTGGAAGCCCCGGCCGAGGCCATGTCCGTCTTCCTCGACCGCGTCCGCACCCACCACGGCGGCGCCGCCTCCTTCCTCCCCACCTGCGGCGTCCCGGCCGCCACCCTCGCCGCCTTCCGCGGCAAGGCCGGCGCGGCCACGGCCTGACCCGCCCGGCGGCCGGCGCCCGGCCCCGTTCCGCGGTCGCGGCGGAATCCCGTTGCGCCGGCCCGCCCGGCCTGGCAGCGTGCCGGGCCAGGGGGTACGGAGACCACGGTTTCCGGCGGCCGGGGGTACGGAGACCAGGGGGTGTGCGATGACCGCGCTGCGCGAGATCCGCGCCGACCACGACGACCGGACGATCGTGCTCTACCAGGCCTACCCGCCCGCCGTCGCGGACGCCGCGCTGGCGGCGGGCCGGTTCGTGCCGCCGTTCAGCTTCGGCCGGATGACCTGGATCAAGCCCTCGTTCCGCTGGCTGATGCACCGCAGCAACTGGGCGCAGAAGCCGGGGCAGACCCGGGTGCTGGCGGTGCGGATCACCCGGGCCGGCTGGGAGGAGGTGCTCGGTCGCGCCGTGCTGACCACGGCGCACCCGGACGAGGTGGCCCGGGCGGAGGTCCATGTGCAGTGGGATCCCGAGCGGACGCTGCGCGGGGCGGCGCTGAACCACTACAGCATCCAGGTGGGCGTCGGCCGGTCACTGGTCCGGACCTTCGCCGAGGAGTGGGTCACCGGGCTCACCGACCTCACCCCGCAGGTACAGCGGATCGCCGCGCTGGTGCGGGGCGGGCAGGCGGCGAAGGCGCAGCGGCTGCTGCCGCCGGAGCGCCCGTACCCGCTGCCCGCCGCGACCGCGCGGCGTCTCGACATCCGGTGATCGTGCGGGACTTCACACGTCCCGCCGCCGCACCACGACCATCGTCACCGCCACCGCGACGGCGGCCCACACGCCCATGGTGGTCCAGGAGTCCAGCACGCTCGGCGCCCACTTGCTGATCGTGGTCAAGGAGTCGGGGTTGTAGGTGAGCCGGTTGACGGTGGATAGCGGCAGGTGGCTGCCGATCTCGTGCAACCACCGGTAGCGGTCCCCGGCGAACATCAGCGGCAGGATGAACATCAGCAGCACCAGCGACACGATCGAGGCGGTGGCGTGCCGCAGCACCGCGCCCAGCGCCATCCCGATCAGCGCGCAGACCGGCACGATCGCCGCGTAGGCGAGGACGGCCTGCAGGCTGACGCCTTCGGTGATGGAGAGCCCGACGTGCCGGGAGGCCAGCATGGCGTTTGTGGTGAAGAAGGACACCGTCGACACCACGGCTCCCGCCAGCGCGGTGATCCCGCCGATCAGCAGCACCTTGGCGGCGATCACCCCACGCCGCTCGGGCACGGCGGCGAAGGTGGTGCGGATCATGCCGGTGGTGTACTCGCCGAACACGGTGATCGCCCCGAGGCTGCCGGCGGCGATCGCCATCACGTAGCCGGCGATGTTGCTCAGGCCGTGGTACAGCGGGTCGTACTTGTACGGTGGCAGGCCGGGTATCGGCGCCGGCGGGTGGTCGATGTACGTCAGGTCGCTGTGCACGGCGTTGATGTTGATCACGATCGCCACCAGCGAGGCGAGCGCCAGCACCCAGTACGTCGACCGCAGCGAGCGCAGTTTGATCCACTCGGCGGCGAGCAGGTCGGTGAACCGGGGCGCCGGTTCGGCGAGGCCCAGGGCAATGACGGTACTCATCGGGCCTCTCCAGCCAGGTATTCGACGCTGTCGGCGGTCAGGGACATGAACGCGGATTCCAGGGAGGACGTGCGGGTGGCGAGCTCGGCCAGCACCACGCCGTCCCGCAGGGCGAGTTCGCCGATCCGCTCGGCGGGCATGCCGGTGACGATTCCGAACTGCGGCTCGATCTCCCGTACTTCGGCCCCCTCCGCGCGCAAGGACGGCGCCAGCAGCGAGAGTTCGGGTGTGCGCACGGCCACCGAGGTCGCCGCGTTGCGGGCCGAGAACTCCGCCAGGCTCTCGTCGGCGATCAGCCGTCCGCGTCCGATCACCACCAGGCGGTCGGCGGTGTGCTCCATCTCCGCCATCATGTGGCTGGAGACGAACACCGTCCGCCCCTCGTCCGCGAGCCGCCGGAACAGCCCGCGCACCCACAGCACGCCCTCCGGGTCCAGCCCGTTCAGCGGCTCGTCGAAGAGCAGCACCGGCGGGTCGCCGAGCAGCGCGCCCGCGATGCCGAGCCGCTGCTTCATGCCCAGCGAGTAGCCGCCGATCCGCCGCCCGGCGGCCTTGCCGAGCCCGACCTCCGCCAGCACCTCGTCCACCCGCCCGAGCGGGACGCGGTTGCTGCGGGCCAGGGCCGACAGGTGCGCCCGGGCGGTGCGCCCGCCGTGCACGTCGCCCGCGTCCAGCAGCGCGCCGATGTGCCGCAGCCCGCGCGGCCGGCTCGCGAAGGGCACGCCCGCCACGGTGACGGTGCCCTCGGTGGGGGTGTTGAGGCCCAGGATCATCCGCAGCGTGGTGGACTTGCCGGCGCCGTTGGGGCCGAGGAAGCCGGTGACGGTGCCCGGCCGGACGGTGAAGGTCAACTGGTCGACGGCCGTGGTGGCGCCGTACCGCTTGGTCAGTCGCTCGATCTCGATCACGGGGACAACGCTGCCGGTCGGCGCCCGGGTGCGGCATCGGGCGGCGGGCCACAACCGGCCGCCGCCGCACTGGCCCCGGGGATTACGCCCCCGGGCCGATGTGCCGCCGGACGGGCCGCGGCTACCATCGCGTCATGATCATCGAAGCCCGTCCGCCGCTGCTCAGGCGCCTGCCCGCCGGGGTGTGGGTGGGGGCGTTCTGGGCTGCCCTGGTCGTGTTCCGCTTCTTCACCCGCGAGGGCGAGCTGCACCACCTCTTCGACTATCAGGGCAACCCGGAGGACATGCCGCTGGTGGTCACCGCGGTCGTCACCACCCTGGTCGCGACGCTGCTCGTCAGGATGCCGTTGGCCGCCGTCGCGGGGGCACTGGCGGGCAGCGTCTACTCGCTCGGGATGTGGAAGGTCCCGGAGACCCCCGTGCTCCAGTTCCTGATCGCCGACGCGGTGGTCGGCTACTGCGCGGCCACCCGCTCCCGCCGCGTCTCGCTGAGCTCCCTGGGACTGCCGCTCGCCACGCTCGCCGGGTTGTTCGTCCGGGGTCTGGCCGCCGGCTTCCCCGTCAACCCGTTCGCCTTCGGCGGCCTCGCCGCGACCGCGCTGATCGCCTGGCTGGTCGGGAACACCGTCCACCAGGGCCGTACCCACACCGAGGCCCTGCGCGGCCGCGCCACCGAGCAGGCCGTCACCGCCGAACGGCTGCGGATCGCCCGCGAGTTGCACGACATGGTCGCGCACAACATCGGCATCATCGCGATCCAGGCCGGCATGGGCAGCCGGGTCATGGACACCCAGCCCGCCGAGACCCGCAACGCGCTGAACGCGATCGAGGTCACCAGTCGGGAGACCCTGGCCGGGCTGCGCCGGATGCTCGGCGCGCTCCGGGCCGGCGAGAACGAGTCCGCGCCGCTCGAAGTCGCCCCGGGGCTGGCCGAGTTGGACCGGCTGGTGGAGAAGGGCGCGGGCGCCGGCGTCCGGGTCGCGGTGACCCGCGGCGGCGAGCCGCGCGCACTGCCCGCCGACGTCGACCTCGCCGCGTTCCGGATCGTCCAGGAAGCCGTGACCAACGTGGTCAAGCACTCCGGCACCCGCGACTGCCACGTCACCGTCGACTACCGGCCGGACGAACTGACCGTCGCCGTCGTCGACCTGGGTGCCGGAGCGGCGACGGCCACCCCCGGCGCCGGCTACGGCATCGCCGGCATGCGCGAGCGGGTCGCCCTGCTGCACGGCGAGTTCAGTGCCGGCCCGCGCCCCGAAGGCGGCTTCCGGGTCGCCGCCCGACTGCCGATCCCCCTGGAGGTGGGACCGTGATCCGTGTCGTTCTGGTGGACGACCAGCCGCTCATCCGCACCGGCCTGCGCGTGCTCATCGCCGACGCCCCGGACCTGGAGGTGGTCGGCGAGGCCGGTGACGGCGCCGAGGCCGTCGACCTGGTGGCCCGGCTGCGCCCCGACGTCGCGGTGATGGACATCCGGATGCCCGGCACGGACGGCATCGAGGCCACCCGCCGGATCACCGCCGACCCGGACCTGCCCACCCACGTCCTCGTCCTCACCACCTTCGACGACGACGACTACGTGTACGGCGCGCTGCGGGCCGGCGCGAGCGGCTTCCTGGTCAAGGACCTCGCCCTGGAGACCATCCTGGACGGCGTCCGGGTCGTCGCCGCCGGGGACGCGCTGATCGCCCCCGGCATCACCCGCCGGCTGATCGGCGAGTTCGCCGCCCGCCCGGACGCCGCCGCCGGACGGCAGCCCAGGCGGGCCGTCACCGGGGGCGTCACCGAGCGCGAACGCGAGGTGCTCACCCTGGTCGGGCGCGGTCTGTCCAACACCGAGATAGCCCAGGAGCTCACCATCAGCGTGGCCACCGCCAAGGCCCACGTCGCCCGGCTCTTCACCAAGCTCGACGCCCGCGACCGGGTCCACCTGGTCATCCAGGCCTACGAGTTCGGACTGGTCAGCCCGTAGGGAGCGCCGAGCCGGCCCGGGAACGCGAGAGCGCCGGGGTGGGCCCGCACAGCCCACCCCGGCGCCGTTCCCCGCGTCAGACCGTCACGGGGCGTCCGATCGTCACGGGACGATCGCGTGCGAGATCTGGCAGCCGCTGACCGCGTTCGACCAGGTGCCCTGCATGGCGAACGAGCCCGTCGCGAAGTTCACGTTCTGCGAGCCGCCGGTGCCGCCGACGCCCTTCCAGGCGCACTTGTCGGCGTTCTCGGCGCCGGACGAGTCCGTCCAGCCGCCGGCCGGGAACTGGTCGGTGACGGTCTCCGAGTACTCGTGGCCGTACACCATGGTCACGCCGTCCAGCAGGCCCGCGCTGCCGCTGTTGACGTAGTTCTGGCCGCAGGAGCTGCCCATGTCGGTCACGTACGGGTCGTTGGTGAACGCCAGGTTGCCGTACGGGGAGGAGGCGGCGCCGCCGCTCAGCGTGGTGTCGCCGTTCCAGTCGTGCCAGGCGCAGAACTGGCCCGTGGAGGTGTTGAAGCCGTCCGGGTGGGTGCCGGTGGGGGAGAGCACCACGTACTGCACGTTGCGGTTGGAGGCCGCCGTGGTGTTGCCGAAGTGCGCGGCGCCCGCGATGGCCTCCTTGGCGATCTGGTTGCCGGTGGCCTGGCCTGGGGCGGCGGCCGACGAGTCCACCCAGACGCCGGCCAGCGCGCCGCCGGTCGGGTAGCCGACGTGCGCGGCGGTCGACGGGCAGCTGGTGGCGCCCTTGGCGACGCCCTCGCAGTACTGGGTCATGACGCCGGACCAGGTCTCGTTGTTGGTGCCCAGACCCTTGAACAGCTGCTGCGCGCGGACGGCCTCGCCCGACGGGTCACCGGAGAGGGTGGTGTACCCGTTGGAGTCGGTGCCCTGGGTGCCCCACTGGGAGCCCCAGAAGATCAGGTACACCTGCGGCGCGCCGGTGGTGACACCGACGCCGCTGACACTGCCGCCGAACTTCAGGTTGGAGGTGCGGGCCGCGGCCGCGGAGGAGGCGTTGGCGTGCTCGGCACCCTCCTTGGTGGGGACGGCGCCGTGCCGGTACGGGTGGCTGTTCCCGGCGAACTCACTGGTCGGCTGGTCGGCCTGGGCGGCCGGGGCGGCGGCGAAGCCGGCGGCGGCGAGCGCCAGCGCGCTGAGCCCGGTCAGGGCCCGGGTCCGCGTCCGGCGGGAGGTGGGGGACATGCCCATCGTGAGGGTTCCTCTCTCATGTGCCGACCGCACGCCGGTAGGGCGCGGCGGCACCGTGGGGGGACGAAGGGGAGTACGACGACGGCAGCACGGAACGGCGGACCGCTCGTCACGAGCAGTCGGCGAAGTGGGGATGGGGGACCGTTCCGCCGTCGACGGCCCGAAGCAAAGCAGAGCCGCTGAAACCGGGTCAACGACGGCGAGCGCAAAGAAAACCCACACGTACCGCCTCGAACATCAAAAGCCCGCAGGTGGCAGGGCGTTGATGCGCGTAGCGCAGCGGACTATCAACAGTTGAGGGGAGCCTCTACACCGTATGGGCCGGGCAGCTCACCCCCGTCCGGGAGCGCGGTTCCCTCCCCCGCCGGACGTGCGGATCCGGCGGGGGAGGGAAGTCGTCGAGCGGGCGTCAGGCCGCGGCCCGCCGCGGCCCCTCGTAGGCCTCGCGCAGCCGGGTCTGCGCCTGCGCGCCGGCCTCCAGGTGGTCGAGCCCGAGCAGTGCCGCGCCCAGCACCGGCGGCGCGACGACCACCCGGGGCTCGGCCAGCGGCGCGGCCTGCGCGAGGCGCGCCTTCAGGTTGTCGAGCAGCAGCGGGTGTTCGGAGGCGAGCACGCCACCGCCCAGCACGACCGGCGTGGGGGTGTCCAGCAGTTCGAGGCGTCCGAGCGCGACCACCGCGAGCCGGACGATCTCGTCGGCCTGGCGGTCGATCAGCTCCAGGGCGATGGCGTCCCCGTCGCCCGCGACCGCGAACAGCACCCGCGCGATCTCGTGCAGCCGCGCGCTCGGCAGGTGCCCGAGGTGGACGGCCTCGGCGACGGCGCCGGCGCTGGGCAGGCCGAAGTGCTCGGCGATGGCGCGGGCGAGCGCGGTGGGCCCGCCGCGGCCGTCCTCGGACCGTACGGCGTGCCACATGCTGGTGATGGCGAGGCCGGAGCCGCCGCCCCAGTCGCCGGTGAGTTCGCCGAGGGCGGGGAAGCGGGCGGTGCGGCCGTCCGGCAGCAGGCCGACGCAGTTGATCCCGGCACCGCAGACGACGGCGACGCCACGCGGGCCGTCGGTGCCGGCCCGGAGCAGGCCGAAGGTGTCGTTGACGACGGTGTTGCTGACGCCCCACGGGTGGGATTCGAGGGCGTCGCGCAGGCCCTGCTCCTCGACCGGCAGGTCGGCGTTGGCGAGGCAGGCACTGACGTGGCTGGTGAGCACGCCGCGCCAGCCCGGGTGGCCGGCCTGGGCCGCGGCCTGTTCGACGAGCGGGGTGAGGCCGGCGACGGCTGCGGCGCCGCCGATCTTCTGGGGTTCGAAGCCGCCGCCGCGGGCGGTGCCGAGGATGCTGCCGTCGGCGCCGATCAGGGCGACGTCGGTCTTGGAGTTCCCCGCGTCGATGGCGAGGACGCCGGGCAGGAGTGGTTCGGGCTGGTGGGTCATCAAGTCCCCGCGGCTCGTACGTGGCCCGGCCGGGAAGTCGTCGGCCGGGGGTGCCCGGCCGGGGGTGTCGTCGGCCGGGGGTGGACGGTTTCGCCGGGTCAGGCCCAGGCGAGGTGCTCGCGGTTGTGGGCGAGCAGCCGGTCCGTGAGCCGGTCGGCCTGTTCGATCTGGCCGACCAGCGGGTGGGCGAGCAGCGCGTCGAAGACCCGGTCGCGCCCGCCGCGCAGGGCGGCGTCGAGGGCGAGGTGCTCGTACGCGGTGACGGCGGCGACGAGGCCGGCGTACAGCGGCTCCAGCGGGCGCTGCGGCAGCGGGCGCACGCCCGCCGCGTCGACCTCGGCGGGCACCTCGATGACGGCGTCGTCCGGCAGGAAGGGCAGGACGCCGTCGTTGCGGGTGTTGACCACCTGGACGGAGGTCCCGCCGCCGGTGCCGAGCAGCGCGGCGATCAGCTGGACGGCGGCCTCCGAGTAGAAGGCGCCGCCGCGCTTGCCGAGCAGTTCGGGCTTGGTGTCCAGGGTGGGGTCGGCGTACATCTCCAGCAACTGCCGCTCGATCTCGGCGACCTGCGCGGCCCGCGAGCCCTGTTCCTTCAGCTCGGCGACCACCGCGTCGTGCTGGTAGAAGTACCGCAGGTAGTAGGACGGTACGACGCCGAGCCGCGCGATGACGGCCTGCGGCAGGTGCAGGTCCTCGGCGATCTCCTTGCCGAAGTCGCCGAGCAGCGTGGGCAGCACCTCCCGCCCGCCGGAGGCGCCCGGCGCGTCCAGCAGGGTCACCCCGCGCTCCCAGGTGAGGTGGTTGAGCCCGACGTGGTCGAGCCGGATCAGCCCCGGGTCCACCCCGAGGTGCCCGGCGAACTTGCGCTGGAAGCCGATGGCGACGTTGCACAGCCCGACGGCCTTGTGACCGGCGGTCTGCAGCGCCCGGGTGACGATGCCGACCGGGTTGGTGAAGTCGACGATCCAGGCGTCCGGGTTGGTCCGGCGCACCTGCTCGGCGATGTCCAGCACCACCGGGACGGTGCGCAGCGCCTTGGCGAGCCCGCCGGCGCCGGTGGTCTCCTGCCCGACGCAGCCGCACTCCAGCGGCCAGGTCTCGTCCTGGTTGCGCGCCGCCTGCCCGCCGACGCGCAGCTGAAGTAGGACGGCGTCGGCGTCCGCGACGCCCGCCGCCAGGTCCGTGGTCACCGTGACGACCGCGGCGTGCCCCTGCTTGGCGAAGATCCGCCGGGCGAGCCCGCCGATCAGCTCCAGCCGCTCGGCGGCCGGGTCGATCAGCACCAGCTCGCCGACCGGCAGGGTGTCGCGCAGCCGGGCGAAGCCGTCGATCAGTTCCGGGGTGTACGTGGAACCACCGCCGACGATGGCCAGCTTGAGCGAGGAAGCTCCGGACGTCTTCGGTGCGGACATCAGCCCTTGACCCCTGTCAGTGTCACGCCTTCGATGAAGGCCTTCTGAGCGAAGAAGAAGAGGATGATCACCGGCGCCATCACCAGTAGCGTGGCGGCCATGGTGAGGTTCCAGTTGGTGTGGTGGGCGGCCTTGAAGGACTCCAGTCCGTAACTGAGGGTCCAGGCCTCGCGCTCGTTGCTGGCGTAGATCTGCGGGCCGAAGTAGTCGTTCCAGCAGTAGAAGAACTGGAACAGCGCGACCGCCGCGATGGCGGGCCTGGCCATCGGCAGGACCACCCGCAGCAGGGTGCGCAGGTCGCCGCAGCCGTCGATCCGGGCCGCCTCGATGTACTCGTTGGGGATGGTCATCAGGAACTGGCGCAGCAGGAAGATGGAGAACGCGTCGCCGAAGGCCATCGGGATGATCAGCGGCCAGAGCGAGCCGCTCAGGCCCATCTGCTTGGCCCAGAACAGGTACATCGGGATGACCGTGACCTGTGGCGGCAGCATCATCATCGCGATGACCGCCATCAGCGCCAGGTTGCGGCCGCGGAAGCGGAACTTGGCGAGCGCGTAGGCGACCGGCAGGCTGGAGACGATGGTCAGCAGCGTGCCCGCGCCGGCGTACAGCAGGGTGTTGCGCCACCAGGTGAGGAAGCCGGGGGTGTCCCACACCTTGCTGTAGTTGCCCCACTCCCAGTGGGTGGGCCAGTAGTCGGTGGTGAGTGCCTGCCGGTCGTCCATCACCGAGGTGAGGAAGACGAAGACGAAGGGCAGCAGGAAGAACAGCGCGGCGGCGATGGCCAACGAGTGGACGGCCACCCAGTTGAGCAGCGCGCGGCGCCGGGCGGCCCGGGCGGCGGGACTGCCGGGGCCGCGGGGGCGGGTGGAGCCGGCCGTGGCCGGCGCCTCGGTGAGTGTGTTGCCAAGAGTCATGATCAGGTCCTCACTGGCCCGCTAGTCGTCGCTCGCCATGAAGCCGGACTTGCGGCGGAGCAGGATCGAGGTGACGGCCATCGAGATGGCGAACAGCACCAGGGCGACGACGCAGGCCGCGCCGTAGTTGAAGTGCTGGAAGCCGAGGTTGTAGACCATCTGCGGCAGGGTCCAGGTGGAGCCGCCCGGGTAGCCGGGCTCGAACTGCTGGCCGGAGTTGCCCGCGATGCCGCTGGCGACCTTCCCGGCGACGATCGCCTGGGTGTAGTACTGCATGGTCTGGATCACCCCGGTGACCACCGCGAACATGATGATCGGCGAGATGTTCGGCAGGGTGACGTACCGGAACCGCTGGAACGGTCCGGCGCCGTCCAGCGCGGCCGCCTCGTACTGCTCCTTGGGGACGTCCAGCAGTGAGGCCATGAAGATGACCATCAGGTCGCCGACGCCCCACATGGCGAGCAGGGTGAGCGCGGGCTTGGACCAGTCCGGGTCGGCGAACCAGCCGGGCTGCGGCAGGCCGAGCTCGCCGAGCAGGTGGTTGACCGGGCCGGTGCCGGGGTTGAACAGGAAGGCGAAGGCGACGGTCGCGGCCACCGGCGGGGCCAGGTACGGCAGGTAGAAGACGGTGCGGAAGAAGCCGGTGCCGGTCTTGACCTTGGTGATGAGCATCCCGACACCGAGGCCGAAGGCGACCCGCAGGCTCACCATGACGGCGACCAGCCACAGGGTGTTGCGCAGGCCCTGCCAGAAGGTCGGCAACTGGTTGAAGACGTAGTCCCAGTTCTTGAGGCCGTTGAAGGTCGGCTGGCCGAAGCCGTTGTACTGGGTGAAGGAGAAGTAGGCGGTGGAGACCAGCGGGTAGACGAAGAAGACGCTGAACCCGATCAGCCAGGGGGAGAGGAAGGCGAGGGTGCGGGCCGCCTCCCGGCGGCGCTTCCGGCGCAGCAGGTGCTGCGTGGAGGGCGCCGCCGGGTCGGTCGGTCCGGCGCCGGCCTTGCCGCCGCTTCCCTTGCGGGTGCCGAACGCGAGTGACATGGGAGCTCCGTGGGCCGTTCGCGGCGCTTACTTGGCCTGGGCGATGTCGGTGTCGATCTGCTTGGCGGTGGCGCTCAGGCCGACCTGGAGGTCGGTCTGCTTGCCGGACTCGTAGTCGTAGCCCAGGTTCTGCAGGGACACGATGTAGGCGCTGCCGTTGACGGCCGGCGGGGTGGTGCCGGAGTGCGCGTTCTTGGCGATGTCCAGGAAGGTCCTGACGTTGTCGTCGCTCACCAGCTTCGGCGAGTCGAGCGCCTCGAAGGTGCTGGGCACGTTGTGGATCGCGTTGGCGAAGCCGACGACCGCGTCGGTGTCGGTGGTCAGGTACTTGACGAACTCCCAGGCGGCGGCCTGCTTCTTGCTGGTGCCGGCGATGCCGACGATGGTGCCGGTCTGGTAGCCGCGGCCGTAGGTGTCGGCCTGGTCGTCCGGGACGGGGAAAGCGGCGGTGCCCCACTCGAAGTCGGGCTTGTTGTCGGCGAGCGCGGCGGTGCGCCACTCGCCGTCCATGGCCATCGCGACCTGGCCGGTGAGGAAGGGGTTCTTGGCGCTGAACTCCTCGCCGAAGGTCGAGCGGAACTTCTCCAGTTTGGCGTAGCCGCCGAGCTGGTCGACCAGGCCCTTCTGCCACTTGAGCATCGCGGCGACCTTCGGGTCGGTGGCGATGTTCGACTTGCCGTCGGCGCCGAAGTAGGTCGGGCCGTACTGGCCGAGGAAGTGCTCGGTGGTGGACTCGTAGCCGTGGTACAGCGGCATGAAGCCGAGCTGCTTGTACGAGTCGCCGTCGGGGACGGTCAGCCTGGCGGCGTCCGCGGCGAACTCGCTGAAGGTCTTCGGCGGGTTGGCGATGCCCGCGTCGGCGAAGGCCTTCTTGTTGTAGAACAGGCCGTACGCGTCGCCGAGCAGCGGCAGCGAGCACTGGTCGCCCTGGAACTGGGTGTAGTTGAGCATCGCGGCCGGGAAGGTCTTGGCCGCGTCGATGCCGCTCTTCTGGAGCAGCGGCTTGAGGTCGATGAAGGCCTTGGTCGAGCAGAACATGCCGACGTTGTTGGTGGTGAAGGAGGAGACCACGTCGGGCGCGTCGTCGCCGCCGGCCCGCAGGGCCTGGTTGACCTTGTCGTCCGGGATGTTGCCCACGGCCTTGACGTGGATGTTGGGGTGGGTCTTCTCGAAGGCGGCGATGTTGTCGTTGATCGCCTTGGTCTCGTTGTCCTGGCTCCAGCCGTGCCAGAAGGTGATGGTGACGTCCTTGCCGCTGGCCGAGTCGTCGCTGCCGCCCGAGTCGCTGGAACCGGTGCAGGCGGTGGCGAGCAGGGCCAGGACGGCGCTGCCGGCGACGGCGACGATCGTGCGGCGGCCTCGGCGGGAGGTGGTGGCGTGCACTACGAGGTCCTCCTGGGAGTGCGCGGGCAGGCGGCGTCGCCTCGGGTCCCGCGTTCGGGGGGTGGGGAGAGGTGGGTGCGGGGAGCGTCGGTGGGTGGGAGCCTCGGTGGGTGGCGGTGTCGGTGGGCGGCGGCGTCAGTGGGTGGAGAAGACCGCCTCGCGGGCGTCCGACAGGGCGCGTTGCAGGGCGCCGAGCAGCACCGGGGAGCCGGGCAGGGCGCTGCTCCGCACCTCCGGCCGGGCGATGGAGAGCTTGGCCAGTTCGACCTCGACCAGGGCGCGCAGGCGTTCGCCGCCCGCGGTCGGCACCGCGCCGGAGAGGACCACCAGCTGGGGGTCGACCACGGCGACGATCACGGTCAGCCCGACGGCGAGCCGCCCGGCCAGTTCGGCGAGGAAGACGTCGCCGGCGCCCGGGGTGGCCAGCGCCTTGGCGATCGACTCCTCGGCGGTGGGCGCGCCGAGCCCGTGCTCGCGGGCCAGCGCCCGGACGGCGGGTGCGCCGACCAGGGCCTGGAACCCGCCGAACTTGCGGCGGCGGGAGTCCCACTCGACGGGTGAGTCGGGCACCGGCATGTAGCCGACCTCCCCGGCGCCGCCGGTGAAGCCGCGGTGCAGCCGACCGGCGATCACGATCGCGGCGCCGACGCCCGCCTCGGCCCAGAGCAGCACGAAGTCCTCGAAGCCCGCCGCCGCGCCGGAGGCCTGCTCGGCGACGGCGGCCAGGTTCACGTCGTTCTCGATCGACACCGGCGCGCCGATCGCCTCGGACAACTCCTCGACCAGCCGCGGCGAGTGCCACCCGGGCAGGTGGGAGGCGTAGCGCAGCTTGCCGGTGACCGGGTCGGGGGCGCCGCCGACGCCGATCGCCACGGTGCGCAGGCTGCCCTCGGCGAGCCCGGCGGCCCGGACCGCCTCGGCCACCGCGGCAGCGACCCGGGGAACGGTCTCGGCGGCCGGCACGCCCTTGGTGGTGACGGTGTGTTCGGCCAGCGTGGTGCCGGTGATGTCGGCGACCGCGACCCGGATCCCGCTGTTGGTGACGTCCAGCCCGGCGACGTACCCGGCGGCCGGATTCACCTGGTACAGCTGCGCGTTGGGCCCCGGACCACCCGCCGTGGTGCCGACCGGCAGGACCAGCCCGGCCGCCTCCAGCCGGGCCAGCAGCTGGGAGGCGGTGGGCTTGGACAGCCCGGTCAGCGTGCCGATCTGGGTGCGGGAGAGCGGGCCGTTCTCCAGCAGTAGTTCGAGGGCGGCGCGGTCGTTGATGGCCCGCAGCAGGCTCGGCGTGCCGGCGAGGGGGACCCTGGCGGTGCTCCTGATCATGCTTGGAATCCTCCTCCTTCGGCTCGTCCGAGAGAACTGTTAGGAAACTTTCCAGTCGCTTGGCAAGGACCGTAAGTGCCGCGTGAGCGGGGTGTCAATGGCCGGTGCAGCGGAGGATGCCGAAGCGTTACCGGACGGCGCAGACAGCGCGGATTTTCCGCGCCCCCTGCACAGGAAGTCGGCTGGGCCGACTTCCTGTGCAGGGGGCGCGGAACGTGAAAGGCCCGCCCGCCGGAAACCGCCGATGGCGCGACGGGGCTTCGTGGGAGAGTCCGGCGGTGCCCGCGGCGGACTCCAGCGTGACGCGCTCGACCTGGGCCCCTTCGTGTACGGCCGCGTGCAGCTCCCGGTCCGACCCCTGCCGGCGCGGATCCGGAGCCACGACGATTTCCCGGATCACGAACGTCCGGTGCCCGGGCGGCAGCGGCCAGGGAGGGATTCAACAGCTGCAGGTGGGAGTGTGCCCCCTCCTCGATGTGCGAGCCCGGCCGGACGACACCTCGGTCAGCAGGACGGCTCCCGAGGTGAGTTCGTGGGCCGGTCCACCGCACTGGACGTCGAGCAGCCGCACGCCGGCGTTTACAACGGCTACGAGGGAGGGCAGTTCCTCGACTTCCCCCGTCCCGCTCCCTACCGGCCGACTCGCACCACCGCCGCCCTCAACCGTCGGCGGCGGGACCGTCCCCGTTCTGTGGCTGCCCCCCGGGAACCGCCGGGGTGGGAGCGGGGCTCTGGTCCGCTCTGCGGGGGCTGTTTCGGCTCCGGGGTCGACTACGGCTCCGACTTCGGTACCGGGATGGGCTCGCTGGCCCGGAAGCGGGCCGAGTTCGGGTCGGCGAGCGCGGACGGCGCTGCCTGCTCGATCGCCGCGGCCGGGGCGGGCGCGATCACCACTCCGGTCGCCGAGCCCGCCGTCGCTGCTGCTGCCGCCGCCGGGGTCTCCTCCTTGACCTTGATCCCGGCCCGGTCGAAGGCCACCTTCAGCCGCTGCCGCAGCGCCCGGGAGACCGCCGGGGCCTTGCCGGGCGCGGTCCGTGCCTCGACCCGCACCATCACCGAGTCCGCCGCGACCGATTCGAGGCCCAGGATCGACACCGGCGCCCAGACCAGTTCGTCGTACGGTGCCTCCTTGGCCAGCTCCTCGGCGGTCCGCAGGATGAGGTCCTCGACCCGCAGCAGGTCCTCCTTGTAGCCGATCTGGACGTCCACCGAGGCGGTCGCCCAGCCCTGGCTCATGTTGGCGATCCGCTTCACCTCGCCGTTGCGGATGTACCAGATCTCGCCGTTCGCGCCGCGCAGCTTGGTCACCCGCAGGCCGACCTCCAGCACTGTGCCGCTGGCCACCCCGGTGTCGATCTCGTCGCCGACGCCGTACTGGTCCTCCATGATCATGAAGACCCCGGAGAGGAAGTCCGTGACCAGGTTGCGGGCGCCGAAACCGATCGCCACACCGGCCACACCGGCGCTCGCCAGCAGTGGCGCCAGGTTCACGCCCAGTGCGGAGAGCACCATCAGTGCCGCCGTGCCCAGGATGGTGAAGGAGGCCACGCTGCGCAGCACCGAGCCGATCGCCTCCGATCGCTGCTGGCGCCGCTCCGGGTTCACGACCCCGGTGTTGGCCAGCAGTCCGCCCAGCCGGCTCTCCTCCTGGTGCTCCGGGGTGCGCGCCATCCGCCCTATGAGCTGGGTGATCAGCTTGCGCAGCATGGCCCGCAGCACCAGCGCCAGCAGCACGATGAAGACGATCCGCAGGCCCGAGGCCAGCCAGCTCTGCCAGTGGGTGTCGAACCAGCTGGCGGCCTGCTTGGTGGTGTCCGAGACCTCCTGTGCGCTGGTCGGGATCCGCAGGTCCAGGTTCGGCAGCTGCGCGGTGGGGCTGGGGGCCGGCGTCGGAGCGGAGGGCGTCGAGGACGCGTCGGACAGACCGGTGGCACCGGAGCTGAACACGTGCGGACCTTCCTTGCTGGGTGGCGTGTCGGGTCCGCACCGCCGGCAAGCGGCCCGCGGACCGTGCGCCTTAGCCTATCCGGCGCCGAACGCCCGCCCGGACACGCCGAAGATCGTCCGCCGCCTCGCGGGAAGCCGCCGAAGGGCGTACGGAACGGCCCGGACGCCCCGTCAACGCCCCGGTGCGCTCCCCCCGCACCCCGCCCCGGACGCCGCCCCGACCCGGCCGGACACTGCTCCGACCGGCCGAGTCGTCGCCCGGGAGGGCCACCGGGCGGCACCCGCGCGGTGCTCGGCCGGTACCCGGGTGCAACCCGACCTTCCCCGGGCATACCGGCTATGACAGAGACCACACCCGGAGTTCACGTCAGCTCCGTTACACAGGAGTGGTGGCGCCGTACAAAGGCGTAAGGCGACACTGGGGGAGATCGCGTACTTGTTGCGCGATCCAACCGCTCGTCCCGGCGCGAGCCACGCGCCGCAGGCGTCCAAGGAGGCATCCGTGCCGCATGTCCTGGTCCTCAACGCGTCCTACGAGCCACTCGGCGTCGTATCGATGCGCCGCGCACTCATCCTGGTCCTCAACCACAAGGCGGTCAGCCTGGAGGACTCGGAAGTCACTCTGCACAGCGCCACCAGCGCCCTTCCGGCGCCGTCCGTCGTCCGTCTGACCCGCTTCGTCCGGGTCCCGTTCTGCGGGCCCGTCCCGCTCACCCGCCGGGCGCTGTTCGCCCGCGACCACGGCCGCTGCGTCTACTGCGGGGCCGCCGCCACCAGCGTCGACCACGTCATCCCGCGAAGCCGGGGCGGCCAGCACCGGTGGGACAACGTGGTGGCAGCCTGCCGCCGCTGCAACCACACCAAGGCCGACCGCCACCTCACCGAACTCGGGTGGCGGATGAAGCGCCCACCCGCACCGCCCAGCGGACTCGCCTGGCGGATCATCGGCACCGGCATCAAGGACCCGCGCTGGCGTCCCTACCTGGAGCCCTACGGCGGCGCGGACCAACTGCGCGCCCCGCAGTGGAGCGAGTACGAGCACCTCGACCATACCGAGCCGAACCACTCGGTCCCGATCGGCCGGGTGCACGGCGCCCACCCCACCCCCATCCGCCGCGGCGAGCAGCCCGAACCGCTCTCCGCCTGACCGAAGCGACACAAGGGCTCGCCCGTCGCACCGTCGGTACGCGCCTCATGGGCCGCCGCGCCCCCGCACCGGGGAGCACGGCGGCCCGCCGCGTTAGTCGCTTTTTCGGGGCCCGGCTCGCTACGGCTTCGGCGGCGCCGCCGGAGGAGTCGCGGGGGCGGTCGGCGCACCGCCCGGCTGCCCGGGCTGGCCCGGCTGGCCGGTCGGCGGCTGCGGCGCGGCCGGCGGGGTCACCGCGTACAGCTCGACCCCGTACAGCGAGTAGCCGTACTTGGTCGCCCGCGCCACGCCCTGGACCCGGAGGAACCGGACCCCGGGCGCGTCGAAGCGCACCGTCTCGTCGCCGCCCTTGCCGTTGTCCACCGTGGCCGCGTCCGTCCAGGAGTTCCCGTCCGCCGAGACCTGGATCTTGTACGAGCTCGCGTACGCGGCCTGCCAGTGCAGTACTGCCGAGCCCAGCCGGGTCGCCTGCGGCAGCTCCAGCCGCACCCAGGCGTCGTCCTTGGCCGGCGAGGACCAGCGGCTCTTCGGATCGCCGTCGGCGACCGCCGAGGCCGGGAAGTTCGCCGTTTCGTCGCCCGAGGAGGTGGCCTTCGCGCCGAGCGCGAGGTCCGGCCCGCCGGTCGGCGGGACCACGTGTACCTGGAGGACCTGCTGGACGGTGGTCGCCCCGGCCACGAACCGCACCGGCACCCGGTACGTCCCGGACGGCGTGCCCGGCGCGGCGGCGACCAGCAGCGGCACGCCCACGCGGCCGCCGCGCGGCACGGTCACCGGGCCGGCCGGGGTCACGGTCAGGCCCTTGGCGGCGGCCGGCACCTCGGCGCGCAGCTCGCCGGTGGTGCCCTCGGGGCGCCCGGCCTCCACGGTGGCCCGGGTCTGGGCGGGCGAGGCCGCGCCGGTGACCACGTCCAGGGCCGGGTCGGACAGGGTGAGCCGGGCCGCCGGGGCGTCCGCGTACCAGGGGATGACCTGGTTGACGACCGGCGGATCGCCGCCGGGCTTCCAGGTCAGCCGGAACGCGTCCGCCACCTGTCCGCCGGCCGGCAGCTCGTTGTAGCCGGGCTGCACGGTGCCGATGTCCGCCCAGGTGCCGTCGGCCCGGCGCACCGCGACGGTGGCGGTGGCGCGCACGCCCGGGTCGGTCAGCACGGTGAGCCGGTCCAGCGGACGGGCGGCGCCGAGCTCGACGATGAGCGGGTCGTCCTGCGCGGTCGGCGCCTTGGCGGCCCGGTACGCGGTGTCCGGGTTGCCGTCCAGCACGGCGGCGGCGGAGGAGCCGGGCAGCGCGTCGGGCCCGCCGGTGACGCTCGCCGGGGACTCGTCCGGGGCGGTGACGGTGAACTCGCGCACCGCGACGGCGGTCTTCTGCGCCGCGGTGGCCCGCAGCCGCACCGCCCGGACGACGGTGCCCGGCGGGAGCTGGGCGCTGACCGTCTTCTGGTTCCTGACGACGGCGAGCTGCTTCCAGCCGCCCTCGCCGGTGGAGTACTCCAGTACGCCGTCGCGGATGTAGTCGTCCACGGCGGTCGCGGCGTCCGCGCCGTTGCCCCAGCTGCCCATCAGCACGGTCACGCCGCTGACCGGGCGTCCCGCGCCGAGGTCGAGGCCGACCGCGTCGCCCGGCTGCGGGGGAGCGGAGCTCCAGTAGAAGGTGTTCGCCACGCCGTCGGTCATCAGCCCGGGCAGGTGGTCCTGCGCGGTGCCCAGGGTGGTGGTCGCGGTGACCCCGCCGCCGACCACGCCCGCCCAGTTGTCGGCGGCCCGGACGGCGCGGTCCAGGAACGGGCCGAGCACCCCGGCGCCGATGGTGGCCGGGGCCCGGTCGAGCTGCTCGCGGAGCCGGTTGAGCTCCACCCGGGCCTTCCAGGCCGCCGCTCCGTCGCCGCCGTGCTGGGCCAGCAGCATGTTCAGCGCGGCCTGCCCGGCCAGCCCGTAGTCGCGCAGCGGGCCCAGCCAGGGCGCGGCCTCGCCGGCCAGCTGGGCGGTGGCCGGGGTGCCCGCCAGGGTCTGCTGGGCGGTGGCCATCGCGGCGAAGGCCTCCCGCAGCGGGCCGGCGGCCTCTATCAGCTTGGCGAGGTCGGGCGCCGTGCCCGAGGTCGGCTCGGCGGCGGCCCAGAAGCGGTCGAGCAGCGGCGTCAGGTAGCCGGACTCCTGCTTGGACAGCGGCGAGGAGGTGCTGTTGCCGGCCAGGGCGGTGACCGCGGGCAGCGCCGTCCCGGCGGGCGTCGCGGCGGCGCCGGTCGGCCCGGCCAGCGAGCGCAGGGCGGCCTGCCAGGACTCGTCCGGCTTGTAGCCGACCGGGTTCCAGGCGTAGTCGCCGGCCGTGGCGAGGGCTATCCGGGAGGCCACCGGCTGCTGCATGGCGCCGGTCAGCATCACTGCCGAGCGGGTGGCCACGCCCGGGTCGCGCCCGGTGTAGGCGCCGAGGAAGAGCCGGTCCGGGCTGGCGTCGTTGACCGGGTAGTTGTCCATGGTGACCAGCGGGTGCCCGTACAGGTCGGTGGTGTCGGAGGCCTGCGCGGTGGTGATCTTCTCCGGGATCACCCCGACCCCGCTCCACGCCACCTGCACGCCCGCCGGCAGCGCCGCCGCCAGCGCCTTGCGGTACGGCGTGGCGCCCTGCTGGTGGTACTCGGTCGGGACGACGGACAGCGGCGCCAGACCCGGGTTCTTGGCGACCAGCCGGTCGTTGACCTTCTTCACCAGCTCGGCCTGCGCCTTGGCGGCCGCGGCGGGCCCGGTGCCGTACTCGTCGCGGTCGTCGCCGCAGTGCCACTCGTCGTAGCTGACGTCCAGGAACTGCAGCTGGAAGGCGGTGAAGCCGAGCGCCCGCAGCCCGTCCAGCTTGGCCACCAGCGCGTCCACGTCCTTGCCGGAGCTGAAGCAGAGGGACTGCCCCGGGTCGATCGCGTAGCCGAGCGTGACGTGGTTGCGCCGCGCCCGGGCGGCCAGCTCGCGCAGCTCGTCCGCCTGCGCGGCCGGATAGGCGTTGCGCCAGCGGGACAGCCGGTACGGGTCGTCACCGGGGGCGAAGAGGTAGAAGTTCTGCTTGGAGCGGCCCAGGAAGTCGATCTGGTCCAGCCGCTGCTGCGCGGTCCACGGGGTGCCGTAGAACGCCTCCGCGGTGCCGCGCACCGGCGCGCCGCTCGGCCAGTCCCGCAGCGTGATCCCCGGCAGGCCGAGCCCGTTCGCGCCCGCCGCCTGCCCCTGCCCGGCCGGCACGGCGGCCAGCAGCTGGCGCAGGCTCTGCGCGGCGTAGAACGTCCCGGTGGCGTCCACGCCCGCCAGCACCACCGCGCCGTACGTCCCGCCGCCCTGGGCGGGCAACTGACCGGCCGACAGCACGTACCCGCCGGCCGGCAGGTTCGCGGTCGAGGGCGCGGTGCCCTCCTTGCCGCCCGCCGCGGCGGTCAGCTGCCGCAGCACCCGGTCCACCTCGCCGCCGGCACCCTCCGCGGGTCCGCCGACGTACACCACCAGCGACCCGGCCACCGGCGTCCCGCCGTCCGGCCGCGACGTCACGTCGGTCGCCCCGGCGATGTCCAGCACCTCACGGACGGCCAGCACCGCACCGGGGTCCGCCTTCGGCGTGGTCACCAGCATCACGGCACCCGGCACCACGACCGCCCTGCCCGCCACCGCCTGCTCCTGCGGCCGCGGGAACACCTGAGGATCGGTCACGCTCCCCAGCGGCGTCTGCGGCGCGGTGCTCACCACGTCCGGCCCCGGCGTCGCCGCGTACGCCGACGGCAACGGCCCGGCCAACAGCCCGCCGACCACCGCCGCGGCCGCCACGCCGGCCGCGATCTGCATCGCCCGCCGCCCCGGCCGCCCCGCCGCACGCTCCGCCCGCACGGACGCCAACAGCGGCTCCGTGCCCTTGAGGTCGGCGATCAGCCGGTCCGCCGTCCGGGGCGCCAACTGACGGCACGTCCGCGCCGTCGCCCGCCGCGCCACCAACGCCGCCGGATGCTGCAACACGTCCCGCAACGCCGGACTCTGCTCCAACTGCAACCGCAGCCGCCGCCCGGCCACCACTGACACTCGGGCTTGCACAGGAGCCTCCTAGCCAGGCCGGAACCACATCGCCCGCAACCCCACCAGCTACCCAACCCGGTGTCAACGCCACCGACGGCTATGCCTGTCTTGCCCCTTTTCCTCCCCTCCCCGACCCCGCCCCCGATACCACGCCGGGCCCGCCCCGCCGACCGGCGAAGCGGGCCCGTGTGCCCAGCTCAGGACATGGACGTCAGGAACGCGGCGGCGCAGGCAGCACGGCCGTCCGCACCATCGGGACGCTCCACTGCTCGTTCGCCGCGTAGTTGCAGTCCCACAAGTCGAGCCGGGCGCCGTCGACCGCCTTCCACTCCGGAAGGTCGAGGCACCGGCCCGAAGCCGGGTGGTACAGCACATTGTTCGCGAACGGCACCCACCCGCGAGCGTTCCACCTCGTACGACTCGACGCCGTTCGCCCGTCCGCTGACCGTCTACGACAACGGCGACCCGACCCACCCGGAGCAACTGCTCTGCACCTCGTTCGAGTACGCCGCCGGCCCCGGTGGCGCATCCACGCAGTTGGCCTCGCGCACCCTGGTCCTCAAGGGCGCCTGCGGCCAGACCGCGACCAAGGACAACACGGTCGCCGACACCCGGGCGTACTTCGACGGCCTGCCACTCGGCCAGTCCGGCGCCAAGGCCGAGCAGACCTCGACCGAGGTCCTGGAGCGCTACGACACCAACGGCAAGCCGGTCTACCGGGCCACCGCCAGGGCGAGCTTCGACGCTTACGGTCGAGTCGTCAGCACCATCGACCCGACCCGCACCGACGCCACCCACCCGACCGGCGCCGAGACCAAGACCGCGTACTCCCCGGCCGCCGGCCAGCTGCCTACGGAGGTCACCCACACCAACCCGGTGGGTTGGCAGACCGTCAGCACCCTGGACGTCGGCCGCGGCTCACCGCTCAAGATCAAGGACGAGAACGGCCGGATCAGCGAGCAGGACTTCGACGCCCTCGGGCGCGCGCTGGCCAGCTGGAGTCCGGGCAACGACCGGGCCAAGAACCCGAACCGGCCGAACCGCAAGATCTCCTACTCGGTCAACGGCACCAACGCGCCCTCGCAGGTGCTCAGCCAGGCGTTGATGGGGGGCCTGAGGTACACCTCCAGCTTCACCATCTACGACGGCCTCGGCCGCGTCCGGCAGACCCAGGCCAGCACGCCCTCGGGCGCCATCGGCCGTATGGTCACCGACGCGCTGTTCGACTCGCACGGCTGGCAGACCAAGACCAGCGCCGCCTACTACAACGACGAGGCGCAGCCCAGCGGCCAGCTCTTCCTGCCCAACGGCGGCGTGGAGCCGGACAGCAAGATCCCCTCCCAGACCGTTCAGAAGCTCGACGGGATGGGCCGGGTCGTCGACTCGATCTTCCAGTCCTATGGCATCGAACAGTGGCGCACCCACACCGACTTCGTCGGTGCCGATGAGGTCCGCACCACTCCGCCGGCCGGTGGCTACGCCTCCGCGACCATCACCGATGCCCGCGGAAACACCATCGCCCTGCGCCAGTACAAGGACAACACCCCGACCGGTGCGTACGACGAGACCACCTACGGCTACACGCCGGACGGCAAGGAGGTCTGGCGCAAGGACGCGGCGGGCAACCAGTGGACGTACGAATACGACCTGCTCGGCCGCCCGGTGAAGACCACCGACCCGGATTCGGGCATCGGAACGACGTCGTACGACGACAGCAAGAACCTCGTCACAGCCACGGATTCGCGCGGCAAGAGCGCGACCAGCGTCACCGACCTCCTCGGCCGTACCGTCGCGGCCTACGAGGGCACGACGGTCGACCCGGCCAAGCAGGTCGCCGCCTGGACCTTCGACACCCTCGCCAAGGGCAAGCCGACCGCCTCGACCCGCTACGTGGGCGGGGCGAGCGGGGACGCGTACAAGTCGGAGGTCACGGGTTACGACATCGGGTACCGCGAGACCGGCGCGAGGACGACCATCCCGGCCGTCGAGGGCGGACTCGCCGGCGTCTACCAGACCGACAACACCTATGACGCGGGCGGCCGTCTGGAGACCTCGACCCTGCCGGACGTGGCCGGCATGGGTCGGGAGAGGCTCAGCTTCACCACCGACTCAGGCGGCCAATTCGTTGGCCTGGGCAGCGTCTTCGGGTACGACCCGTCTACGACCTACGTGGCCGATGTCCGCTACGACCCGTACGGTCGGCCGTACCGCACCACCGTGGGCGGCGCAGGCGCTCAGGTGGTCGCCACGCTGGACATCGACAACGCCACCGGCCGGGTCGCGCGCTCGATCCTGGACAAGCAGACCGCCGAGACCGCCCACGTCGACTCGGTCGACTACACCTACAATCCCCTCGGCCAGGTCACGTCGGCCCGCAACGCGCAGGACGGCGAGATCGCCGACCTGCAGTGCTTCACCCACGACTACCTCGGGCGCCTTACGCAGGCCTGGACCGACACCGGGACCCAGACCACCAGGCCCCAGCCCAGCGTCCCCGGCGTCGGTGCCTGCGCCAACACCGACGGACCGTCGATGGACGCCGACAAGCCGAGCGTCGGCGGACCGGCCCCGTACTGGCAGCAGTACGAGTACGACCTCGTCGGCAACCGCACCAAGCTGGTCCAGAAGGACGTCAACGGCGACACCACCAAGGACGTCACCACCACCCAGACCTTCGGCACCGGCCCCAACACCCCGTCCACCGACCCGAAGACGGGCGGCGGCACCGGCGGTCCGCACGCGCTGATGAAGTCCACCCAGACCGGCCCGGCCGGCACCGCGGTGACCTCCTACACCTACGACGCCACGGGCAACACCACCTCGATCACCGACACCCCGGGCACCAGGACACTGACCTGGAACGCCCAGGGCAAGCTCGACCAGATCACCGGTACCGGCCAGAGCGGCGCCACCAGCTACCTGTACGACCTGTCCGGCAACCAGCTGATCCGCCGTGACCCCGGCAAGGTCACCCTCAACCTGGGTGCCGACCAGATCACCTTGGACACCAACACCAAGGCCGTCACCGACGTCCGCTCCTACGCGGCGTCCACCGGCCTCTCCATCACCCGCACCACCACCAACGGCACCTCCACGCTCGCCTACCAGGGCGGGGACCCGCACGGCACCAACGGCGTCCAGTTCGACGCCGCGACGCTCACTCACGTCCGTCGCCCCACCGACCCCTTCGGCAACGAGCGCGGCACCCAGCCCGAGGCGGGTGTCTGGGCCGGTGACAAGGGCTTCGTCGGCGGTACCAAGGAGAAGACCACCGGCTTCACCCTCCTCGGCGCCCGCGAGTACGACTCCACAACGGGCCGCTTCATCAGCCCCGATCCCATCACCGACCCCGGCGACCCCCAGCAGTGGAACGCCTACGCCTACGCCAACAACAGCCCGATCAACAAGTCGGACGCCAATGGCCTGCGCCTTGAGTGCGACCAGGCCACCGAGTGCGCCGGCTGGCACACGGACTCCCACGGCGAAACCACCCAGGTGGACGTCGTGGAGAAGCCCACGGCTGAGGTGCAGAAGGCCCGGCAGGCCGTGGAAGAGGCGGACCACGTTGTCAGGGTCAACAAGAAGAAGCGCGAAGAACTCGTCAACAAGGTGGTCGACATCGTCGGCGACCTGATCGGCTTCAACGACGCCCGCGACTGCTTCACCAAGGGCGAAGTGATGAGCTGCATCAACACAGCGCTGAACGTGGTGCCGTGGGGAAAGATCGCCAAGGCTGTCAAGGCCGGCATCGAGGCGCTCAAGATCTATAAAGAGATCAACAAGATCTACACGGCTATCCGGAGCGGCGAACGAGTCGCCAAGGAAGCCGAAGCCGGCTTGGTCGCCGCCAAGACAGCCGCAAGCGAAGCCCATGCAGCTGAAAAGGCAGCAGCCAAGGCAGCGGAAGAAAAAGCAGCAAAAGAATCAGCACCCGATGCGCCCGGCACAGAGCCCAAGGCCGCAGCCAAGGAAGCCGACGACTCGGCGGCCGCCAGCTGCACGTGGCGCCCCAACAGCTTTCCGACCGGCACCCAGGTCCTGATGGGGGACGGCACCCTCAAGCCGATCGAGGACATCCACGAGGGCGATGTCGTCATGGCGACCGACCCCCAGACCGGCGAGACCCACCCCGCGCCCGTCACCGCGACCATCACCACCCCCGACGACAAGGACTTCACCGACCTCACCCTGACCGACGACGCCAACCCGCGCGGCCCGCCGGCCGCTAACCAGGCGAAGATCACCTCCACTCACCACCATCCCTACTGGAGCGAGACCCGCCAGCAGTGGGTGGATGCCGGTGAACTCACCCCCGGCGAACACCTCCGCAAGCCCGACGGCACCACCCTCACCATCCAGTCCGTCCGCAACTACCCCTACGCCGTCACCACCCACAACCTCACCGTCAACCGGCTCCACACGTACTATGTGCTGGCAGGAGCCTCCCCGGTTCTCGTTCACAACTGCGGCGACGGGGACGGAACGGCGACGGTCAACTGGGATCCTGACATCGGGGCGCGAGGACATGCGACCATCTCGGTGAAACCGGATGGCGCCCGCCGCCCGCTTGAGACGGAGCAGGTGGTCGACGCCCCGCCGGGTACGGAGGATTTCACCGGCTACCCCACGTCGGCCCAGGTAGCCACCGAGCCGCTGGGACCGAACACTCAGCAGTTGACGTTCCGGGTTCCCAACGTCGGGGCTGCGGTCCGGAAGCAGCTCAAGTCGGTTGGCGCGGACCTGGGCGCGTACAGCTACGGAACCAACAGTTGCGCTACCTACTGCGTGGCCATTCTGAGAGCGGGTGGGGTCGACATACCTGCCGGTAGGGCCGGAGCTGCGAGACTCGCTCGGATGCTGAGGGAAATGGGGAACTGATGCTGGACGAGGAAGAGAACTGGAACGCCGTGCTGGCTGGAATTCTGGTGAGTCGGAGGATCGGTCCGAGGCACGTGAAGCTAGTGGGTGATCTCATTTCAGTCACCGCTCAGCTGGACATGGCCGCACAAGGCCGTCGGCCTGGTTGCGAGCTGGACAGCCTCATCGAGTACGACGAGATGATCGGTCCACTGGAAGACGCCTACCGGACCACCTGGCGGGCGGTGGAGGCCGCGTCCAGCAGGGAGCAGCGCAATTCGGAGCTCCAGAAGCTCGCGACTGCGCTGGCGGCGGCAGTGGAGGGCATCGCGGATTTCGCCCGTCAGCAGGGTGTCGCGGTGCAACTCTACGGTTTCGATGGCCCTCGGACGTAGGCCTGCGGGGTCCAGTTCAGCCCTTCGAACCGGACCCCACGTCCCAGCGGATGAGGCTGTTGTTGTTCGTTGTTCCGGACGAATTCCGGAGGTGAGAGGCCGGAGTTCTCGATCGATCCCCGGCCGACAGGGTCGCAGCGCGACGCAGGGGTCTTGGCCCTCGTGTCGCGCTGGGTGATCGAGGTGTCACCCGGGTAGGACTTGGGGAGTCCTGACCGGGCGTTGCCGAGACATCGCAGGAGCCGCGAGTGGCCGCTTACCACGACAGTGACGGAGCCGAGCAGGTGCCGGCGCAGGATGCTCCGCCGCCGCCTGCCGAACTGGTGGCGTTGGCGCAGGCGTACGGGGTGGATGCCCGGTATCCGGGGCCTGGCGGGCAGGGGGTGGGGGCGCGGACGCTGGTGGCGGTGCTCGCGGCGTTGGGGGTGGCGGCCGGGACGCCGGGGGAGGTGCGGGAGGCGCTGGAGCGTCACCGGGCGGAGCAGCAGGCCCGGTTGCTGCCGCCGTGCGTGGTGGTCCGGCAGGGGCGGCGTACCGCGCTGGACGTGCCGGCGGATGCCCGGCTGCGGGTGGAGTTGGAGGGCGGGGGGAGTTGGGAGCTGCCGCGCGGGCACTCGCACTGGCTGCCGGCTGATCTGCCCCTCGGGCGGCACACGCTCAAGGTGGAGACCAGTGAAGGAAAGGCCCAGGCGCGGCTGATCGTCGCCCCGCAGCAGGTCCCCCAACTCCCGGGCCGCAGCTGGGGGTTCCTCGCCCAGATGTACTCCGTCCTGTCCGACCGTTCCTGGGGCATGGGTGACCTCGGCGATCTCGCCGAGTTGGCGCAGTGGGCGGGTGCGGACCTCGGTGCGGGCTTCGTGCAGATCAACCCGCTGCATCAGGGACTGCCCGGCGCCCCGTCCGATCCGTCCCCCTACCGCCCGTCCTCACGCCGCTTCGCCGACCCGGTGCACCTGCGGATCGAGGCCGTCCCCGAGTACGCGTACCTGACTGCGGAGCAACGACAAAGGGCCGAGGAGCTGACCCGCCGGGCCGTCCGCCTGCGTGAGGAGGTCCTCGGGCACGACGGCCTGATCGACCGCGACGCCGTCTGGGCGCTCAAGCGCGAGGCCCTGGAGCTGCTGCACGAGGTGCCGCGCGGGCCCGGCCGGCAGGCCGCGTACGAGGCGTTCCGGCGCCGCGAGGGCGAGTGGCTGCGCCGGCACGCGCTGTGGAGTGCCCTGGCCGAGGTGCACGGCGCGGACTGGCACCACTGGCCGAAGGGCCTGCGTCACCCGGACGGCCCACAGATCGAGCAGGCGGAGAAGGAACTCCAGGAGCGGGTGGAGTTCCACCGATGGCTCGCCTGGCAGGTCGACCAGCAGCTCGCCGACGCCCAGCGCGCCGCGCGCGAGGCCGGGATGCCGGTCGGCCTGATCCACGACCTCGCGGTCGGCGTGCACCCGGACGGCGCGGACGCCTGGGCGCTGCAGGACGTCCTCGCCGGGGGCATCTCGGTGGGCGCCCCGCCGGACGCCTTCAACGCGCACGGCCAGGACTGGGGCTTGCCGCCCTGGCGCCCGGACGCGCTCGCCGAGGCCGGCTACGCCCCGTACGCGGAGCTGCTGCGGGCGACGACACGGCACGCCGGGGCGCTGCGCATCGACCACGTCATGGGCCTCTTCCGCCTCTGGTGGGTACCGGCCGGGCACCCGCCCACCGAGGGCGCCTACGTCCGCTACGACGCGGAGGCGATGCTCGGGGTGCTGGCCCTGGAGGCGCACCGGGCCGGGACGGCGGTGATCGGCGAGGACCTCGGGACGGTCGAGCCGGGCGTCCGGGAGGAGCTGGCGGCGCGCGGTGTGCTCGGCACCTCGGTCCTCTGGTTCGAGCGGGACTGGCAGGCCGGCGGCGGCATCCTGGCCCCGGAGCGCTGGCGGCCGGGCTGTCTGGCCACTCTCACCACCCATGACCTGCCGAGTACCGCGGCCCGGCTCTCCGGTGAGCACGTCGAGCTGCGTCACCGGCTGGGCCTGCTGGCCCGCCCGCTGGGGGAGGAACAGGAAGAGGCGGCCGGGGAGCTGGCGGACTGGCGGGCGGAGCTGGCCGAGCTGGGGCTGATCACCCCGGGCGAGCCGCTGTCGATGCCCGTGCTGTACCGCTTCCTGCGGGCGACTCCGGCGGAGCTGGTCGGCGTCTGGCTGCCGGACCTGGTCGGGGACCCGCGCCCGCAGAACCTGCCGGGCACCTGGGACCAGTACCCGAACTGGCGCCTCCCGGTCGCGGACGACGCGGGCGACCCGGTCACCCTCGACCGCCTCGCCACCACCCCCACGGCCCGCCTCCTCGCCCACCTCCTCGCCCCGCCCAGGCCCCACGACCCGTCCCGTTGACCGCCGGAGCCCGACGCCGGTCGGCCCCCACCCCACCAGGCCGACCCCGACGCGCGCCCTCCCATAAGCGGCGGGTAAGTTGGAAACGTGGACAAGAGGAACGCTTTGCGAGCCGGCGCGGTCTCCGCAACGGTCACGCTGATGATGCTGCTGTCGTCGCCCGCCATGGCCTTCACCAGGGATGACGGTGACGACCCCGGTTCCGGCCTGAGCGTCGGCCAGACCCTCGGCCTGTACGTGTTTCTCCCGATCGTCGCCTTCGTGGTCATCGCGGCGCTGGCCGGTCTGCCGTACGGCAAGGGCAAGAAGAAGTAACCACCGCGCCCGAAGGTCCACCAGGACCCGCGCGACCCGCACGACCCCGAAGGGGCGCCGGACGATCCGTCCGGCGCCCCTTCGGCGGTTCCAGCCTCAGTCGAGAGGCGCAGAGCCGGTCAGCGGCTCCCGGCCGCCCGGTCCGCCGCCTGGGCCTTGAGCGCGCGCTCGACCCCGGCCCGCGACTCGACGACCTGGCGTCGCAGCGCCGGCGCCGGCTCGGCCGAGGCCAGCCAGGCGTCGGTGGTCTCCAGCGTCGCGGCCGTGACCTGCAGCGCCGGGTACAGCCCGACGATGATCTGCTGCGAGATCTCGTGGCTGCGGGTCTCCCAGATGCCCTTCACCGCCGCGAAGTACTTCTCCGCGTACGGCGCGAGCAGTTCGCGCTGGTCGGACTGCTGGAAGCCGGCGATGACGGCCTCCTGCACGTAGTTGGTCAGCGTGTCGGACTCCACCACCGACGCCCAGGCCTGCGCCTTGGCCTCGGCGGTCGGCCGGGCGGCGCGGCAGGTGGCCGCGTGCTCCTGGCCGGCCGCGGTGTTGTCGCGCTCCAGCTCGGCGGCGATGAGGGCCTCGTCCGCGCGGCCGGTGGCCGCGAGGCGGGTGAGCAGCGTCCAGCGCAGCTCGGTGTCGACCGCGAGGCCCTTGATCTCGACGGAGCCGTCCAGCAGCCCGGCGAGCAGCTCGAGCTGACCGTCCGTGCGGGCGACCGAGGCGAGGGCGCGGGCCCAGGCCAGCTGGTGGTCGCTGCCGGGCTCGGCGGCGCGCAGGTGTTCCTCGGCGGCGGCGGCCCAGCGGGAGAGGCCTTCCTCGCGCCAGTCCGGGTCGGTGTACCCGTCGAGGGCGAGCTTGACCTGGCGGTGCACGGACTGCACGACGCCGATGTCGGACTCGCGGCCGATGCCGGACAGCGCGAGCGCCAGGTAGTCGCGGGCGGCGAGTTCGCCGTCGCGGGTCATGTCCCAGGCGGAGGCCCAGCACAGCGCGCGGGGGAGCGAGTCGGTGAAGCCGCCGAGGTGCTCGGTGACGACGGCCAGCGAGTCCTCGTCGAGCCGGATCTTGGCGTACGAGAGGTCGTCGTCGTTCAGCAGGACGACGGCCGGGCGGTGACGCCCGACCAGCTCGGGCACCTCGGTGCGCGGGCCGTCGACGTCCAGCTCGATCCGGTCGGTGCGCACCAGCGCGTCGCCGTTCAGCTCGTACAGGCCGACCGCGATGCGGTGCGGCCGCAGCACGGCCTCGCCCTTGGCGCCGGCGGGCAGCGCGGGGGCTTCCTGCAGCACGGCGAAGGACTCGATCTCGCCGTCGGTGTTCAGCGTGATGGCGGGGCGCAGCACGTTGATGCCGGCGGTCTCCAGCCAGGACTTGGACCAGGCCTTGAGGTCGCGGCCGCTGGCCTCCTCGAGGGCGCCGAGCAGGTCGCTGAGCCGGGTGTTGCCCCAGGCGTGGCGCTTGAAGTAGGCCTGCACGCCCTGGAAGAAGGCGTCCTGGCCGACGTAGGCCACCAGCTGCTTGAGCACCGAGGCGCCCTTGGCGTAGGTGATGCCGTCGAAGTTGACCTGGACGTCCTCCAGGTCGTTGATGTCGGCCATGATCGGGTGGGTGGACGGCAGCTGGTCCTGCCGGTAGGCCCAGGTCTTCATCTGGTTGGCGAAGGTGGTCCAGGAGTTCGGCCACTTGGAGCCGGGGGCCTCGGCCTGGCAGACGGCCTCGGCGAAGGTGGCGAAGGACTCGTTCAGCCAGAGGTCGTTCCACCACTCCATGGTGACGAGGTTGCCGAACCACATGTGGGCGAGCTCGTGCAGGATCGTCGCGGCGCGGGACTCGTACGCGGCGTCGGTGACCTTGGAGCGGAACACGTACTGGTCGCGGAGGGTGACGGCGCCCGCGTTCTCCATCGCGCCGGCGTTGAACTCCGGGACGAACAGCTGGTCGTACTTCGCGAACGGGTACGGGAAGTCGAACTTCTCCTGGAAGTAGTCGAAGCCCTGCTTGGTGACCTCGAAGATGGCCTCCGGGTCGAGGAACTCGCGCAGCGAGGGCCGGCAGTAGATGCCCAGCGGCACCTTCTGCTCACCGTTCTCGTAGCTGTCGAAGACGCCGACGTACGGGCCGGCGACCAGTGCGGTGATGTAGCTGGAGATCCGGCCGGTGGGCTCGAACGTCCAGACCTGGGTGTCGCCGTCGCCGACCGGGGTCGGGGTCGGCGAGTTGGAGACCACGACCCAGCCCTTGGGAGCGGTCACGGTGAACGCGAACGTGGCCTTCAGGTCGGGCTGTTCGAAGGTGGCGAAGACCCGGCGGGCGTCCGGCACCTCGAACTGGGTGTACAGGTAGGTCTCGCCGTCGACCGGGTCGACGAACCGGTGCAGGCCCTCACCGGTGTTGGTGTACGCGCAGTCGGCGACGATCCGCAGCTCGTTCTCGGCGGCCAGGTTCGGCAGCGGGATGCGGCTGTCGGCGAAGCTCGCCGGGTCGAGCGAGACGCCGTTGAGGGTGATCTCCTCGACGCTCGGGGCGACGAGGTCGATGAAGGTGTCCGCGCCGGGCGTGGTGGCGGTGAACCGGACCACGGTGGTGGACCGGAAGGTGCCACCGTCGCGGGCCGAGCCCAGGTCGAGCTCGATGTCGTACGCGTCCACGCGGAGCAGATCGGCCCGGGTGCGGGCCTCGTCGCGGGTCAGGTTTGTGCCGGGCACTCGCTGCACTCCTTTGTCAGGCTGATGGTCCGAATCCTCGCATGTCCAACGCATCGGACCGCCGAAAATTCACGGGCGGGACGGGCCCGGGCTGTTCGCCCGTGCCCGCCCCGCCCGTGTGCGGTCGCGGCCTCATCGGTCACTACGTCATCGGCCGCGCCCGCGTCGGCCACGTCCGCGTCCGTCGCGCCCGCGTGGGCCGCGACGAGGGGTCATGCCCCCGGCGTCACTTCTTCCACTTGGTCAGCGGACCGTCGGTGGCGCTGTAGCGACGGAAGGCGTACACCGCGCTGCCGTCGTCCGAGATGAGGTACTCGGAGGTGCTGGTGCCGATGTCCAGGCCGTTCGGCATCGCGATGGTGCCGATGTCGGTCATCGAGCCGTCGGTCGGGGAGAGCGTCACCAGGCGGGCCGGCTTGTCGTAGCCCTGCTCGACGACGGCGCGGACCTTGCCGTCCTTGTCGGTGCCGGAGACCAGGCGCATGTCGTTGCTGGCCGAGGTGGCGGCGGCCGCCCACAGGCGCTTGCCGGTGTTCAGGTCGTAGGCGTTGATGCCCGGCTTGGTTCCGCTGACCTGGACGTACAGCGTGGAACCGCTGACCACGTTCCGGGTGAGGGCCTCGCCCTGGCCGGACAGGCGCAGGCTGTCCGAGCCGGGCTCCTTGACGGACATCTGGTTGCCCGGCTTGTTGTCCTTGTCGAACGGCAGGATGTAGTCGCCCTGCGGGCCGCTGGACATCAGCAGGACGAGCGGCTTGTCCTGGACGACCTGGTCGACCTCTTCGATGCTGCCGGTCAGGGTGATCGGCGTGCTGGCCGCCTTGCCCGTCTCGGCGTTCACGATGACGAGCTGGGACTTCGGGCCGCTGCCGCCGTAGCAGCGGTCGCTGACCGCGATCTGGGCGCCGGCCGCCCGGCCGTGCAGGCTGCAGTCCTTGTCGCGCGGCTGGAACTGCCAGGCCGCCAGGCCGTTGGCGATGTTCAGGGCGCCGACCGTGCTGCCGCCGATGGCGACGACGTTGTCGGTGACGCTCAGGGTCGGCGAGGACATCCGGTCGGCCGAGGCCTTGACGCTCCAGAGCAGCTTGCCCTGGTTGAGGTCGACGGCGCCGATGGTGGAGCAGTCGCTGTCACCGGTGTTGAAGGCGATGGCGGCGATGCCCTTGGAGTTGGCCCCGTACGAGGCGGTGCAGATCTCCTTGCTGCCGGCCGGGACGGGGATGGTCCAGGCCTCCTTGCCGTCCGTCAGGTTGTAGGCCTTGACGCCGCTGCTGTCGACGCGGATGGCGAGCTTGTCGGTGCCCCAGACGCCGAGCATCTGGTTCGAGCTGTCCGTGTTGGCGCCCTTGGGGGCGCTCCAGGCGACGTTGAAGGTGGCGCCCTTGACGACGGGACCGGGGCTGGTGCCACCGGAGCCGCCGTCGGTGGTGCCGCCGTCGGCGACGGGGCCCGGGTTCGGGCCCGGCGTGGGGGTGGGGTCGTCCTTGAGCAGGACGACCAGGGCGGCCACGATCGCGATCGCCAGCACACCGCCGATGATCCCGCCCCACAGCATCACGGGGTTGCGCTGCTTGGGCGCGGTGGGAGCGGCGGGAGCGCCGGGGTAGGTGTACCCGGGCTGCTGCTGCGGGAAGGCGTAGCCGCCGGTGGTGTAGCCCTGCCCGCCGTCCTGGCCGTACGGGGCACCGGCCACCGGGTCGTACGGACCGACCGGCGGGTCGTACGGACCGACCGGCGCACCGGCCGGCGGCGGGGCCTGCGCGGGGAAGCCGCCGGCCGCGGTCGGCGCGTACGCCGCGTAGTCGGCGCCACCGACGGGCGGCTGCGCGGGCGGTGCCGGCGGCTGTGCGGGCGGCGGCCCGGCGGGCGCGGCCGGGCCCGGGATGGCCGAGCCGTCGAGCTGAGTCATCTGGTCCGCGACGGCGGCCGGATCGACGCCACCGCCTGGCGGCCGTCCGAACGAGACGCCCCGGTTGTCCTGCGGACCGTTGCCGGGCGTTTCGCCTGCCCCCGGCGTAGGGTGATCCCCTGCCATCTGATTCCCCGTCATGTCTGGAAGCGTCCCCGCGCCGGTACCGTTCCCGGTTCCGGTGGGACGGGTGAGAATTGGGCACCATGCTAGTGGTGTGTGGTTTTCGGCCGCCGCCAGGACCGCCGAACCCCGTCCTCGCAGGTCCCGGCCGTGCAACACCTTCACCCCCCGATCACCCGGCCCCCACCCCCGACACCGCGGCGTGACCCCGGGCCCCTCCCCCCACGGCCCGGCCCCCCCCACACCCCGGCACCACCCGGCCGAACGCCCGGCGCCCCACCCCACTCCCCGCCCCCACCCGGCCGAACGTCCGTCCCCACCCCGCCCCCACCCGGCTCCCCGGGCTGTCACTTCCCGCACCCGACCGTCCCCGTCGACACCCCCACCCCCGCCCCTGGGCCGTACCCTTCAGGAGTTGAAGGGGACACCCGGCGGAGGGTTCCCCGCCCTGGGAGGGTGGATCATGTCGACGGACACACCGGGCTCGCAGTCATCCCTGCACCGGGCGAACCTGGAGCGGGTGCTGCGCGCGGTGCGGATGGCCGGCTCGCTGACCCAGGCCGAGATCGCCCGCAGCACCGGCCTCTCCGCGGCCACCGTGTCCAACATCGTGCGGGAACTGAAGGCGAGCGGCACCGTCGTGGTCGCCGACACCTCCTCCGGCGGCCGCCGGGCCCGCAGTGTCTCGCTCAGCGGCGACGCCGGCATCGTGGTCGGCATCGACTTCGGCCACACCCACCTGCGGGTCGCGGTCGGCAACCTGGCGCACCGGGTGCTGGCCGAGGAGAGCGCCCCGATCGACGTGGACGTCTCCGCCCAGCAGGGCTTCGACCGGGCCGAGGCGATGGTCGAGCGGCTGCTGGCGCAGGCCGGGTTCCGTCCGGACAAGGTGATCGGTGTCGGCCTCGGCGTGCCCGGCCCGATCGACGTGGAGACCGGCGCGCTCGGCTCCACCGCGATCCTGCCCGGCTGGACGGGCATCGCCCCCGGCCGGGAGCTGGGCGAGCGGCTCGGCATGCCGGTGCACGTGGACAACGACGCCAACCTCGGTGCGCTCGGCGAGCTGGTCTGGGGGGCCGGCCGCGGGCTGAGCGACCTCGCCTACATCAAGATCGCCAGCGGTGTCGGCGCCGGCCTGGTGGTGAACGGCCAGATCTACCGCGGCCCGGGCGGTACGGCGGGTGAGATCGGGCACATCACCCTGGACGAGGCCGGGCCGGTCTGCCGCTGCGGCAACCGGGGCTGCCTGGAGACCTTCGTCGGCTCCCGCTACCTGCTCTCCCTGCTCGCCTCCACCCTCGGCCCGGACCTCTCGCTCCCCCGGGTGGTCGAGCTGGCCCACCAGGGCGACCTCGGCTGCCGCCGGGTGATCGCCGACGCTGGCCGGCAGATCGGTACCGGCGTCGCGACCCTGTGCAACCTGCTCAACCCGCGCCGGGTGATCCTCGGCGGCGACCTCGCCGAGGCCGGTGAGCTGGTGCTCGCCCCGATCCGGGACTCGGTGGCCCGCTACGCCATCCCCAGCGCCGCCCGGCAGCTGTCGGTGGTCCCCGGCACCCTCGGCGGCCGGGCCGAGGTGCTCGGCGCGCTGGCGCTGGTGATGAGCGAGATGGGCGAGTCCGGAGCCCTGGGCCGCGCCTAGCGCTGCCGGTCACCGCCCCGAAACCGACCTGAAGGCGGACCCGAAGGCGACCGCCCCGAAACCGACCCGAAGGCGACCGACATAAAGGCGATCGAACGCCTGTCCGTCAATGCGGCGTGACCCGCACCCCCCGGCCGACCTCCCGGAATGGCGATAACCGAACGGTGGCACCGGGCGCGCCGCTCGGTGTCCGGCAAGCGGACATTAGACTCGACCGGTCGGTACCGGCCGCGACCGCCGGCCTGCCGCCGGACCGGGCAGCGACGCCCGTCGGACCGCCCGCGGTCCGCGAACACTGAACGAGGAGGAACGGGTGGCCCTGCTGACCCGCATTCGGGGACCGCGCGATCTCGACCGGCTCACGCCCGGACAGCTGGCCGCACTGGCCCAGGAGATCCGGACCTTCCTGGTGACCGAGGTCTCCAAGACGGGCGGACACCTCGGGCCCAACCTCGGCGTGGTGGAGCTCACCATCGCGCTGCACCGGGTCTTCGACTCGCCGCGCGACCGCATCCTCTTCGACACCGGCCACCAGAGCTACGTCCACAAGCTGCTCACCGGCCGCCAGGACTTCTCACGGCTGAAGATGAGCGGCGGCCTGTCCGGCTACCCCTCGCGCGCCGAGTCCGAGCACGACGTGATCGAGAACTCGCACGCCTCCACGGTCCTCTCGTACGCCGACGGCCTGGCCAAGGCCAACAAGATCCAGGGCAAGGCGGACCCGGTCGTCGCCGTCATCGGTGACGGCGCGCTCACCGGCGGCATGGCCTGGGAGGCGCTCAACAACATCGCCGACGCCAAGGACCTGCCGGTCGTCATCGTCGTCAACGACAACGAGCGCTCGTACTCGCCGACCATCGGCGGCCTCGCCAACCACCTCGCCACGCTGCGCACCACCCAGGGCTACGAGCGCTTCCTCTCCTGGGGCAAGGACGCCCTGCAGCGCACCCCGGTGGTCGGCCAGCAGCTCTTCGAGACGCTGCACGGCGCCAAGAAGGGCCTCAAGGACTTCATCGCCCCGCAGGGCATGTTCGAGGACCTCGGCCTCAAGTACATCGGCCCGATCGACGGCCACGACCTGACCGCCCTGGAGTCCGCGCTGACCAAGGCGCGCGGCTTCGGCGGCCCGGTCATCGTGCACTGCCTCACCGAGAAGGGCCGCGGCTACCACGCCGCCGAGAACAACGACGAGGACCGCTTCCACGCCGTCGGCGTGATCCACCCGGACACCGGCCTGCCGGTCAAGAACTCGGGCAAGGACTGGACCTCGGTCTTCGGCGAGGAGATGGTCGCGCTCGGCCACGAGCGCGAGGACATCGTCGGCATCACCGCCGCCATGCTGCACCCGGTGGGCCTGGCCCCGTTCGCGGAGGCCTTCCCGGACCGGACCTTCGACGTCGGCATCGCCGAGCAGCACGCCGTGACGAGCGCGGCCGGCCTGGCCACCAACGGGCTGCACCCGGTCTTCGCGGTCTACGCGACCTTCCTGAACCGGGCCTTCGACCAGGTCCTGATGGACGTCGCCCTGCACAAGCTGGGCGTCACCTTCGTACTGGACCGGGCCGGGGTCACCGGCACCGACGGCGCCTCGCACAACGGCATGTGGGACATGTCGATCCTGCAGGTCATCCCGACCCTGCGGATGGCCGCCCCGCGCGACGCCGACCAGCTGCGCGCCCAGCTGCGCGAGGCCGTCGAGGTCAAGGACGCCCCGACGGTCGTCCGCTACTCCAAGGGCACGGTCGGTGCGCCCGTCGCCGCGGTCGGCCGGATCGGCGGCATGGACGTGCTGCGCGCCGCCGAGGAGCCCTCGGGCACCCACCGCGCCGACGTGCTGATCGTCTCGGTCGGCGCGATGGCCCCCACCAGCCTGGAGGTCGCCGACCTGCTGGCCGCCCAGGGCGTCACCGCCACCGTGGTGGACCCGCGCTGGGTCAAGCCGGTGGACCGGGCCCTGCCGGGCCTGGCCGCCGAGCACCGGGTGGTCGTCACAATCGAGGACAACGGCCGGGTCGGCGGCGTCGGCGCCGCCGTGTCGCAGGCGCTGCGGGACGCGGACGTGGATCTGCCGGTGCGCGACTTCGGCATTCCGCAGGAGTTCCTGGACCACGCGAGCCGGAACGAGATCCTGGCCGAGATCGGCCTGAATGCCCCGGACATCGCCCGCAAGGTGACGGCCCTGGTCGCCAGCCTGGACGCGGCGCCGGTCGACGCCTGACCGGAGGTCGTCACAAGGAACGACCGCCTGATTCCGACAGGTGATGGGCCGTTCCGGCGACGACCGTTCGTCCTAACTCTGTAACAGTTCGTCACGGAACAAGCTGACAATCGTACTGAAAGGCGGGACCGGCGCCGCCCGCGCCGATCCCGCCCGGTAGGTTGTCAACCGTGCCGACCCCCACCCGCATCCGCCCCGCCGGACTGGCCGAGCGCCTGCCCGAGCGCGTCCGTACCCACGTCCGAACCGGGTACTGGACCAGGCTGGTGCCGGTTCTCGCGCTGGTCGCGCTGGTCACCCACATCCCCTCCTTCGCCCGGCCCGTCTGGAGCCCGGACGAGGGCTTCCTGGCCACCCAGGCCCGGATGCTGGCGGACGGCGGAGTGCTGTACGACACCGTGGTGGACCGCAAGCCCCCGCTGCTGCCCTGGCTCTACCAGGCCTGCTTCGCGGTCTTCGGCTCCGCCTCGCTCTGGCCGCAGCGCACCCTGGCCGTGGTGGCCCACCTGGTCACCGCGATCCTGCTGGCCTCGATCGCCCGCGGCCGCTGGGGCAACCGGGCCGGCGCCGGCGCGGGCCTGCTCTACCTGCTGGTCTCCATCGGGCTCTCCCCGGAGGACACCCAGGCGGCGACCTTCGAGGTCTTCATGCTGCCGGCCATGGTGGCCGCCTTCCGGTACGCCGAGCGGCGCCGCTGGCTGGCCGCGGGCATCGCGGTGGCGCTCTGCTCGCTGACCAAGCAGACCGGCGGCGCGGTGCTGCTGCCGGTGCTCTGGATGCTCTTCCAGGACACCCGTCGGCGCGGGGTGCGCTGGCCGCCCGCGCTGTTCAAGATCGGGTTCGGTTTCATCCTGCCGATAGCGCTGGTCGCGGTGATCCTCACCAAGCCCAAGGGCTTCCTCTTCTGGGTGGTCACCGGCAGCGGCGACTACGCCTCCTTCGGGGGCGCCTGGCTGCAGATGGCCGGCCGCGCGCTCGGCAACTCGGCCATCCTGGCCGTGGCCGGCCTGGGCTTCCTGCTCCCGGTCGGGCGCCGGCTCTGGCTCAAGTACCGCCACCGCCCGCTGCCGGTGGCCGGCGAGGAGCACGGCTCGACCACCGACCTGTGGGTCTGGCTGGTCTCCTCGGTCGTCGCGGTCAGCGTGGGCTTCCACTTCTTCGGCCACTACTACCTGCAGCTGATCCCGCCGCTGGTGCTGCTGGGCACCGGGGCGGTCGCCACCTCGGCGATCCGCTGGAAGCCCGTCCTGCTGTACACCACGGTCGCCGCCACGGTGTTCTGGGGCCTCGCGCTGGCCTGGCCCGGGGAGCGGCTCAACCGCACCACCGAGGTCGCCACCGCCGTCGCCGCCCAGACCACCCCCAAGGACACCGTGCTGGTCTGGGGCATGCACCCCGAGCTGTACTGGCTGGCCGACCGCAAGCCCGCCAGCCGCTACCTGACGGCCGGCTTCCTCACCAACTACAGCGGCGGCAAGGACGGCAGCGCCAACGTCGGCGAGCAGTTCAGCGTCTCCAACGCCTGGCAGACCTTCGACAAGGAGCTGGCCAACGGCCTGCCCGAGGTCGTGGTCGACGACTCCGGCGTCGCCCCGTACCAGCCGGTCATGGTCCCGCGGATCGAGAACCTGCTGGACACCCACTACGAGATGGTCGGCGTCTTCGCCGACACCGTGGTCTACCGCCTCAAGCACTGAGCCCGCAGCCCCCGCACACAACGGCTGAGCCCGCACGCGACGACGGAGTCGCACACGACGACGGAGCCCCGGTGACCACCAGGTCACCGGGGCTCCGTCGTATCGCCGGGCCTTACGCGGGCACCGAGGCCACGCCGGGGGCCAGGAACGGCTTGCCGTTCACGCGCTCCGAGATGCCCTCACGGTCCAGGTACGGGGTGATCCCGCCCAGGTGGAAGGGCCAGCCGGCACCGGTGATCATGCAGAGGTCGATGTCCTGCGCCTCGGCGACGACACCCTCCTCCAGCATCAGGCCGATCTCCTGGGCCACGGCCTCCAGGGCGCGGGCGCGGACCTGCTCCTCGGTGAGCACCGAGTCGCCGAAGGTCAGCAGCTCCAGCACCTCGGGGTCGAGGACCTGCTGGCCGTCCGTCCAGGTGTAGAAGCCGCGCTTGCCGGCCTTGACGACCTTGGCGAGGTTCTCGGAGACGGTGAACCGCTCCGGGAAGGCCCCGCGCAGGGTCTCCGAGACGTGCAGGGCGATGGCCGGGCCGACCAGCTCCAGCAGCACGATCGGGGACATCGGCAGGCCGAGCGGCTCGACGGCCTTCTCGACGTCGGCGATCGGGGTGCCCTCGTCGATGATGCTCTGGATCTCGCCCATGAAGCGGGTGAGGATCCGGTTCACCACGAACGCCGGGGCGTCCTTGCACAGCACCGAGGTCTTCTTCAGCTTCTTCGACACGGCGAAGGCGGTGGCCAGCGACGCGTCGTCGGTGTTGTCGCCGCGGACGATCTCCAGCAGCGGCAGGATCGCGACCGGGTTGAAGAAGTGGAAGCCGACGACCCGCTCGGGGTGCTTCAGCTTCGAGGCCATCTCGGTGACCGACAGCGAGGAGGTGTTGGTCGCCAGCACGCAGGTCGGCGAGACCACGTTCTCCAGGTCCGCGAAGACGGTCTGCTTGACGCCCATCTCCTCGAACACGGCCTCGATGACGAAGTCCGCGTCGCCGAAGGCGGCGGCCTTGTCGAGCGAGCCGGAGACCAGGCCCTTGAGACGGTTGGCCTTGTCCTGGCCGATGCGGCCCTTGGAGAGCAGCTTGTCGATCTCGGCGTGGACGTAGCCGACGCCCTTGTCGACGCGCTCCTGGTCGATGTCGGTGAGGACCACCGGCACCTCCAGACGACGGGCGAACAGCAGCGCCAGCTGCGAGGCCATCAGGCCGGCGCCGACGACGCCCACCTTGGAGACCGGGCGGGCCAGCGACTTGTCCGGCGCGCCGACCGGGCGCTTGGCCCGGCGCTGCACCAGGTTGAAGGCGTAGATGCCGCTGCGCAGCTCGCCGCTCATGATGAGGTCGGCCAGGGCCGCGTCCTCGGCGTCGAAGCCCGCCTGCAGGTCGGCGTCCTTGACCTGGGCGATGATGTCCAGCGCCTTGTAGGCGGCCGGCGCGGCGCCGTGCACCTTGGCGTCGGCGACCAGACGGCCCCAGGCGACGGCGTCGTCCCAGGCCTTGCCGCGGTCGATCTCCTCGCGGGCGACGACGACCTCGCCCTTGAGGACCTTGGCGGCCCACAGCAGCGACTGCTCCAGGAAGTCGGCCGGCTCGAAGATCGCGTCGGCGATCCCCAGCTCGAACACGTCCTTGCCCTTGAGCTGCTTGTTCTGGTTCATCGAGTTCTCGATGATGACCTTGATCGCCTTCGAGGGGCCGATCAGGTTCGGCAGGATGCTGCAGCCGCCCCAGCCCGGGACGAGGCCCAGGAAGACCTCCGGCAGCGAGAACGCCGGGACGCCCGCGCTGACCGTGCGGTAGGTGGCGTGCAGGCCGACCTCGACGCCGCCGCCCATCGCCGCGCCGTTGTAGAAGGCGAAGGTGGGGACGGGCAGCGCGGCGATCCGCTTGAAGACCTCGTGGCCGCCCTTGCCGATGGCCAGCGCGTCCGCGTGCTCCTTGAGCAGCTCGACGCCCTTGAGGTCGGCGCCGACCGCGAAGATGAACGGCTTGCCGGTGATCGCGGCGCCGACGATCTTGCCCTCGGCGGCCTCGGCCTCGACCTGGTCCAGCGCGGCGGACAGCTTGAGCAGCGAGCCCGGGCCGAAGGTGGTCGGCTTGGTGTGGTCGAAGCCGTTGTCCAGGGTGATCAGGGCCAGCTTGCCGGCCTGCAGCGGCAGGTCCAGGTGGCGCACGTGGGCGGTCGTGACGACCTCGCCCGGGAACAGCTCGGCGCCGTGCTGGAGCAGCTCAGTGGTGTTGCTCATGCTCACTTACCACCCTCGAAGTGGGGGTTCTCCCAGATGATGGTGCCGCCCATGCCGAACCCGATGCACATCGTGGTGAGGCCGTAGCGGACGTCCGGGCGCTGCTCGAAGCGGCGGGCCAGCTGGTTCATCAGGCGCACGCCGGAGGAGGCCAGGGGGTGGCCGAAGGCGATCGCGCCGCCGAACGGGTTGACCCGCTCGTCGTCGTCCGCGATGCCGTAGTGGTCGAGGAAGGACAGCACCTGGACGGCGAAGGCCTCGTTGACCTCGAAGGCCTGGATGTCGTCGATGGTCAGACCGGCCTTGGCCAGGGCCTTCTCGGTGGCCGGGACCGGGCCGATGCCCATGACCTCGGGCTCGACGCCGGCGAAGGCGTAGGAGACCATGCGCATCTTGACCGGGAGGCCGAGCTCCTCGGCGACGTCCTCGGCGGCCAGCAGCGAGGCGGTGGCGCCGTCGTTCAGACCGGCCGAGTTGCCCGCGGTGATGTTGCCGTGCGGGCGGAACGGGGTCTTGAGGTTCGCCAGCGACTCCATCGTGGTGCCCGGGCGCATCGGCTCGTCCACGGTGGCCAGGCCCCAGCCGGTCTCGCCGACCTCGGGGTTGGTGTTGCGGATCGAGATCGGCACCAGGTCCGGCTGGATGTCGCCGTTGGCGTACGCCTTGGCGGCCTTCTCCTGGGAGCGCACGGCGTAGGCGTCGCAGCGCTCCTTGGTGATGTGCGGGAAGCGGTCGTGCAGGTTCTCCGCGGTCATGCCCATGAACAGGGCGGACTCGTCGACCAGCTTCTCGGAGACGAAGCGCGGGTTCGGGTCGACGCCCTCGCCCATCGGGTGGCGGCCCATGTGCTCGACGCCGCCGGCCACGACCACGTCGTAGGCGCCGAAGGCGATGCCGCCGGCCGTGGCGGTCACCGCGGTCAGCGCGCCGGCGCACATGCGGTCGATCGAGTAGCCCGGGACGGACTTCGGCAGGCCGGCCAGCAGGGCGGCGGTGCGCCCGATGGTCAGACCCTGGTCGCCGATCTGCGTGGTGGCCGCCACGGCGACCTCGTCGATGCGCTCGACGGGCAGGTTCGGGTTACGGCGCACGAGCTCCCGGATGCACTTGACGACGAGGTCGTCGGCGCGCGTCTCGTGGTAGATGCCCTTCGGGCCGGCCTTGCCGAACGGGGTGCGGACGCCATCGACGAAGACGACGTCCCTCGCGGTACGAGGCACGGGGGCTCTCCTCCCAGGGACCAACATTTGAGGTGGGCAGGCTGCCGCCGGCGAAAGACCCGAGCGGCGCCGCTTCACGGTCATGCTACCCGTCGGTAACCAACCTGCCCAGGCCCCTCGGACGGTTCTGACCGTGTGTCCCGCGACACGTCCGACCAGGAACGCTGCCCCGGGTACAACGAGCGGGCGCGCGAGCGGGGACGACGAAGGGGATGCCGCCCGTACGGACGGCATCCCCTCCGGGGTCCTGCCGGGGTCAGGCCTCGGCCGCCGAGGTCGCCGCCGGGGTCGCGGCCGGGGTCGCGGCCGAGGCGAACGCAGCGGCCATCGCGGGCGCCACCAGGTCCACCTGCCACTGCCGGGCACCGAGCCGGCGCAGCGCGGCGGCCACACCCTCGGGGCCGCGGTCGGCCGGCGGCTCCCAGGAGACCCGCCGGACCAGGTCCGGGGTGATCAGGTTCTCGGCCGGCAGGTGGTGCCGCTCGGCCAGCTCGCTGACCGCGCTGCGCGCACCGGAGAGCCGGGCGGCGGCCACCGGGTCCTTCTCCGCCCAGGCGCGCGGCGGCGGCGGTCCGTCGTGCGGCGCGGCGGCCGGCGGCAGCTGGCCCTCCGGGATCTCCCGGCCGCGCTGCACGGCGGCCAGCCACTGCTCCAGCTGGCGCCGGTGCACCCGCGGCCCGAAACCCTGGACAGCCTGCAGCGAGGCGATGTTCAGCGGCATGGCCAGCGCGGCGTTGACGATCGCGGCGTCCGAGAGCACCCGGCCAGGGGAGACGTCGCGCTCCTGCGCCATCCGGTCGCGCGCCAGCCACAGCTCGCGCACCACGGCCAGCTGGCGGCGCCGCCGGACCTTGTGCAACTGCGAGGTGCGCCGCCACGGGTCGGTGCGCGGGGCCGGGCGGGGCGCGGCGGCGATCGCCGCGAACTCCTCCAGGGCCCAGTCGAGCTTGCCCTGGGCGTCCAGCTCCTGTTCGAGTGCGTCGCGCAGCTCGACCAGCACCTCGACGTCCAGAGCGGCGTAGCGAAGCCACGGCTCGGGCAGCGGGCGGGTGGACCAGTCGACCGCCGAGTGCTCCTTGGCCAGGCTCAGGCCGAGCACGTTCTCGGTCATCGGTCCGAGGCCGACCCGGGCGAAGCCGGCGATCCGCCCGGCCAGCTCGGTGTCGAAGAGACGCCGGGGTCTCATGCCGACCTCGGCCAGGCAGGGCAGGTCCTGGGTGGCGGCGTGCACCACCCATTCGGCGTCCTCGAGGGCGGCGTTGAGCGCGCTGAGGTCGGGGCAGGCGATCGGGTCGATCAGGGCGGAGCCGGAGCCCGCGCGGCGCAGCTGGATGAGGTACGCGCGCTGCCCGTAGCGGTAGCCGGAGGCGCGCTCGGCGTCGACGGCGACAGGCCCGGTGCCCGCGGCGAAGGCCGCGATCGTGGCGGCCAGCGCCTGCTCGTCCGCCACGACGGGCGGGATCCCCTCCTTCGGCTCGAGGAGCGGGACCGGGGCTGCTTCTTCTGGGATGGCTGCTACGGCGTCGGTCACCCCCCAAGGGTACGACGGACCTCGCGACCGGGAGTGTTGTCGGACTGGTCAGACGGATACTCACCCCTTAGTCGCCCGCTCGCCTCCGGGGCGCCCAGTGACTCACCCGCTCGCCTCAAGGGTGTCTCGGGGCGGGGACTCACCCGCTCGCCTCAAGGGTGTCTCGGGGCGGGGACTCACCCGCTCGCGTCGGGTGCTCGCCCGCTTGCTGAGGGGGCCCAGGCAACGGCGCGGCGGCCGAGGAGGAAACGTTCCTCCTCGGCCGCCGCGGCGGTCCGGAGCGCTCGGCTCAGTGGATGATCCCGGTGCGCAGCGCGACGGCGACCATGCCGGCGCGGTCGCCGGTGCCCAGCTTGCGGGCGATCCGGGCGAGGTGGCTCTTCACCGTGAGCGCCGACAGGCCCATTGCCACGCCGATCGCCTTGTTCGACTGCCCCTCGGCGACCAGCCGCAGCACCTCGACCTCGCGGCCGGACAGTTCGCGGTAGGCGGCCTGCTGGGGGCCCGGGGCACCGGGCGCACCGGGGGCTCCGGGGGCTCCCGGTGCACCGGTGGCTCCCGGCATGCCCGGCATCCCGGGGCGGCGCATCCGGCCGGCCAGCCCGGCGGCGCCGAGCGGCATGCCCGGGCGGCCCGGCATCGCGACGTTCGTCCGGGTGCCGGTGACCACGTAGCCCTTGACGCCGCCGGCCAGCGCGCTGCGGACCGCGCCGATGTCGTCGGCGGCGGACAGTGCCAGGCCGTTGGGCCAGCCCGCGGCGCGGGTCTCGGCGAGGATGGTCAGCCCGGAGCCGTCGGGCAGGTGTACGTCGGCGACGCAGATGTCGCGTGGGGTGGAGACCCGGGGGCGGGCCTCGGCGATCGAGGACACCTCGATCACGTCCCGGACGCCGAGCGCCCACAGGTGACGGGTGACGGTGTTTCGGACGCGGGGATCGGCGATGACCACCATGGCGGTGGGCTTGGTCGGGCGGTAGGCGACCACGTTTGCGGGGTGCTCAAGAAGGACCGACACCAGGCCTCCTGCGGGGAGTGGCGGACGGAACCCCGATGGGGGCGGTCGGAGTGTTCCGCGTTCGGAAAGGGTCACAGTCTGCTTCGGCAGCAACCGTGCCCGGCTTTAGCAAAAGATCACGATCTAGTGAGTAACAATACGGACAAATCGCGCAAATGATTGATGCGACATGCTTGGTATTCGCACAAAATCGATCAGATTCGATGCTGATCGGTCGGTATCGACCGGTTAATTGACACAGAGCGGGTCCGAAGTCACACTCCGTCAGTCCTGGGAGTGGCGTCCGGCCGCCCGCGGTCGACGAGCCCCGACGCCACCCGTCAGTGCGGCCGCGGGCGTCGCCTGGCGGGCATCGGGACCACTCCACCGAGTGACGGCACCTCGGCGGGCCCCTGCGGCGCCGGTGCGACCGGCGGCAGGCCGGCGCTGATGCAGAGCAGGTCCGCCCAGGCCGCCAGGTGCCGCTCGAAACGGCCGTCGGCCGGGGTCCAGGACGCCCGGATCTCGATCTCGGTCGACGACGGGCGGTCCGCCAGACCGCCGAAGTACTGGGACGCGCACCTGGTCACCGTGCCGGACGGCTCCGCGTACCCGGCGCCGTGCGCCTGCAGTGAGTCCAGCAGCCAGGCCCAGCCGACCTCGCAGAGCATCGGGTCGCCGGCCATCTCCGGCTCCAGCTCGGCCCGGGTCATCGTGACCACCCGGAACTCACCGTTCCAGGCCTCCTGTCCGGCCGGGTCGTACAGCAGCACCAGACGGCCGTCCGCCAACTCCTCGCCATCCACCTCGACCGCGGCGGTCACCGCGAAGGCGTGCGGGGCCAGCCGACGCGGCGCCGGCGCGGGGGAGAGCTGCACCTCGGGCCGCAACCGGGCCCCGTCAAGGGCCGCCACGGCAGCCCGGAACTCGCTCGGCGCCCCCTCGCGACCCGTTCCGCCACCTGCTCCGCCACCCTGTGCGGGGTGCCCTCCGACCGCTGCCATGACCCGAAGACTAGGTCGAAAACCCGGGTTATCGCCGCAACTTCTCTCCCAGCGGCGTGCCGGAACGGCAAACCCGGGCAGATCTTGGAGGAACCGACGAGACCGGCCGGGAAGGGGTCCCCGGGACGCGTGCGAAGATTTGACGCGTGAGCGAGACTACGGCAGACCCGACGGCGGCCTCGAACAACGGCCGGACCACCCCCGCGCGCCGCGGCGCCGCGTACGACTCCGCGTTCCTGCGCGCCTGCCGGCAGGAGCCGGTGCCGCACACGCCCGTCTGGTTCATGCGCCAGGCCGGCCGCTCGCTGCCCGAGTACCTGAAGGTCCGCGAGGGCATCCCCATGCTGGAGTCCTGCATGCGGCCCGAGCTGGTCAAGGAGATCACCCTGCAGCCGGTGCGCCGGCACAAGGTGGACGCCGCGATCTTCTTCAGCGACATCGTGGTGCCGCTCAAGGCGGTCGGCATCGACGTCGACATCAAGCCCGGCATCGGCCCCGTCATCGCCGACCCGATCCGCACCTTCGACGACCTCCAGCGGCTGCGCCCGCTCGAGCCGGACGACGTCCCCTACATCACCGAGGCCATCGGCCTGCTGGTGGACGAACTCGGCGAGACCCCGCTGATCGGCTTCGCCGGCGCGCCCTACACGCTGGCCAGCTACCTGGTCGAGGGCGGCCCGTCCAAGAACCACGAGAACACCAAGGCCATGATGTACGGGCAGCCCGAGCTGTGGGCCGCCCTCGTGGACCGGCTCGCCGACATCACCTCGGCCTTCCTCAAGGTGCAGATCGAGGCCGGCGCCTCGGCGGTCCAGCTGTTCGACTCCTGGGTCGGCTCGCTCGCGCCGGAGGACTACCGCCGCTCGGTGATGCCGGCCAGCACCAAGGTCTTCGACGCCGTCGCCGGGTACGGCGTGCCGCGCATCCACTTCGGCGTCGGCACCGGCGAACTGCTCGGTCTGATGGGCCAGGCCGGCGCGGACATCGTCGGCGTCGACTGGCGGGTGCCGCTGAACGTCGCCGCCGAGCGGGTCGGCCCCGGCAAGGGCCTGCAGGGCAACCTTGACCCGGCGGTGCTGTTCGCGCCCACCGAGGTCGTGGAGGCCAAGGCCCGCGAGGTGCTGCAGGCCGCCGAGGCGCTCGGCACCAGCGGCCACATCTTCAACCTCGGCCACGGCGTCATGCCGTCCATGGACCCGGACGCGCTCAGCCGGCTCGTTGCCTTCGTCCACGAGGCCAGCGCGCGCTGACCCCTCCACGGTGGCGGGCCTCCGGATCCCGGGGGCCCGCTACCCGGCGGTGACCTCGATCCCCGCGCGCCGCAGCAGCGCCGCCGTCACCCCGTCTCCGGGGCGCAGCTCCCCGGTGAACGTCCCGTCGTACACCTGCCCGCAGCCGCACGACGGGCTGCGCGCCATCAGCACCGCCCGCCGCGCCCCCGCCGCCTCCGCGGCGGCGAGCGCCGCCCGGGCGCCGGCCAGGAACTCCCCGGTGCAGTCCGCCCCGGTCGCGTCCACCACCCGCGCCCGCCCGTCCAGCACGTCCGCGCCGTCCCCGCCCACGATCTCCGCCGGCGGCCGCGGCGTCGGCAACCCGCCCGCCCCCTCCGGGCACACCACCACGGCCCGCCCCTCCTCCACCAGGCGCAGCGCACCCTCGGAGGTCTTCGCCCGCCCGTCGTACCGGCACGGCACGCCGGCCAGACACGCACTCACCATGATCGGCTCCATAGCACACACCCTAAGCGGCGGTTCCTCGTGTCCTTGAACTCGCTATCTTGGGGTCATGAGTGAGCTGCCGGACTGGATGTACGCCCCCAGAGACGAGGGTTGGTTCGCCGACGACCTCGACCACCTGCCGCAGGCGCCGCGGCACACCGAACTGATCGATGGAGCCCTGGCCTTCATGATGTCCCCGCAGCGCTCGTGGCACAGTCAGGTGGTGTCGCGGCTAACCGCCGTGTTGGAGCACTCGGTTCCTGATGGAACGGTCGCCGAGCGTGAGATGACAATCAAGCTTGACCCGCGCAACCGGCCGGAGCCTGACGTGGTGGTAGCCACCGCGGCGTACGACCCGGACCGGACCTGGTACGCCCCCGCTGACGTGGTGCTCGTCGTGGAGGTCGTCTCCCCTGAGTCCGCCCATCGCGACCGCACTGTAAAGGTCCGCAAGTACGCCGAAGCGGGTATCCCGCACTACTGGATCGTCGAGGAGGAGGACGGCTTGCCGGTCGTGCACGTCTATGAATTGGACGTCCCGACCTCCACGTACGTGGCTGCCGGGATCTTCCGGGGCACGCTGGAACGGCCGGTGCCGTTCCCCGTCGCCGTCGATCTCGCTGGGCTTGTGCCCCGGTCGAAGCGAGCGGGGGATTGAGGGTTCGGTGTAAGGACCTGCGAGACTGCGAGGCATGTCGGATGCACGGGTCGTCGTCGTCGGTGGTGGGATCGCGGGGCTGGCTGCGGCCGCTTTTCTGAGCGGAGCGGCCGGGGGTGCGCCGCGGGCGCGGGTGACGGTGCTGGAGGCGTCGGGGCGGGTCGGCGGGAAGCTGTGGGGCGGGGAGGTCGGCGGGGTCCGGGTGGACCTCGGGGCCGAGTCGGTGCTGGCCCGGCGGCCGGAGGCGGTGGAGCTGGCGCGGGCGGTCGGGCTGGGGGAGGAGCTGGAGCCGCCGACCACCGCGAAGGCGGCGATCTGGACGCGCGGGGCGCTGCGGCCGCTGCCGGGCGGGCAGGTGATGGGGGTGCCGGGCGACCTGGAGGCGCTGGCGGCGTCCGGGGTGCTCACCGCGGAGGGGCTGGAGCGGGCCCGGCACGAGGAGCCGACCGAGGTGGGGGAGGACGTCGCGATCGGCCGCTACGTCGCCGACCGGCTGGGCCGGGAGGTGGTGGACCGGCTGGTCGAGCCGCTGCTGGGCGGCGTCTACGCCGGTCGCGCCGACGAGATCTCGCTGCGCGCCGCCGTACCGCAGCTGCTGGCGATCGCCCGGGGCGGTGGTTCGCTGGTCGAGGGGGTGCACGAGCTGGCGTCCCGGCCGCAGGTGGTCGGTAGCCCGGTGTTCAACGGTCTGCGCGGGGGCCTCGGCACCCTGCCGGAGGCGGTCGCCGCGGCCTGCGTCAAGGCGGGTGTGGACCTGCGCACGGACGCCCCGGTGGACGAGCTGCGCCGCACCCCCGACGGCTGGCGGGTGGTGACCGGCGGCGAGGTGCTGCACGCGGACGCCGTGGTGCTGGCGGTCCCGGCCCCGGCCGCGGCCCGGCTGCTGCGCGCGGACGCCCCGGCGGCCGCCGTCGAGCTGGACACCGTCGAGTACGCGGGCATGGCGCTGGTGACGCTGGCGTTCCGGCGTTCCGATCTGGCCGAACTCCCCAGCGGCAGCGGGTTCCTGGTGCCGCCGGTGGACGGGCGGCGGATCAAGGCGTCGACCTTCTCCTCCAACAAGTGGGGCTGGCTGGAGCGCTCCGCGCCGGACGCGTTCCTGCTGCGCACCTCGCTGGGCCGGCACCGCGAGGAGGAGGCGCTGGGCCTGCCGGACGAGGAGCTGGTGGCCCGCTCGCTGGCGGACCTGCGGGAGGCGATCGGGCTGACCGCCCGGCCGTACGACACCTTCGTCTCACGCTTCACGGCCGGCCTGCCGCAGTACCCGGTGGGTCACCCGGACCGGGTGGCCAGGGTCCGGGCGGCGGCCGAGCGGGTGGGCGCGCTGGCGCTGTGCGGCGCCGCGTACGACGGGGTGGGCATTCCGGCGTGCATCGGATCGGCGGCCGCCGCGGTGGCCGCCGTCGACAGACTGTTGACCCCGGCGACCGGGGAAGGTTCCACGGAGAGGACAATGGGCGCATGACTGAGAGCGTTGAGCGGGAGCCGGAGCAGCGGCCCGAGAAGAAGAAGGCGCGCGACCTGAACCAGGTCATCCGCTACACGATGTGGTCGGTGTTCAAGCTCAAGGGCGCCCTGCCCGAGGACCGCGCCGCCCTGGCCGCCGAGGTGGACGAGCTGTTCGAGCAGCTGGCCGCGAAGGACGTGACCGTGCGCGGCACGTACGACGTCTCCGCTCTGCGCGCGGACGCCGACATCATGGTCTGGTGGCACGCCGAGGACTCGGACGACCTCCAGGAGGCGTACAACCGCTTCCGTCGCACCGGCCTGGGCCGCCACCTGGAGCCGGTCTGGTCGAACATGGCGCTGCACCGCCCGGCCGAGTTCAACAAGTCGCACATCCCGGCCTTCCTGGCCGACGAGCGCGCGCGCGACTACGTCTGCGTGTACCCGTTCGTGCGCTCCTACGAGTGGTACCTGCTGCCGGACGAGGAGCGGCGCGCGATGCTCGCCGAGCACGGCAAGATGGCGCGCGGCTACCCGGACGTGCGGGCCAACACGGTCGCCTCGTTCGCGCTCGGCGACTACGAGTGGCTGCTCGCCTTCGAGGCGGACGAGCTGCACCGGATCGTCGACCTGATGCGCGACCTGCGCCCGTCCCGGGCCCGGCTGCACGTCCGCGAGGAGGTGCCGTTCTTCACCGGCCGCCGCAAGCCGGTCAGCGAGCTGCTGAACGGCCTGGTCTGAGCGACCGCGGTTCCTTCGGAGGCCGGTTCCCCTACGTACGGGGAACCGGCCTCCGCCGTTGTGACGCCCGTTGTGACGCGCCGTGGTGACGCCCGGGCGGGCCCGGGCGGCGGGCTCAGGTGCGGTGGGGGCGCAGGGCGGCGCGCAGGCGGGCGTCGGGGAGGACGGCCGGGCCGTTCATGGCGACGGCGGTGAGCAGTTCGCGCTCCTCGTCGTCGGCGAGGCCGCGCTGGCGGGCCGGGCGGACCTCGCGCAGCACCTCCTGGCCGATCGGGGAGGCCCAGCGGGTGTAGGGGTAGACGTCGACCCGGGCCATCAGCAGGGTGCCCGAGGTGAGCACCAGCGGCAGCGAGAACCAGGCGAGCGGGGCGAGGGTGTCACCGCCGGTGAAGCCGCTGACGGCCAGCGAGACGGCCAGCAGGAGCAGCGACAGCAGCAGCGCGTGCCGGACCTGCCGGACCACCACGACGGTGTTGCGCTGCACCAGGGCCGGGGTGGCCAGGCCGGCCAGCGAGAGCCGGGCGCCGATCTCCAGCACGGTGGGGTGCTCGGCCATCGCCCGGCGCAGCTCGTCCGTGCGGCACTGGCCCTCGGGGCCGACGGTGGCGATGACGGCCCGTTCCAGGCGGCTGCGGCCCCTGGGGTCGACCACGGTGGTCCAGCCGGTGTGCGCCAGGTGCAGCCGGCCCCGGCCGGCCATCAGGACGAGGGCCAGTTCGACCACCCGGTCCGGGCCGCCGGCCAGGTAGGCGGTCTCGTAGAGCCCGATGCCGACGGCTTCCGGTGGGCGCAGCCCGTCCTGTTCGGCCAGGGCGTCGGCGGTGGCGGTCATTCGGACCAGCCGGAGGCAGGAGAGCACCGCCGCGACACAGGCCGGTATCAGGAACAGCAACCACATGGCCTTGTTCTATGCCTGGCCCGATGGTGCGGGGAACGCCTTCCCGGTCCGCGATACCGAACTGTGACGTCGGCCGTGGGACGAACCGCGACGGTACGACGAGCCGAAACCGTGCGATTTCCCCTCGGCGCGGGCCGGGCGGGCGTCAGGAGCCGCCGCAGCCGCCGCCGCAGCTCGAGCCGCAGCTGGATCCGCAGCTGGAGGACGAGGAGCCGCAGCTGGACGACGACCCGCAGCTGCTGGAGCCGGAGCTGCAGCTGGACGAGCCGCAGCTGGACGACCCGGAGCCGGAGGAACCACACCAGGAGCTCGAGGAGCACGAGGTGGAGGACGACGAACACGAGGAGGAGGACGAGGACGACGAGGCGAACCAGGACGAGCTCGCGGAAGCCTGCCGCATCGCCTCCTCCTCGGCTGTCGCGGCCAGCATCGCGGCCTCCAGCTCCTGGTTCTCCAGCCCGGCGGCGGCCAGCCCGCCCAGCGCGAGCGCGCCCAGCAGCGCGCCGCCCACCAGCTTGGGCGACACACCGGAGCTGGGCGTCCACGGCGAGCCGTCCATCAGGGTCAGCTGGCGCGTCCCGGCCGGGGTGATCCGGCCCTTGACCGGCCTCGTGGCGAGTAGCGAGACGGCGCCCGCGAACAGCAGGAAGCCCGGGATCCAGAGGTTGGGGTGGACAGGCCCGTAGACGCCGTCGATCAGCTCGGAGGCCACGGCGAAGGCCACGACGACGAGCATCGCGAGCCAGAGCAGCCGACGGGCGGTCCGGGCCCGGTGCATCCGTTCGGGGCGGCGCATCAACCCGCGGTCGGCGAGCCGGTCGCCGATCTCCTGGACGGCCGCGGAGCGCATCACCATGCGGCGCAGCGGGGCGAGTTCACGGCTGCCGGTGGGCCCGGCGGCCTCCTGGATCGCCTGGTCGACGGCGTCGTACGGCTTGCCGCCGGTGAGCGTGACCAGGCCGGAGCGGCTGATCACGACCTGTTCGCCCAGGTGCATCCGGACGAGGGCGGTGTCGAAGACCCGGCCCGGTCCGCCGGACAGGAACGCGGTGTCGAGCAGCGGCAGACCGCGGCCGGGCAGGCCCTTGGCGTACGGGACGTGGCCGATCCGCTGCCGGGTGTGGGCGGCGTACAGGGCGGCGGCCACCAGCAGGGCGGCCGGGATGATGAAGTAACTGTCGTGCCACATGGGCGGTTCCCCCGGAATGACGATGGGTCGCTAGCCGTGCAGGGCCCGGCGCAGACGCGCGAGCGGGCCGGACGGCCGTACGGGTGCCGGGTGGAGCCACTGCTCCAGGGCCCGGCGGTGGTCGGTGGCGGGCTGGCCGCCGTCGGTGAGCACCCACTGGGCGAAGGCCCGGGCGTCGGCGCGGTAGCCGCCGTTCTGCGGGTGGGTGCGGGCGTAGCGGAGGAAGAGCGGCCCGTACTGCTCCCCGAGCAGGCGGGGCAGCTCCGGGGCCACCTTGGCGGTGGTGTCGCGCCGCTTGGCGGCGAGGCCGGTGGCCTGGGCGCCGACCTGGGCCGGGTCGAAGCCGGGCGGGACGGGCCCGCCGGCCACCAGGGCGGCCAGCAGCTCCTCCTGGCGCCGGGCCAGGCGCTCCCGGGCGGCGGTGGCGTCCCGGGGCGCGGTCGGGCCGGCCGTCGTGGTCGGATCGGTCGCCCCGGTGGGGCCGGTGGCCGTGGTGAGGTTGCCCATCCGCCGGGTGCTCCCCTCCAGCACCCGGCGGATGGCGTCCAGTTCACCGGCCAGCTCGCTGGGCGGCGGGAAGTTGGCGTCCCGCTCCAGCAGGACGCCGGGCGGTGCGATCCGGGCGCAGAGCTCGGCCAGCACCTCCAGCACGGGTTCGGTGACGGGGTGGGCGTGCGTGTCGTGCCAGATCCCGTCGACCAGGGTGCCGCCCGCGACGTGGACGTAGGCGAGCGCCTCCAGCGGCAGGCGGTCGAGTTCTGCGGCCGGGTCGACGCCGAGGTTGACCCGGTTGGTGTGCAGGTTGGCGACGTCGATCAGCAGCCGGACGCCGGTGCGCTCGACCAGCTCGGCGAGGAACTGACCCTCGGTGAACTCGTCGTCCGGCCAGGCGAGCTGGGCGGCTATGTTCTCCAGGGCGAGCGGCACCGGGAGCTGGTCCTGGGCGATCCGGACGTTCTCGGCGATCACCCGCAGCGAGTCCCGGGTCCGGGGTACGGGCAGCAGGTGGCCGGCCTCCAGGCCGCCGGCCCGGACGAAGGCCAGGTGCTCGGTGACCAGCGGGGAGCCGAGTGCCAGGGCGGTGTCGGCGAGTTGGGCGAGGCGGCCGGGATCGGGCAGGTCGGCGCCGCCGAGGCCGAGGCCGACGCCGTGCGGGACGACGGTGACGCCGCGTTCGCGCAGCACCGTCAGCGAGTGGGGCAGGTGGTCGGCGCAGATGTTCTCGGCGACCACCTCGACCCAGTCCAGGCCGGGTTGGCGCTCGACCACGGTGTCGATCTCGCCGCGCCAGCCGAGGCCGACGCCCAGGCGGGTGGGGGCGGAGGGGTCGCCGGTGGTCCGTACGGGCAGGGCCAGGGCAGGGGAAGTCATCGGTTCGCCCCCTTCTGAGGGCCGGGGTGGGAAGGGCCGTCGGGTGGTGCGGGCGTCGTCGGCAGGACCACGCGGCCGTTGTTGCTGAGGATGTCCCCGAGCGGGGTGGCTGCCAAGCCTCACCCGGTCTTCTCAGAGCATTATTTGAGCTTGCCGTTCTGATGATAATGGACTTCGATCCCCGGCCGAGGCCGTCTCCGCAGGTGAGGCGCCGTTCCGGCGGTAAATCGGAGGCGGTGCGGGGGCGTGCCCGGCTAGCGTGGGAACCCATGATTTCTTTGACTTCTTCGACTTCCCTGACCATCCGTGAATTCCGCCCCGAAGACGCCGATGCGGTGGCGGCCGCCCACCGGGCCGGGCGCGAGCACCTGGTGATGTCCGCCGAGGCCCTGCTCTGGCTGAACGACCAGCCCAACCCCGACGAGCACTTCCGCACCTTCGTCGCCGAGTGCGACGGCCGGGTGGTCGGCGCGGTGCGCTGCGCGCTGGTGCTCGGGACGACGGCGTCGGGTACGCCAACGGCAGTGTGCTGCCGGAGTTCCGGCGGCGCGGCGCGGCCACCGCGCTGCTGGCCGCGGCCGAACGGCACCTGGCCGAGCACGGGGTGACCGAACTGCACACCTGGCTGGACGGCGAGCCCGCCTCGCTGGCCTTCGGCGCAGCCCGGGGCTACGAGATCGGGCGCGCGGCCCAGTTCGGCGGGCGGGACCTGGCGCTGCCGCTGCCGCAGGCGCCCGTACGGCCGGCCGGCGTCGAGCTGCGCCCGGCCACCGACTGGGCGGACGACCCGCGCCCGCTGTTCCTGGTCGATGCGGACGCCCTCCGGGACGAGCCCGGCGAGGTGCCGATGGACGCCCTGGAGTACGAGGACTGGCTGCGCAGCTTCTGGGCCCGACCGGACCTGGACCGGGCGCTGACCGTCGTCGCCGTGATGGACGGCGAACCGGCCGCGTTCACCATGGCGCAGACCGACGGCGTGGACCGCTACTGGTCCGCGTTCAGCGCCAGCCGCCGGGCCTTCCGCGGGCGCGGCCTGGTCAAGCTGGCCAAGCTGGAGTCGCTGCGCCTGGCGGCCGCGGCGGGCTACCGGCGCGCGTACACCTCCAACGACGAGACCAACGCGCCGATGCTCGCGATCAACGCATGGCTCGGGTACGAGCGCTGCGCGGGGGAGCGCAAGGGCATCAAGCGCCTGAAGTGACCCTCGGTGCGGTGATTCTGACGCTCGGAATTGCCGCGAGGGGGGTATTTCGGCCACGGGCGGGGACTTAACCAGGGCACACAGTTCGTGGTCGAGTCTTCCTCCGAGGGGATGATATGGACCTTCTGCTCCAGGTGTTGGTCGCATCGGTTCCGGCCGTGATCGGCTTCCTCGCGGCCCACTCCCTCGCCCGGACCAGACTGTTCCTGCGCTACGGCTTCCTGCGGGCGCTGCTGGCGCCGTACAGCCGGGTGCAGATCATCACGCCGAGCATCGAGGTCGCGGAGTTCGCCTTCACCACGGACGGCTGCCAGCTGACCAGCCGCGGGCCTAAGAACGTGCTGTTCATGCCGATGGCCGAGGCGAGGGCCATAGCGGAACTCACCGACCTGCTGCGCAAGGTCAACCGGAAGGCGACGATCGAGCTGGTGGTGGCGGGCGCGCAGGACCCGCGGATGCCGACCTTCTCGATCGGTGGCCCGAGCGTCAACGCCTACTCCGGCGGCGTGCTGGACGCGGTGTTCCCCGACTTCGCGATCGAGTACCCGGAGGCGGCCCGCGCCCGGTGGGGCGGAATGACCTTCGAGGCGCTGTTCAACCCGACCGGGGAGCTGATCCGCGACCACGGCTTCATCTTCGTGACCCGCACGCCCCGGCACGCGCCCTGCGTGGTGCTCTGCGGGGTGTTCGCGTTCGGCTCGGCGATGGCGGTGGAGGCGCTGACCACGGCGAGCCGGACCTCCCCGCTGGCGGCGCTCTTCCGCTCGGGGGAGAAAGGATTCGTCGCGGTGGAGGGCCGGGTGATCGGGCTGGACACCGTGGACGTCACGGTCGAGGTCTGCCGCGTCCTGCCCGCGCCCCGGTCGGAGGTCCCGTCGGGCTTCCGGGGCGAGGTGCCCGTCAGTCGTCCCGAACAGTGAGATAATTGGTCTCGACCACGTGGTGCGAATCCGGACAGCACGGGCGAGACCGGGTCATGAACTCCTGGTGGACGTACAGGTTTTGCCCCACTCCTGGCGCATCATGGGCATAATCGCGCACATGACGATCAACCGTGCGAACGTGAGCGCGATTGCCGAGGACCTGTACGTGTGGCTCCCCCCGAAGCGGGGCTGGGGCCTGGCCAACTGCGGCCTGCTGGCCTCCGAGACGACCGCGCTCTGGATCGACACCCCCTACGACCCCTCGATGGCCGGGGAGTTCCTCGCCGCGAGCCGCCGGCTGCTGCCGGCCGGGGTCGAGGTCGACCGGGTGGTCGTCACCCACGCCAACGGCGACCACCTGTGGGGCGCCGGGGTGCTACCGGACGCCGAGGTGATCGCCACCCGCGAGGCGCTGGAGCACATCCACTGGGAGCCCACCCCGCAGCAGCAGCACGCCCTCGTCACCAACAGCGACCCGGACTCCCTGCTCGGCGGCTACCTCAGGGAGCACTTCGGGCGGTTCGACTGGTCCGGCACCGACCCGGTGCACCCGGACACCGTCTTCACCGGCGAGCTGGAGCTGCGGGTCGGCCGCTACCCCGTGCAGATCACCAGCCTGCCCGCCGCCCACACCGGCGGCGACCTGATGGTCCACCTCCCGCACCAGCGCGCGGTGTTCACCGGCGACGTGATCTTCGCCTCGACGCCCGAGCAGCCCGGCGACCACCCCTCGCACTGGGCCGGCCCACTGGAGAACATCGTCGGCGCCTGCGAGCAGGCCCTGGCCACCGGCGCGGAGATCTTCGTCCCCGGCCACGGCCCGGTGCTCGACCGCGAGGGCGTCCGGGAGCACATCGGCTACCTCGCGTACGTCCGCGAGCGCGCCCACACCCTGCACGCCGCCGGCATACCCGCGCTGGACGCCGCCCGGCGGGTCATCGCCGAGCAGCGCCACCCCGAACTCGGCCTGCCCGAGCGGCTGGTGCTCACCGTCGCGGCCGAGTACCGGCACCTGGACGGCTCGGCGGCGCCGGGCGCGCTGGACGCCATGGGACAGGTCGCCCTGGTCGCCCGGGAGCTGGCCGAGGACGCCGTCGCCCGGATCTCGCGCCCGCGCTCCGACCGGGGCTGAGCCCCCCGCCCGCCCAAGTCCGGCCCCGCCCGGAAACCGGCCCCGCTCGGAAACCGGCCCCGCCCCGGCCTCCTGGCCTGACCCGCCCGCCCCGCCCCGCCCCGTCCGGCCCGACCCGCAAGCACCCCCGAGGACTCCGATGACGCAGATCGCGCTGATCGCCCTGGCGCTGGTCGCCGCCGTGGCCGCGGCCGTGCTCGCCCGCGGCCGGGCCGGGGCCGTCGCCCGCGCGGCGGCCGCCGAGACCGCGCTCACCCGGGCCGAGGAGCGCGCCCGCGTCGCCGAGGGCCGGCTCGCCCGCGCCGAGCAGCAACTGCGCGAGGCGCAGGACACCGCCCGGCGCGCCACCGAGGAGGCCCGGCGGGCGGAGGGCCGCACCCGCGCCGCCGAGGACGCCGTCCACGAGGCGCAGGACACGGCCCGGGAAGCGCAGGAAGCCGTCCGGGACGCCGCCCAGCAGGGCGCCGCCGCGACCACCCGCGCCGAGGAGGCCGACCACCGCCGCGCCGCCGCCGAGGCCCGCGCCGCCGCGCTGCTCGCCGAGATCGGCCACCTCGCCCGCGAACGGGTCGCCGCCACCGCCGTACGGCTCACCCACGCCAACGCCCCGCTGGTCGGCCCGCTGGACCCGCAGGCCGCCGGCCCGGAGGCCGTCCGGGCCCTGCAGTCCGTCCTGGACGCCACCGCCGCCGCCCTCGCCGACGAGCGCGAACGGGTGGACGCCGCCGCCCGCGCCGCCATGCGCGGCGCCACCTCCCGGATCCAGACCCTGCTCTACCAGATCCAGAGCCTGGTCCAGCACCTCCAGCACGACAACGACGACCCCCGGCTGCTGGAGGTCGACTTCCGCAACGAGATCGCGCTGCGCCGGATCCAGACCGTCGGCGTGCTCTGCGAGGCCTGGCCGGGCCTGGCCCGCACCGACTCGCCGCTCGCCGAGGTCGTCGTCGGCGCGCTCTCCCGGGTGCCCGGCTACGGCCGGATCAAGGTCGCCAACCACCTGCGGGAGCACCGGCTCGCGGTGGTCGCCCGGGCCGCCGAGCCGATCGCCGTCACCATCGCCGAACTGCTCGCCAACGCCACCGCCTACTCCCACCCGGAGACCGACGTCCCGGTCACCGTCCAGCAGGTCGGCCGCGGCGCGCTGGTCATCATCGACGACAGCGGCATCGGCATGGACGAGGACCAGCTGCACCGCGCCCGCCGACTGCTCGCCGGCCCGCCGGACCTCCTGCTCACCGAACTCGGCAACCCGCCCAAGACCGGCTTCGCGGTGATCGGCAAACTGGCCCGCCAGTACGGCTTCTCCTGCCACATCGAGCCCTCGCCGTACGGCGGCATGCGGACCATCCTGCGCATCCCGGCCGGGCTGGTGACCGTCGTCGACGACGGGCGGCCGCTGTCGGTGCTCACCCCGCTGCCGCTGCGGGCCGGCGCCGGGCCCGCCCCCGCGCCCACCGTCGCCGCCGTCCCGCCGATGCGCGCCGCCGACGAGCAGGACGGCCCGCAGCTCGCCGACCGCCACCACCAGCCCGGGCCGCACCCGGCACCGGCCATCCACGTGGTACCCGACCGGGGCGCGAACGGCCCGGTGGCCGGCCCGGCGGCGGACGCGCCGGCTGCGGACTCCGGGGCCTCCCAGGGCTCTCCGGCCTCCCAGGGCTCTCCGGCCGCTCCGGAGTTCCCGACTTCTCCGGACTCTCCGGCCGCTCCGGAGTTCCCGACTTCTCCGGACTCTCCGGCCGATGACGGCACCGGCCTGCCCACCCGGCGCCGCCGCCGTCCGCTGGCCGCCGAGGAGGCCGGTACGCCCACCGCCACCGCCACCGCCACCGCCGCCCCCGGCCGGTCCCCCGAGCAGGCCGCCGCCCACTGGCAGGCGCTGCAGCAGGGCACCGACTCCGGCCGCGCCGCCGTGGCGCAGGCCGCCCGCGAGAGCGCCGCAGGGGAGCGTGCCGCCCGTGAGAGCGCCGCCCGCGAGAGCGCGCCGACCGAGGACAGCACGAGCACCGCCGGCAACCCCGCCACCCCCGGCGACCCCGTCGCCGCCCGCCCCACCGGTGACCACACCACCGGCCCGACGACCTTAGAAGGAGCCGAGCAGTGAGCAGCTCGCCGAGCCCGACCGCCACCGACGAGATCTCGTGGGTGCTGACCCCGCTGCTGGAGCTGCCGGGTGTGCTGCACGCGGTCATCGCCACCGGGGACGGCCTGGTCGAAGGCGCCTCGGGCGGCCTGGGGCGGGCCTCCGCCGAGCGGGTCGCCGCGATGACCGCCACGGTGCACGCCGCCGCCCGCGCGTTCACCACCGCGTTCACCGACACCGAGCGGCCGCGACTGGCCCAGACCGTGGTGGAGTCCGACCTCGGCTACGCCATCGTCGTCCCGGCCGGGGAGAACACCTCGCTCGCCGTGTTCACCGCCCCGGACGCTCAACTCGGCAACGTGTCCTACCAGATGCAGGTGCAGGTCGCCGCCCTGGGCCGCGCGCTCGCGAGCCCGCCCCGGCGGCAGGACGACACCGCCCGGTCATGACCGCCGCCCCCCGCAGGCGGATGGTGCCCGCCTACCTGGCCACCGGCGGCCGCAGCCGCCCCGGCACCGAGGGCTTCGAGCGGCTCACCGTCCTGTTCGCCGACCGTGCCGACCCGCCGACCGGGCTCGAACCCGAACACCGCCGGCTCTGGGAACTGCTGCGCCCCGGCGCGCTGACCGTGGTGGAGGCCGCCGCGCACCTGCGCCTGCCGGTCAGCGCCACCGTCTTCCTCGCGGCCGATCTGGTCGCGGCGGGCTGTCTGCACGCCCGCGCGCCGATCCCGCGCGCCCAGCAGACCGACCGCTCCATCGTCGAGAGGCTCCTCGTTGGACTCCGTGCGCTCCGGTGACCGGGCCGGTGATTGGGCCGGTGACCCCGTAGGCCGGGCCGTCGGTGACCCGGTCGGGCAGCCGGCCGGTCGGCCGGCCGGGGTGGGCTACCTGCCCGACCGGGACCAGACGCTGATGAAGCTGGTGGTCGCCGGCCCGTTCGGCGTCGGCAAGACCACCCTCATCCGCACCCTCTCCGAGATCGCCACCCTGCACACCGAGGAGGCGATGACGGAGACCGGACGGCCGGTGGACGACCTGGCCGGCCTGCCCGAGAAGACCACCACCACCGTCGCCGTGGACTTCGGCCGGCTCACCCTGCCCGGCAACGTCGTGCTCTACATGTTCGGCACCCCCGGCCAGCGCCGCTTCTTCCCGCTCTGGCAGGACATCGCCCGCGGCGCCCTGGGCGCCCTGGTGCTCGCCGACACCCGTCGGCTGTCCGACTCCTTCGAGATCATGGACATGGTCGAGGAGCAGGGCCTGCCGTACGCCGTCGCCGTCAACTGCTTCCCGGACGCGCCGGTCCACCCGGTCGCGGTGCTCCGCGCCCACCTGGACCTGCACCCCGCCACCCCGCTGCTGCTCTGCGACGCCCGCGAGCGCGAGGCCAGCCTGGACGCGCTGATCGCGCTGGCCGAGCACGTGCTCGAGGCCCTGCCCGCCGCCTCCACCGCCTCCCAGGAGCGCCCGTGACCGTCGAGACCCGCCCGACCCCGATCCACGGCCCGGTCTTCGCCGCCGACCCCCAACTCGTGTACGAGCGGCTGCGCCGGCACGGCCCGGTCGCCCCGGTGGAGATCGCGCCCGGCGTGGAGGCCCTGCTGGTCACCGACTACCAGGCCGCCCTGGACCTGCTGCGCGACTCGGACACCTTCTCCAAGGACTCCCGCGCCTGGCAGCAGACCGTCCCGCCGGACTCCCCGCTGCTGCCGGTCCTCGGCTACCGCCCGACCGCCCTGTTCACCGACGGCGAGACGCACGCGCGCTACCGCGCGGCGATCACCGACGCCCTCGCGCTGTTCGAACCGCACCGGCTGCAGCGCCAGGTCGCCGAGACCGCCCACCGGCTGATCGACCGCTTCGCCGCGGTCGGCCGCGCCGACCTGATCGCCGAGTACGCCCGCCAGCTGCCCGCCTTCGTGCTCACCACCTGGTTCGGGGTGCCCGAGGAGCAGCACGCCGAGGTGGTCGCCGCGATCACCGGACTGATCGAGTCCACCGCGCAGGCCGGCGCCGCGTACGGGAAGCTCCTCGCGGTGGTCACCGCCATGGTCGCCGAGCGCCGCGAACGCCCCCGGCACGACCTCACCTCCTGGTTCGTCACCCACCCGGTCGGGCTGGACGACGACGAGGCGATCCGGCAGATCAGCCTGACCATGATCGCCGGGCACGAGCCGACCACCAACCTGATCGGCAACGCCCTGCTGCGCCTGCTCACCGACGCCCGCTACGCCGGCTCGCTGTTCGGCGGCGCGATGACCGCCTACCAGGCGATCGACGAGGTGCTCTGGCACGAACCGCCGCTGGCCAACCTCTCGGCCCACTACCCGCGCTACGACATCGTCTTCCACGGCCGCGAGATCAAGGCCGGCACCCTCCTGCTGGTCTCCTACGCGGCCGCCAACTCCCAGGCCGCGCCGCCCACCGACGGCGGCGAACTGCGCAGCGGTGAGAGCGCCCACCTGGCCTGGGCGGCCGGCCCGCACGCCTGCCCGGCCCGCGATCCGGCCCTGCTGATCGCGATCACCGCGATCGAGCAGCTGGGCAGCCGCCTCAGCGACCTCGAACTGGCCACCCCGGCCGAGGAGTTGCTCTGGCGCCCGGGCCCGTTCCACCGCGCCCTGGTGCACCTCCCGGTCCGCTTCGAGCCGACGGCGGGGTAGCGCCCGGACGGCACGAAAGCCGGGACGGCACGGCCCCGGACAGCACGGAGGCCCGGACACCGTGCGGTGTCCGGGCCTCCTGCCGCCCGTCCTACTCGGCGGGCCTGAGCGTCAGCGAGATGCTGTTGATGCAGTACCGCTGGTCCGTCGGCGTGCCGTAGCCCTCGCCGTCGAAGACGTGCCCAAGGTGCCCGCCGCAGCGCGCGCACCGCACCTCGACCCGGCGCATGCCGAGCGTGGTGTCCTCGATGTACTGGACCCGGTCCTCCGCCAGCGGCGCGTAGTACGACGGCCAGCCGCAGTGGCTGTCGAACTTGGTCTCGGAGCTGAACAGCTCCGCGCCGCAGGCCCGGCAGCCGTACACGCCGACCGTCTTGGTGTCGGTGTACTCACCGGCGAACGGGCGCTCGGTGCCCGCCTCGCGGAGCACGTGGTACTCCTCCGGGCTGAGCTGGGCGCGCCACTCGGCCTCGGACTTCTCGATCTCGTAGCTCATCACGGCTCCCGGTCGCGGTGGACGTACGTCAGACGTTGGAAGCAACGTTCGCGAGCTGCTCCAGAATTTCCGGCCCGAGGTTGGTGACGTCGCCCGCGCCCATGGTGAGCAGCAGGTCGCCGGGGCGGGCGAGGCCGGCCAGCAGGGCGGGGGCGGCGGCGAAGGAGTGCTCGGCGGTCACCTCGGCGCCGGCCCGGTGGGCCGCGTCGATGATCAGCTCGCTGGTCACGCCCGGGATCGGGTCCTCGCGGGCCGGGTAGATGTCCAGCACCACGGAGGCGTCGGCCAGCGCCAGGGCCTGGCCCATCTCCTCGGCGAGCTGCTGGGTGCGGCTGAACAGGTGCGGCTGGAAGACCACCAGCACCCGGCCCGCGCCGTCCAGGCCCTCGCGGATCGCCTCCAGGTCGGCGGCCATCTCGGTGGGGTGGTGGGCGTAGGAGTCGATCACCTGGACGCCGGCGGCCTCGCCCTTGAGCTGCAGGCGGCGGCGCACGCCGGTGTAGGCGCCGAGCGCCTTGGCCAGGTCGGCGGCCGGGACGCCCAGCGCGACGCCGGCGGCGAGCGCGGCGACGGCGTTGTGGGCGTAGTGGCGGCCGGGCACCGAGACGGTGAAGGTCAGCTCGGTGCCGTCCAGGACGACGGTGACCTCGCTGGTCATGCCGTGGGCGACCACCGAGAGGACCCGGACGTCGGCGTCCTCGGCGGCGCCGACGGTGACCACGTTCAGGCCCTCGCGGCCGGCCACCCGGGAGGTCAACTCGCGGGCGCCGTCGTGGTCGGCCGAGACCACCAGGGTGCCGCCGGGGACGATCCGGCCGACGAAGGTCTCGAAGGACTCGTAGATCTCGTCGATCGAGGCGTAGTTGGCGTGGTGGTCCAGCTCCACGTTGAGCACGATCGCCACCTCGGGCGCGTACTTGTGGAAGCTGCGGTCGCTCTCGTCGGCCTCGGCGACGAAGATCTCGCCGGTGCCGTGGTGGGCGTTGGAGCCGGGCGCGTCGAGGTCGCCGCCGATCGCGTAGGACGGGTCGACGCCCAGCTCGCCGAGGGCGACGGCGAGCATGCTGGTGGTGGTGGTCTTGCCGTGGGTGCCGGCCACCGCGAGCGCGCGGCGGCCGCCCATCAGCGCGGCCAGCGCGTCGGAGCGGTGCACCACCGGGATGCCGCGCTCGCGGGCGGCGGCCAGCTCCGGGTTGTCGGTGCGGATCGCGCTGGAGACGACCACGCTGCTGGTGCCGTCCGGCACGTGCTCGGCGGCGTGGCCGACGTGCACGGTGGCACCGAGGGCGCGCAGCGCGAGGACGGTCTCGGACTCCTTGGAGTCGCTGCCGGAGACGCTGGCACCGCGCACTGCGAGGATCTTCGCCAGGCCGGACATCCCGGCGCCGCCGATGCCGATGAAGTGCGGGGCGTGCAGGTCGTGCGCGGCGTCGTTCAAGGCGTGGCTCCGTACGGGCGGGGGCAGACAGGTCAAGCGGACGGGTCGGTGCGTATCGACGTCACCCACGTCACCGACGTCGGAAACATCGGAAACGTCGGAAACGTCGCGGACGTCACAGGCGCCGGAACCGTCCTCGCGGGCGGACCGCAAGGACGATTCTGCACCACCGGCGCGCGGAGTCAGGAGTCGCTGGCGAACAGCCTCAGCACCGGCACCCCCACCTTGTGCCGGGCCTGGGAGGCCCAGTCGCGGTGGAAGAACTCCTCCACGAAGTGCGGGGAGGTGAGCACCACCACCTCGTCCGCCCGGTGCGCCTCGACGACCGCGCGCAGCCGTTCCAGGGGTTTCTCCTCGACCAGCTCGCCCACCGCCTCGGCTCCGGCCGAGCGCAGGTGGCGCAGGCTGTGCTCCAGCGACTCGGTGGCCACGGTGGGCCCGCTCTCGGACTCGTCGTGCTCGCGCACCACCTTGTCGAGGTGGCCGAGGGCGACGTCGTCCAGCGCCCGCAGCAGTTCGTCCTGCTTGCCGCGCGGCTGCATCAGGACGACGAAGGAGACCTTCTCGTCGCTGTGGAGCGTGGTGACGAGCTCCACGTCCGCGGCGGAGAGAGCCTTTTCGATCATCAGTACCGTCTTGAACACGTGAGTCCCTTCCAGTGGCCGGCCCCCGGGCCCCGGCATCGCATAACGGGATCACGATCGGGGGGTCACGGGGTCATTCCGAACCCAGGTGACGCAGGTAACGGGTGAAGAGGAATCCTTTCTGCTCGATCAATGAGACCAGCCGCATCCGCTGCACGTCAGGCATTTCCGCATCGTGGAGGATGCGCGGCGCGTCGCCGCCGGTGAGCAGCGGGGCCAGCGACAGGCACAGTTCGTCCACCAGGTCCGCCGCCGCGAGCTGCCCCAGCAGGCGCGGGCCGCCCTCGGCCAGCAGCCGGGTCCAGCCCCGCTCGGCCAGCGCCGCGACGCCCGCCCGCAGGTCCACCGAACCGGTGCCGGCGAGCACCAGGTCGGCCACCTCGGCGACCGCCCGGCGACGCTCCGCGGAGGCGTCCTCGGTGGTGATCACCACCGTTCTGACCAGCGGTTCCGTGAACAGTGGCGCGGTCAGGTCCAGCTGCAGCGAGCGGGTCACGACCGCGATCACCGGGGCCGGCGCCTGCCCCGCCGCGGTCCGGGCCGCCGCGAACTCCTTGCGGGCCCGGGCCGGCCGGTAGCCCTCGGCGCGGACCGTCTCCGCGCCCACCAGCACCACGTCCGACAGCGCCCGCAGCACCCCGAAGATCCGCTTGTCGGCGTCGCCGGAGAGCCCCTCGGACAGGCCGTCGAGCCGTGCCCCGCCGTCCAGGCCGGCCACCATGTTGGCGCGCAGCCAGGGGCGACCCCGATTCACCTGTTCGGGGTACGCGTACACGGCGGCGAGCGACTCCAGAGCGGCCGGATCGGCGACCGGCCGACCCAGCGGGCTGATCAACTGTTGCATGTCCTCAGTGTTCCACCGCAGGCCGTCCCCGGGCGGTTCGGAGGCGGCCGGGACCAGGCGTACCCTCTACTACCGTGCCCGCAGCCTCCCGCCCCGACACCGCGACCGAGTCCATAGCCACCGCGAGCGCGGCCGGCTCCCCGATCGCGCTCACCGACCGCCGCCCCGTCGTGCCCGCCGAGCGGCTGGTCGCCGAGATGGTTCCGCCGCCCCGGTTCGCCGGCGTGAGCTTCGGGTCGTACATCCCGGACCAGAGCCAGCCGAGCCAGTACGAGGCCGTCCAGGTCCTGGAGCAGTTCGCGGCCACCCTCGCGGGAGGAAACGGTTCCGCGCCCAAGCGCAGCTGGTTCCGCCGCTCCGCCCCCGCGCCCACCGGCCCGGCCGGGGTCTACCTCGACGGCGGCTACGGCGTCGGCAAGACCCACCTGCTCGCCTCGCTGTGGCACGCCGCGCCCGGCCCCAAGGCCTTCGGCACCTTCGTCGAGCTGACCAACCTGGTCGGCGCGCTCGGCTTCCAGCAGGCCGTCCGGACCCTCTCCGGGCACACGCTGCTCTGCATCGACGAGTTCGAGCTCGACGACCCGGGCGACACCGTGCTGGTCTCCACCCTGCTCGGCCGCCTGGTCGACAACGGCGTCAAGCTGTGCGCCACCTCGAACACCCTGCCGGAGAAGCTCGGCGAGGGCCGCTTCGCCGCCGCCGACTTCCTGCGCGAGATCCAGGGCCTGTCCGCGCACTTCCGCCCGCTGCGGATCGACGGCCAGGACTACCGCCACCGCGGCCTGCCCGACGCCCCGCCGCCGTACTCCGACGAGGCCGTCGAGGCCACCGCCGCCCGCACCCCCGGCGCCTCCCTGGACGGCTTCGACGCCCTGCTCGCCCACCTCTCCGCCGTCCACCCCAGCCGCTACGGCGCGCTGCTGGACGACGTCACCGCCGTCTGCCTGCGCGGCGTGCACCGGGTCGACGACCAGTCCACCGCCCTGCGCCTGGTCGTCCTGGCCGACCGCATGTACGACCGCGAACTGCCCATCACCGCTTCCGGGATCCCCTTCGACCAGGTCTTCCCCGAGGAACTGCTCCGCGGCGGCTACCGCAAGAAGTACCTGCGCGCCGTCTCCCGCCTGGTCGCCCTCGCCCGCGACAGCGAGAAGCTGAACGACAGCGAGCAGCTGACCCGGGGGTGAACCTCTTCGAGGGCGGGGGCCACGAGCTCGACCTGCGCAACGGCGCCACCGAGGTGCTGGTCGAGGTCCTGATGCTCGCGGTCACCGCCCTGGCCCGCCAGGGCTGGGAGTACGGCTTCGCCGCCGAGCTCGCCCGCCAGGACCAGCACCTGATGGGCCGCGGCACGGTGGGACTGCGCCTGGAGGACCTCGACTGGGGCCCCGACCCGGAACAGGGCCGCGCCTTCGCCCTCGCCGTCGTCGACCTGGCCCTCACCCGGCACCGCTGGGACGAGCTCGGCTACCACCCCCCGTACACCGAGGGCCACCTGCGCACCCTCCGCCGGATGGTCGAGGACACCCGCCCCACCGCCGTGCCGGCCTCCGGAGCCGCGGCCGGCCCGGCCGAGGTCACCGCCGCCTGCTGCGTCCGCCACCGGGTCCTCACCCCGCTCGCCTGGTACCCGGCCTGCGTGTTCTGCGGCCGGGGCTGAGCGAAGCGGTCCCGCTTGTCAGTGGCGGGTCGTACGGTGGACTCGTGCGTCCCATCACGAGTATTGAGCGGTCCGTGGCGCCCTTCGAGGTCGTCAGCCCCTTCCAGCCGAACGGCGACCAGCCGGCGGCGATCGCCGAGCTGGAGCGGCGGATCAGGGGAGGGGAGAAGGACGTCGTGCTGCTCGGTGCCACCGGTACCGGCAAGTCGGCCACCACGGCCTGGATGATCGAGAAGCTGCAGCGGCCCACCCTGGTGATGGCGCCGAACAAGACGCTGGCCGCGCAGCTGGCGAACGAGTTCCGCGAGCTGCTGCCGAACAACGCGGTCGAGTACTTCGTCTCGTACTACGACTACTACCAGCCCGAGGCGTACGTCCCGCAGACGGACACCTACATCGAGAAGGACTCCTCGATCAACGAGGAGGTCGAGCGGCTGCGCCACTCGGCGACCAACTCGCTGCTCACCCGCCGGGACGTGATCGTGGTCGCGTCCGTCTCCTGCATCTACGGCCTCGGCACACCGCAGGAGTACGTGGACCGGATGGTGCCGCTCAAGGTCGGCCAGGAGATCGACCGTGACGTCCTGCTGCGCCGCTTCGTGGACATCCAGTACGCCCGCAACGACGTCGCCTTCTCCCGCGGCACCTTCCGGGTGCGCGGCGACACCATCGAGATCTTCCCGGTCTACGAGGAGCTCGCCGTCCGGATCGAGATGTTCGGCGACGAGATCGAGGCGCTCTACACCCTGCACCCCCTCACCGGCGAGATCATCAGCCAGGACGAGTCGGTCTACGTCTTCCCCGCCTCGCACTACGTGGCCGGCCCCGAGCGCATGGAGCGCGCGATCACCGGCATCGAGAAGGAGCTGGAGGGGACGCTCGCCAGGCTGGAGAAGCAGGGCAAGCTGCTGGAGGCCCAGCGGCTGCGGATGCGCACCACCTACGACATCGAGATGCTGCGCCAGATCGGCACCTGCTCGGGCGTCGAGAACTACTCGATGCACTTCGACGGCCGCGAGCCCGGCTCCCCGCCGAACACCCTGCTCGACTACTTCCCGGAGGACTTCCTCCTGGTCATCGACGAGTCGCACGTCACCGTCCCGCAGATCGGCGCGATGTACGAGGGCGACGCCTCGCGCAAGCGCACGCTGGTCGAGCACGGCTTCCGGCTGCCGTCCGCGATGGACAACCGCCCGCTGAAGTGGGAGGAGTTCCTGGGCCGGATCGGCCAGACGGTGTACCTGTCGGCGACGCCGGGCCCGTACGAGCTGTCGCGCGGCGACGGCCAGGTCGAGCAGATCATCCGCCCGACCGGCCTGATCGACCCCGAGGTGATCGTCAAGCCCACCGAGGGCCAGATCGACGACCTGGTGCACGAGGTCCGCACGCGGGTCGAGCGGGACGAGCGCGTGCTGGTCACCACGCTGACCAAGAAGATGGCCGAGGACCTCACCGACTACATGCTCGGCCTGGACATCCGGGTCCGGTACCTGCACAGCGACGTGGACACCCTGCGCCGGGTGGAGCTGCTGCGCGAGCTGCGGGCGGGCCGGTTCGACGTGCTGGTCGGCATCAACCTGCTGCGCGAGGGCCTGGACCTGCCCGAGGTGTCGCTGGTGGCGATCCTGGACGCGGACAAGGAGGGCTTCCTGCGCTCCGGCACCTCGCTGATCCAGACGATCGGCCGTGCCGCCCGCAACGTCTCCGGCCAGGTCCACATGTACGCGGACCGGATCACGCCGTCGATGGAGAAGGCGATCGACGAGACCAACCGCCGCCGGGAGGTGCAGCAGGCCTACAACAAGAAGCACGGGATCGACCCGCAGCCGCTGCGGAAGAAGATCGGCGACATCCTGGACACCCTCGCCCGCGAGGACGTGGACACCGACGAGCTGCTGTCCACCGGGTACCGGAACCAGGGGAAGGGCAAGGCCCCGGCGCCGTCGCTGGGCGCGGACCGCAAGCCCGCCAAGTCCCTGCCGGCCGCCGAACTCGCGGACCTGATCCAGGAGATGACCGACCGGATGCACACGGCCGCCGCCGACCTGCAGTTCGAGGTCGCGGCCCGGCTCCGCGACGAGGTCAAGGAACTGAAGAAGGAACTGCGGCAGATGCGCGAGGCCGGCGTGGCCTGACGGGACGGTCGGGGCTTGGCCGGAATGACACCGGTCAAGCTCCGAGGTGTCTCAGCCTTGCCACAAACGGGGAAACCCTGAGGAGACGGGGGCGCCGCAGGGCCTAGGCTGGCCTGCGGCATCGTGCTCAAGGGACGGGCGCGGGCCTACGCAGAGGGGGCCTCAGCCGGGGGACGGCGACGGGGTGTTCCACCGTGGTGCCGGGCGGCAGCGACCGCGCGGCCGGCAGAGAGGACAACGTCGTGTCGGTGAACCTGGCCAAGGGGCAGCGGGTCAGCCTCCAGAAGGGGCCGGGCAGCGCCCTGACCGTGGTCCGGATGGGCCTCGGCTGGCAGGCCGCCCCCAAGCGGGGCCTGTTCGGCAGCCGTACCCGGACGATCGACCTGGACGCCTCGGCGCTGCTGTACGCCGAGACGACCCCGTCCGACGTGGTGTTCTTCCAGCACCTGGAGAGCAACGACGGCTCCGTCCGGCACACCGGGGACAACCTTCAGGGCGGCTCCGGCGCCGAGGACGACGAGGCGATCCTGGTGGACCTGCTGCACGTGCCGGCGCACATCACCCAGGTGGTGTTCACGGTGAGCTCGTACACCGGGCAGACCTTCGCCGAGGTGCAGCGGGCGCACTGCCGGCTGGTGGACGAGACCACCGGGCTGGAGCTGGCCCGCTACGAGCTCGCGGGCGGCGGGCCGCACACCGGGCAGATCATGGCGAAGGTGGTCCGGGACGGCGACGGCGGTTGGGAGATGCAGGCGATCGGCGCGCCGGCCAAGGGGCGCACCTTCCAGGACCTGCTGCCGGCGATCGAGCCCTATCTCTGACGGTTCTTTACCTTCTTTACCTTTCCTTGTCTTCCCTGTTACTCTCGAGAGCAGCGGAGGGGAGTATTCCTCGACAGCCGACCCCGTCATCACGGGTGCCCATCGCGGCGCCCCGGGGCGGCCGGCCCGATGGGCGGAAGAGACCTCCGGCAGTGACGATGTCTGTCTCGCCTACCTGCCGGAGGAGCAGTAGTGGACGTTTCCGTAACCATGTGGGTCACCACGATCGGTGTGCTGATCGCCCTGATCGTGGCCGATTTCTTCATCGGTGGCCGCAAGCCGCACGAGGTCTCGATCAAGGAGGCCGGGATCTGGACGGCCGTCTGGGTCGTGCTGGCGCTGCTCTTCGGCGGTTTCCTCTGGTGGCACTCCGGCGGGCAGCCCGCGGGTGAGTTCTTCGCCGGCTACATCACCGAGAAGTCGCTCAGTGTCGACAACCTCTTCGTGTTCATCCTGATCATGGGCAAGTTCGCGGTGCCCAGGATCTACCAGCAGCGCGTGCTGATGTTCGGCGTGGTCATCGCGCTGGTGCTCCGGGCGGCGTTCATCGCCGGCGGCGCGGCGCTGGTCTCCGAGTTCTCCTGGGTGTTCTTCATCTTCGGCGGCTTCCTGATCTGGACCGCCTGGAAGCTGGTCAAGGAGGCCCGGGCCGACGAGGAGGAGGATGAGGAGTTCGAGGAGAACCGCCTGCTCAAGTCGATCACGCGGCGCTTCCCGTCCACCGGCGACTACCGTGGCACCAAGCTGTTCATCAGGGAGAACGGCCGCCGGCTGATCACCCCGATGCTGATCGTCATGCTGGCGATCGGGACGACGGACGTGCTGTTCGCCCTGGACTCGATCCCGGCCATCTTCGGCCTCACCCAGGACCCGTACATCGTCTTCGCCGCCAACGCCTTCGCCCTGATGGGCCTGCGCCAGCTGTACTTCCTGATCGGCGGCCTGCTGAAGAAGCTGGTCCACCTGTCCTACGGCCTGTCGGTGATCCTCGGCTTCATCGGCGTGAAGCTGGTGCTGCACGCCGCCCACGAGGCCGGGGCGAACGTCCCGGAGATCGGCATCCCGTTCTCGCTCGGCTTCATCGTGGTCGTGCTGGCCGTCACGACGTTCACCAGCCTGCGAGCCTCGAAGAAGGCCGCCGAGGCCGAGCAGGCCGAGCCCGCGAAGCTGGACGCCTGAGGCTCGACGCCTGAGGCTCGACGCCCGGAACAGCCGAGGCCCCCGTGACCGCCATCCGGTCGCGGGGGCCTCGGCCGTGTGCGGGGCGTCCCGGCTACCAGCCGCGGTCGCGCCACTCGTCGAGGTGCGGGCGTTCGGCGCCGAGGGTGGTGTCGTTGCCGTGGCCGGGGTAGACCCAGGCCTCGTCCGGGAGGACGTCGAAGATCTTCTCGTTGACGTCCCGGAAGAGGCTCTTGAAGGCCTCCGGGTCGCCCCAGGTGTTGCCGACGCCGCCGGGGAAGAGGCAGTCGCCGGTGAAGACGTGCTGGTGGCCCTGGGGGTCGTCGTAGATCAGGACGATGGCGCCCGGGGTGTGCCCGACCAGGTGGCGGACGGTGAGCTCGACGTCGCCGACCCGCAGCTTGTCACCGTCGGCGAGTCGCAGCTCGGTGGGCACGTCGATGCCCTCGACGTCGTGCTCGCCGGCGGCGGTGCGGGCACCGGTGGTGGCGACCACCTCGGCCAGCGCGCCCCAGTGGTCGTGGTGCCGGTGGGTGGTGACCACGGTTTCGAGGTCGTCGCCGACGGTCTCCAGCAGCACCGGGGCGTCGGCGGCGGCGTCGATCAGCAGCTGCTCGTCGGTGGCCCGGCAGCGCAGCAAGTAGGCGTTGTTGTCGTACGGGCCGACGGCCACCTTGGTGATGATCAGGTGCGCCAGCTCCCGCACGTCCGGCGGCCCGCCGACCTTGACCGCTCCGTGGTACGTCATCCGTCCGCTCCTCGTCCTAGTCCGGGCCCGGCAACAGGGTTCAGGATCATCCTCGCGCCGTCAGCCCATGGGGGGAAGCTGGGGGAGGGCGGTGTCGGGGGTGCGGCTCAGGCCGGCACCGGCGGAGCGGCCGGAGAGCCAGGCGGCGAGGGCGCGGACGGGGCCCTCGACGGCGAGCTGCGGGGCGCCCGAGCCGATCACGGCGCGGTCCTCGGTGTCGGCGGCGACCAGCTCGACGGCGGGCAGGTCGGCCTCGTCGGCCAGGTTTCCGGCGAGCTTGCGGAACTGGGCGACGGCGAAGTCCTGCGGCCACTGTGCGGGGGTGTGGCCGGCGTCGAGGTCGACGTGGTGGTACTCGAGCTCCAGCAGGCGCTTGTGCGGGATGTCGGAGGCCGGGAAGAGGTAGCCGGAGCGGTGCTTGACCGTCGCGGCCCAGGCCTCGGGGGTCATCAGCGCGGCAGCCTCGGCGAAGCGGGCGTGCGAGGCGCGCAGGTCGGCGAGGTGGACGTCGAGCGGGCGGGGCGCGTCGCGCTCGATGTCCTGGTCGCGGGCCTCGTTGCTCGCGTACTGCGGGATGTCGGTGCCGGTGCGGGCGCCGGTCAGCAGGTTGACCAGGGAGTCGGCGTTGCGGGCGAGGTGGGCCAGTACGTGGCCGCGGGTCCAGCCGGGGAGGGCGGAGGGTTCGGTGACGGCCTCGGGCTTCAGTGCGGAGACGGTCTGCAGCAGGCGCTGGGTGCTCTCCTCGACCTGGCTCAGCCAGGAGGCGGCGGAGGCGGCGGCGGACTGCGGGTCGGTCATCGAATCTGCCTTCGGTAGGGACGGCGCGTTGCCCGCGGGGGGCTTCGCTCGTTGACCAGGCGACGCTATCGCCGAATCCGGGCCCTGAGCAGGGCGTTTTTCGGTACGCGGACAGTGTGGGTACGGACGGTCCCGGGGTGGTCCTCACTCGTTCGGGTGGTCTCCACTGGACAGAGTCGAGATTCGAACGTCTGAGCTATAGGCTGGCTGCCGCATCCTGGAAGAAGTACCGAATCTCACCGCAAGCCATCTCGCCCCGGAGAAAGGCGCCAGAAGCAGTGGCCGACCGCCTCATCGTCCGCGGTGCTCGCGAGCACAACCTCAAGAACGTCTCGCTCGACCTGCCCCGCGACTCCCTCATCGTCTTCACGGGCCTCTCCGGCTCCGGCAAGTCCTCGCTCGCCTTCGACACGATCTTCGCCGAGGGCCAGCGCCGCTACGTCGAGTCGCTGTCCTCCTACGCCCGTCAGTTCCTCGGGCAGATGGACAAGCCCGACGTGGACTTCATCGAGGGCCTCTCCCCGGCCGTCTCGATCGACCAGAAGTCCACCAACCGCAACCCCCGTTCGACCGTCGGCACGATCACCGAGGTCTACGACTACCTGCGTCTGCTGTTCGCCCGGATCGGCAAGCCGCACTGTCCGCACTGCGGCCGCCCGATCGCCAAGCAGTCGCCGCAGGCGATCGTGGACAAGGTGCTGGAGCTCGCCGAGGGCACCCGCTTCCAGGTGCTGAGCCCGGTGGTGCGCGAGCGCAAGGGCGAGTTCGTCGACCTCTTCGCCGACCTGCAGTCCAAGGGCTACTCCCGCGCCCGGGTGGACGGCGGGACGATCCAGCTCGCCGAGCCGCCGAAGCTCAAGAAGCAGGAGAAGCACACCATCGAGGTGGTGATCGACCGCCTGACCGTCAAGGACAGCGCCAAGCGGCGGCTCACCGACTCGGTGGAGACGGCCCTGCGACTGTCCGGCGGCATGGTCGTGCTCGATTTCGTCGACCTCCCCGAGGACGACCCCGAGCGCGAGCGGATGTACTCCGAGCACCTCTACTGCCCGTACGACGACGTGTCGTTCGAGGAGCTGGAGCCGCGCTCGTTCTCCTTCAACTCGCCGTTCGGCGCCTGCCCGGACTGCTCGGGCCTGGGCAACCGGATGGAGGTCGACCCGGAGCTGGTGGTGCCGGACGTCGAGCGCTCGCTCGACGAGGGCGCGATCCACCCGTGGTCGGCCGGGCACGCCAAGGAGTACTTCCAGCGCCTGATCGACGCGCTCGCCGGGGAGCTCGGCTTCCGCACCGACATCCCCTGGGCCGGGCTGCCCGCCCGCGCCAAGAAGGCGCTGCTGTACGGGCACAAGCACCAGGTGGAGGTCCGCTACCGCAACCGCTTCGGCCGCGAGCGCTCGTACAGCACCGGCTTCGAGGGCGCCGTCCCGTTCATCCAGCGCCGGCACACCGAGGCGGAGAGCGACAGCAGCCGCGAGCGCTTCGAGGGCTACATGCGCGAGGTGCCCTGCCCCACCTGCCAGGGCACCCGGCTCAAGCCGGTGGTGCTCGCGGTCACCGTCCAGGACAAGTCGATCGCCGACGTCTCCTCGATGTCGATCAGCGACTGCTCCGAGTTCCTGGGCGCGATGAAGCTCAACGCCCGGGACAAGCAGATCGCCGAGCGGGTCCTCAAGGAGGTCAACGAGCGGCTGCGCTTCCTGGTCGACGTCGGCCTGGACTACCTCTCGCTCGACCGCGCGGCCGGCACCCTGTCCGGCGGCGAGGCCCAGCGCATCCGGCTGGCCACCCAGATCGGCTCCGGCCTGGTCGGCGTGCTCTACGTGCTGGACGAGCCGTCCATCGGCCTGCACCAGCGGGACAACCACCGGCTGATCGAGACGCTGGTGCGGCTGCGCGACATCGGCAACACCCTGATCGTGGTCGAGCACGACGAGGACACCATCAAGACCGCGGACTGGGTGGTCGACATCGGCCCGGGCGCCGGCGAGCACGGCGGCAAGGTGGTGCACTCCGGGTCGCTGAAGCAGCTGCTCACCAACAAGGAGTCGCTGACCGGGCAGTACCTCTCCGGCAAGCGGTCCATCCCGGTCCCGGCGGGCCGCCGCGAGCGGGACAAGAAGCGCCAGTTGACGGTCCACGGCGCCCGCGAGCACAACCTCAAGGACGTCACGGTCGGCTTCCCGCTCGGCACCTTCACCGCGATCACCGGTGTCTCCGGCTCCGGCAAGTCGACGCTGGTCAACGACATCCTCTACACCCACCTCGCGCGGGAGCTGAACGGCGCCCGCAGCGTGCCCGGCCGGCACACCCGGATCACCGGCACCGACCAGGTGGACAAGGTGGTGCACGTCGACCAGTCGCCGATCGGCCGCACCCCGCGCTCCAACCCGGCCACCTACACCGGGGTGTTCGACCACGTCCGTCGGCTCTTCGCGGAGACCCAGGAGGCCAAGGTCCGCGGCTACCTGCCCGGCCGGTTCTCGTTCAACGTCAAGGGCGGCCGCTGCGAGAACTGCTCGGGCGACGGCACCATCAAGATCGAGATGAACTTCCTGCCGGACGTCTACGTGCCGTGCGAGGTCTGCCACGGCGCCCGGTACAACCGGGAGACGCTGGAGGTGCACTACAAGGGCAAGTCCATCGCCGAGGTGCTGGACATGCCGATCGAGGAGGGGCTGGCCTTCTTCGAGGCCGTCCCGGCGATCGCCCGGCACCTCAGGACGCTCAACGACGTCGGCCTCGGCTACGTCCGGCTCGGCCAGTCCGCGCCCACGCTCTCCGGCGGCGAGGCGCAGCGCGTCAAGCTGGCCTCGGAGCTGCAGAAGCGCTCCACCGGGCGGACGGTGTACGTGCTGGACGAGCCGACCACCGGCCTGCACTTCGAGGACATCAGCAAGCTGATCAAGGTGCTCAGCGGGCTGGTCGACAAGGGCAACACGGTGATCGTCATCGAGCACAACCTCGATGTGATCAAGACCGCCGACTGGGTCGTCGACATGGGACCCGAGGGCGGCTCCGGCGGTGGCATGGTGGTCGCCGAGGGCACCCCCGAGCAGATCGCCGCCGTCGCGGAGAGCCACACCGGCAAGTTCCTGCGGGACATCCTGCCGAGCGACTTCGCGGACGCCCCGGCCGCCCCGGTGGCGAAGAAGGCGGCGCCGCGCAAGCGGGCCGCCGCGGCGAAGAAGTAGTCCTGTCCGCCCCGCCGTTCCCGGGACTCCCGGGAACGGCGGGGCGGGTGCGGCATAGACTTCCGTGGTCCCTCGCAGCAGCAGCAACCGTAGGAGCGCACCGATGTCCGAGGCCCTCGAGACCAGCCCCACCGCGACCCGCCGCACCCTGCTCTGCGGGGCCGCGGCCGTCCTCGCGGCCGGCGGCACCGTGGCGGTCAGCGGCTGCAGCTCCTCCTCCGGCTCCTCCGGCTCCTCCGGTTCGAGCGGCGCCCCCAAGGGCCCGGTGGACCTCGGCCCGGCCTCGGACGTGCCGGAGGGCGGCGGCAAGGTGTTCCGCGAGCAGAAGATCGTGGTGACCCAGCCGGCTGCCGGCCAGTACAAGGCGTTCAGTGCCAAGTGCACCCACGCCGGCTGCATCGTGGACCAGGTGAAGAACCAGCAGATCCAGTGCCCCTGCCACGGCAGCCGGTTCGGCATCGCCGACGGCGCCGTGCAGGACGGCCCGGCCCCCTCCCCGCTGCCCGCCTACACCGTCACGGTCGAGGGCGGAAACCTCAAGGTGACCCCGAGCTGAAGCAGTTGAGCCCCGCCGAGTTGATCTCCCCTTCGCACCCCCACCCGCTGTCGGTACGGTGGACCCATGGCTGACCCGAGCACCTACCGCCCGGCGCCCGGCGCGATCCCGACCTCCCCGGGCGTCTACCGGTTCCGTGACGCCCACGGCCGGGTCATCTACGTCGGCAAGGCCAAGAGCCTGCGGCCGCGCCTGTCGTCCTACTTCCAGGACCTGGCCGGTCTGCACCCGCGCACCGCGACCATGGTCACCACCGCCGCCTCGGTGGAGTGGACCGTGGTCGGCACCGAGGTCGAGGCGCTCCAGCTGGAGTACTCCTGGATCAAGGAGTACGACCCGCGGTTCAACGTCAAGTACCGCGACGACAAGAGCTATCCGGAACTCGCCGTCACCCTCAACGAGGAGTACCCGCGGGTCCAGGTGATGCGCGGGGCGCACAAGAAGGGCGTGCGCTACTTCGGCCCGTACGGGCACGCCTGGGCGATCCGCGAGACGGTCGACCTGCTGCTGCGCGTCTTCCCCGTCCGCACCTGCTCCAACGGCGTCTTCAAGCGCGCCCGGCAGGTCGGCCGGCCCTGTCTGCTCGGCTACATCGGCAAGTGCGCCGCGCCCTGCGTCGGCAAGGTCTCGGCGGACGAACACCGGGCGCTGGCCGAGGACTTCTGCGACTTCATGGCCGGGCGCACCGGCAACTACCTGCGCCGGCTGGAAGAGCAGATGCAGGAGGCCGCGGCCGAGCTGGAGTACGAGAAGGCGGCCCGGCTGCGGGACGACATCGGCGCCCTGAAGCGCGCGATGGAGAAGAACGCCATCGTGCTCGCGGACGCCACCGACGCCGACCTGCTGGCCGTCGCCGAGGACGAACTCGAAGCCGCCGTGCAGATCTTCCACGTCCGCGGCGGCCGGGTGCGCGGCCAGCGCGGCTGGGTCACCGACAAGGTCGAGGACGTCGACACGGCCGGGCTGGTCGAGCACGCCCTCCAGCAGCTCTACGGCGGCGCCACCGCGGACGAACGGAACGAGTCCGTCCCGCGCGAGGTGCTGGTCCCCGCCCTGCCCGACCCGGTCGAGCCGGTGCGGGAGTGGCTGAGCGGCCTGCGCGGCAGCCAGGTCGATCTGCGCATCCCGCAGCGCGGCGACAAGAAGGACCTGATGGCCACCGTGCAGCGCAACGCCCAGCAGGCGCTCGCGCTGCACAAGACCAAGCGCGCCTCCGACCTCACCACCCGCAGTCGCGCCCTGCAGGAGATCGCCGACGCGCTGGAGCTGGACTCCGTCCCGCTGCGGATCGAGTGCTACGACATCTCCCACCTGCAGGGCGAGGACGTGGTCGCCTCCATGGTCGTCTTCGAGGACGGCCTGGCCCGCAAGAGCGAGTACCGGCGCTTCCAGATCAAGGGGTTCGAGGGCCAGGACGACGTCCGCTCGATGCACGAGGTGATCAGCCGCCGCTTCCGCCGCTACCTCCGGGAGCGCGAGCAGACCGGCGAGTGGGCCGTCCCCGAGGAGGACGAGCCCGGCGCCACCGAACCCGGCAACGGCGAACCCGGCAGCGCCGTCCGGGACGAGGAGGGCCGCCCCAAGCGGTTCGCCTACCCGCCCCAGCTGCTGGTGGTCGACGGCGGCCAGCCGCAGGTCGCCGCCGCCAGGCGCGCCCTGGACGAACTCGGCATCGACGACGTCGCGCTGTGCGGCCTGGCAAAGCGCCTGGAGGAGGTCTGGCTGCCCGGCGAGGACGACCCGGTGGTGCTGCCCCGCTCCAGCGAGGGCCTCTACCTGCTCCAGCGGGTACGCGACGAGGCCCACCGCTTCGCGATCGGCTACCAGCGCACCAAGCGTTCCAAGCGACTCACCGCAGGGGAACTGGACTCCGTCCCGGGCCTCGGCGAGACTCGCCGCCAGGCGCTGCTCAAGCACTTCGGCTCGCTGAAGAAGCTCCGGGCCGCCACCGTGGACGAGCTCTGCGCGGTACCCGGCATCGGACGCCGCACCGCGGAGACTGTTGCGGCGGCGTTGTCGTCCCGTACACCCGCCGCACCCGCGGTCAACACCGCGACCGGCGAGATCATCGAGGACGGGGCCGACCACGCCACCGAGCCGGTGGCAGCAGCACCCCAGACCGCACCATCCCAGGAGACGCCATGACGGCCGACGCCGCCCGTCAGCCGGTGTGCCCCGACCCCGCCCGCCTGCCCGGGTCGGGGAAGGGCGGCCGCGCCGTGCGCGTTCTCCCCAGCAGAAAGACCGAGAACGGGGAACCGAAGTGACCGTGTCAGACGTGGCCGAGAACGCGCCGGAGCTGGTGATCATCTCCGGCATGTCCGGAGCCGGCCGCTCCACCGCCGCCAAGTGCCTGGAGGACCTCGGCTGGTTCGTGGTGGACAACCTGCCGCCGGCCCTGATCCCGACCATGGTCGACCTGGGCGCCCGGTCCCAGGGCAACGTCGCCCGGATCGGCGTGGTCGTGGACGTCCGCGGCCGCCAGTTCTTCGACGACCTGCTGACCTCGCTGGACGAGCTGGAGAAGCGCGGCGTCCGGCTCCGGGTCGTCTTCCTGGACTCCTCCGACGACGCGCTGGTGCGCCGCTTCGAGAGCGTCCGCCGCCCGCACCCGCTGCAGGCCGACGGCCGGATCGTGGACGGCATCGCCCAGGAACGCGACCTGCTGCGCGACCTGCGCGGCGAGGCCGACCTGGTGATCGACACCTCCAACCTCAACGTGCACCAGCTGCGCGCCAAGCTGGACGCCCAGTTCGCCGACCACGACGAGCCCGAGCTGCGCGCCACCGTGATGTCCTTCGGCTTCAAGTACGGCCTGCCGGTCGACGCCGACCTCGTGGTGGACTGCCGCTTCCTGCCCAACCCGCACTGGGTGCCCGAGCTTCGTGCCCGTACCGGCACCGACCCGGACGTCGCCGACTACGTGTTCCAGCAGCCCGGCGCCAACGAGTTCCTGGACGGTTACACCGAGCTGCTGCGCATCGTGACCGAGGGGTACCGACGCGAGGGGAAGCGCTACATGACGCTTGCCGTAGGCTGCACCGGTGGCAAGCACCGCAGCGTCGCCATGTCCGAGCGACTGACCAAGCGTCTCATCGCCGACGGAGTCGAGACGGTGCTCGTTCACCGTGACATGGGACGGGAGTAACCGCCGCTTTCCCTGCCGGGCCGCCGGCGGAACCGGTGGCGGGGCAGAGGAACGCGAGGTGATGTGTGGCGGGATACGTGCCCGGGCGGCAGCCGCAGAGCAGGACCGGTGACCGGGCGGGCAGCCCGGCCCGGCTCCCGGCGCCGAGCCGTCCGCGCAGCGGTCCCGCCCGGACCAACCCGGCCCCGCGGATCACCGCGCTCGGCGGCGGCCAGGGCCTGTCTGCCTCGCTGTCCGCGCTGCGCCGCCTCACCAGCGACCTCACCGCCGTGGTCACCGTCGCCGACGACGGCGGCTCCAGCGGACGGCTGCGCACCGAGCTGGGCGTGCTGCCCCCGGGCGACCTGCGCAAGGCGCTGGCCGCGCTGTGCGGGGACGACGACTGGGGCCGCACCTGGTCCGAGGTGATCCAGCAGCGCTTCACCGGCAACGGCGAGCTCGGCGGCCACGCCGTCGGCAACCTGCTGATCGTCGCGCTCTGGGAGAAGCTGGGCGACCCGGTGGCGGCCCTGGACTGGGTCGGCCGACTGCTCAACGTCCAGGGCCGGGTGCTGCCGATGTCGGCGGTGCCGCTGGACATCGAGGCGACCGTCCGCGGCCACGACCCGGCGCTGCCCGGCGAGGTGTCGGCGGTCCGGGGCCAGGCGAACGTCGCGGTCACCCCCGGCACCGTGCAGTCGATCCGGCTGCTGCCGGACGGGCCGCCGGCCGTCCCGGAGGCGGTCACCGCCGTGCGCGAGGCGGACTGGGTGGTGCTCGGCCCCGGCTCCTGGTTCACCAGCGTGCTGCCGCACCTGCTGGTGCCCGAGCTGGCCAAGGCGCTCACCGAGACCCGCGCCCGCCGCCTGCTCACCCTGAACCTGGCCCCCCAGCCCGGCGAGACCGAGGGCTTCACCCCGCAGCGTCACCTGGAGGTCATCGCCGACCACGCCCCGGAGCTCGCGGTGGATGCGATCCTGGTGGACGAGCGCGCCGTCACCGGCGGCGCCTTCGGCCAGGCGGACCTCGACGGTCTGGAGAAGGCCGCGGAGCGGATGGGCGCCGCCCTGGTGCTCGGTTCGGTGGCCCGCACCGACGGTACGCCGCGACACGACCCGGAGCTGTTGGCGGCAGCGTACGACCGGATTTTCCGGACACATGGAAGGATCGGGCCATGGCGATGACTCCAGCGGTGAAGGACGAGATCAGCCGGCTCCCGGTCACCCGGGCCTGCTGTCGCAAGGCGGAGGTGTCGGCGATCCTGCGGTTCGCGGGCGGGCTGCACATCGTGAGCGGCCGCATCGTGATCGAGGCGGAGCTGGACACCGGAGCGGCGGCACGGCGGCTGCGCAAGGACCTGCTGGAGATCTTCGGGCACTCCTCCGACCTCGTGGTGATGGCCCCCGGCGGGCTGCGCCGCGGCAGCCGCTTCGTGGTGCGCGTGGTCAAGGACGGCGAGCTGCTCGCGCGCCAGACCGGTCTGGTGGACGGGCGCGGGCGCCCGATCCGGGGCCTGCCCCCGGCGGTCGTCTCCGGCGCCACCTGCGATGCCGAGGCGGCCTGGCGCGGAGCCTTCCTCGCGCACGGGTCGCTCACCGAGCCGGGCCGCTCCTCCTCGCTGGAGATCACCTGCCCCGGCTCCGAGGCGGCGCTGGCCCTGGTCGGCGCCGCCCGCCGGCTCGGCATCCCGGCCAAGGCCCGCGAGGTCCGCGGCGTGGACCGGGTGGTCATCCGCGACGGTGACGCGATCGGCGCGCTGCTGACGCGGCTGGGCGCGCACGAGTCGGTGCTCGCCTGGGAGGAGCGCCGGATGCGGCGCGAGGTGCGGGCCACCGCCAACCGCCTCGCCAACTTCGACGACGCCAACCTGCGCCGCTCGGCCCGCGCCGCGGTGGCGGCCGGCGCCCGGGTGCAGCGCGCGCTGGAGATCCTCGGCGAGGAGGTGCCCGAGCACCTGGCCGCGGCCGGCCAGCTGCGGATGCAGCACAAGCAGGCCTCGCTGGAGGAACTGGGCGCGCTCGCCGATCCGCCGCTGACCAAGGACGCGGTGGCCGGCCGGATCCGCCGTCTGCTGGCGATGGCCGACAAGCGCGCCTCCGAGCTCGGCCTGCCGAGCACCGAGGCCAGCCTGACCGACGAGATGGCGATGAACTGACCCTCGCGGTCCGTGATCGCGACACGGCCGGTGCCCGGAATTCCGGGCACCGGCCGTCGGCGTTTCCGGGCGTCCGCGAGACTCCCCAATTGGTAGAGACCATTGGCCCGAGAGCAACTGCCCGCCGGACCAAGGCCGGACGGCCTGAAATGGGGTTTGAGGGGCGCCACGCCCAGTCTCACCAGGCGGCGCGATGTGCCCTCCCGCGCCCCGGAGGGGTAGGGTCATAGGCGGTCGGGGACTTCCCAAATCTCACCCCCGTCGGGCTCCGGCCCGGCGTACCTAACGAGGAGATCGGTTCGTGACGATCCGGGTAGGCATCAACGGCTTCGGCCGCATCGGCCGCAACTTCTTCCGGGCGGTCAAGGCCCAGGGCGCGGACATCGAGATCGTCGGTGTCAACGACCTCACCGACACGAAGACCCTGGCTCACCTGCTCAAGTACGACACCACGCTGGGCACTTTCCCGGGTACGGTCTCGCACACCGAGGACAGCATCACCGTCGACGGCAAGACCTTCCAGGTGACTGCCGAGCGTGACCCCGCGAACCTGCCGTGGGCCGCCCTGGGCGCCGACATCGTCGTCGAGTCCACCGGCATCTTCACCAAGGCCGAGGCCGCGAAGAAGCACCTCGCCGCCGGCGCGAAGAAGGTCATCATCTCGGCGCCCGCCACCGACGAGGACGTCACCATCGTCATGGGCGTCAACGACGACAAGTACGACGCCGCCAAGCACACCATCATCTCCAACGCCTCCTGCACCACCAACTGCGTGGCGCCGATGGCCAAGGTGCTGAACGAGAGCTTCGGCATCGTCAAGGGTCTGATGACCACCGTCCACGCGTTCACCAACGACCAGGTCACCCTGGACTTCCCGCACAAGGACCTGCGCCGCGCCCGCGCCGCGTCGCAGAACATCATCCCGACCTCGACCGGTGCCGCCAAGGCGACCGCCCTGGTCCTGCCGGAGCTGAAGGGCAAGCTGGACGGCACCTCGCTGCGCGTCCCGGTCCCGACCGGCTCGATCACGGACCTGGTCGTCACCCTGGAGCGCGAGGTCACCAAGGACGAGGTCAACGCCGCGTTCCAGAAGGCCGCGGAGGGCCCGCTCAAGGGCATCCTGGCCTACACCGAGGACCCGATCGTCTCCTCGGACATCGTCAACGACCCGGCCTCCTGCATCTTCGACAGCCAGCTCACCATGGTCCAGGGCAACCAGGTCAAGGTGCTCGGCTGGTACGACAACGAGTGGGGCTACTCGAACCGCCTCGTCAACCTGACCACCCTCGTCGGTGAGCAGCTCTGACCTTGCGGGAGCTGACGTGATGTAGGGGCGAGGGCCCGGACGGCGCACCATGCCGACCGGGCCCTCGTTCCGCGCTTCCAGTACTTCCCAGGCGGCCCCTGCGCCGTGCCGCCTCACTGCGCATCAACCATCTCCCCAGGAGAACCGAATCCCCGTGAAGACCATCGAAGAGCTCATCGAAGCCGGTGTCGAAGGAAAGCGCGTGTTCGTGCGCGCCGACCTGAACGTCCCGCTGGACGGCACGACGATCACCGACGACGGCCGGATCCGCGCCGTCGCCCCGACCATCGCCAAGCTGGCGGCGGCCGGCGCGAAGGTCGTCGTCGCCTCGCACCTCGGCCGCCCCAAGGGCGCGCCGGACCCGCAGTTCTCGCTCGCGCCGGCGGCCGAGCGGCTCGGCGAAATCATCGGCAAGGGCGTCGCCTTCGCCACCGACACCGTCGGTGACAGCGCCGCGGCCACCGTCGCCGCGCTCGGCGACGGCGAGGTCGCGCTGCTGGAGAACCTGCGCTTCAACGCGGGCGAGACCAGCAAGGACGACGCCGAGCGCAAGGCCTTCGCCGAGCAGCTCGCCGCGCTGGCCGACCTGTACGTCGGCGACGGCTTCGGCGCCGTGCACCGCAAGCACGCCTCGGTGTTCGACCTGCCCGGCCTGCTGCCGCACGCCGCGGGCGACCTGATCGCCACCGAGGTCGGCGTCCTGAAGAAGCTCACCGAGGACGTCAAGCGTCCGTACGTGGTGGTGCTCGGCGGCGCCAAGGTCTCCGACAAGCTCGCCGTGATCGACAACCTGCTGAAGAAGGCCGACCGGATCCTGATCGGCGGCGGCATGGCGTACACCTTCCTCAAGGCCAAGGGCCACGAGGTCGGCATCTCGCTGCTGCAGGAGGACCAGATCCCGACCGTCCTGGGCTACCTGGCCGAGGCCGAGCAGCGCGGCGTCGAGTTCGTGCTGCCGAAGGACGTCCTGGTCTCCGCCGAGTTCCCGGACCTCAAGACCAAGGCCCCGGCGAGCTTCGCGGTCGTCGCCTCGGACGCGATCCCGGCCGACAAGGAGGGCCTGGACATCGGCCCGAAGACCCGCGAGCTGTACGCGGCCAAGCTGGCCGACGCCGGCACGGTGTTCTGGAACGGCCCGATGGGCGTCTTCGAGCACCCGGACTACGCGAACGGCACCAAGGCCGTCGCGCAGGGCCTGCTGGACAGCGACGCGTTCACCGTGGTCGGCGGCGGGGACTCCGCCGCGGCCGTTCGCATCCTGGGCTTCGACGAGAACGCCTTTGGACACATCTCGACCGGCGGTGGCGCGAGCCTCGAGTACCTGGAGGGCAAGACCCTTCCCGGTCTCGCCGCCCTGGAAGGCTGACAGCATGACCGACCGTCTCCCGCTCATGGCGGGCAACTGGAAGATGAACCTCAACCACCTCGAGGCCATCCAGCACACCCAGAAGCTGGCCTTCGCGCTGGCCGACAAGGACTACGAGGCCGTCGAGGTCGCGGTCCTGGTGCCGTTCACCGACCTGCGCTCGGTGCAGACCCTGGTCGACGGCGACAAGCTGAAGATCAAGTACGGCTCGCAGGACATCTCGCGGCACGACTCCGGTGCCTACACCGGCGAGGTCTCCGGCCCGATGCTGGCCAAGCTCAAGTGCACCTACGCGGTGATCGGCCACTCCGAGCGCCGCCAGTACCACGGCGAGGACGAGGAGATCGTCAACGCCAAGGTGAAGGCCGCCTACCGCGCCGGGATCACCCCGATCCTGTGCATCGGCGAGCCGCTGGACATCCGCAAGGCCGGCACCCACGTCGAGTACACCCTGGCCCAGCTGGACGGTGCCCTCGCGGACGTCCCGGCCCACCAGGCCGAGACCGTCGTCGTCGCCTACGAGCCGGTCTGGGCGATCGGCACCGGCGAGGTGGCCACCCCGGAGGACGCGCAGGAGGTCTGCGCCGCCATCCGCAAGCGGATCGCCGAGCTGTACGACGCCGAGCTGGCCGGCAAGGTCCGCGTGCTGTACGGCGGTTCGGTCAAGTCGTCGAGCGCGGCCGGCCTGATGGCCAAGCCCGACATCGACGGCGGCCTGATCGGCGGTGCCTCGCTGGACGCCGAGGAGTTCGTCAAGATCGTGCGCTACCGTGAGCAGGCAGTAGGCTAACGCCGCCGCAGCAACGTAGGCTTTGGGGTCGGACCGCCGTACGCGGTCCGGCCCCTTCGCCGAAGATACGAGAGAGTTGGTCCCGCCGTGGTTCTCGGGTTCTCGATTGCCCTGATCATCTTCAGTCTGCTGATGATCCTCCTGGTGCTGCTGCACAAGGGGAAGGGCGGCGGCCTGTCGGACATGTTCGGCGGTGGCGCGATGTCCACCGGCGGCGGCTCGGCGGTGGCCGAGCGCAACCTGGACCGCATCACCGTCGTGGTCGGCCTGGGCTGGTTCGCGAGCATCATCGTGCTCGGCCTGCTGCTGAAGTACAAGGGCTGACACAACCCTGACGGCCCGTCGCCCGAGCGCCTATCCTGGGACGGTCGGGTGCGGAGGCAGTGGTGGCGGAGGCTTAACTCCTGCTTACACTAGGACGACTTTCGCCACCGACGCGCACCGCGGCGGGTCGGCGCACCAGTACGCAGGGAGTCAGACCGTGGCAAGTGGCAATGCCATCCGTGGCAGCAGGGTTGGGGCCGGCCCGATGGGCGAGGCGGAGCGCGGCGAGTCCGCCCCGCGCAACCGGATCTCCTTCTGGTGCGCCAACAAGCACGAGACCCGGCCCAGCTTCGCCGCCGAGGCGGCGATCCCGGACACCTGGGACTGCCCGCGCTGCGGCTTCCCGGCCGGGCAGGACCAGCACAACCCGCCCGCGCCCTCGCGCAACGAGCCCTACAAGACGCACCTCGCCTACGTCCGTGAGCGGCGCACCGACGCCGACGGCGAGGCGATCCTGGCCGAGGCGCTGGCGAAGCTCCGAGGCGAGATCTGAGGCGAGATCCGAGGCGACCCGACCTCTGAGGCGACCCGAACGAGAAGGGCGCCACCGTCGAACGACGGTGGCGCCCTTCGGCGTTGCGGACCGCAGGACCCGTCCGGCCGTTACGCCGAGGCCGGCGGGTAGAGCTGCGGCGGGATCCGCTCCGCGGCGGCGCGGTCCAGCAGCCACAGGGTGCGGCTGCGGCCGTACGCGCCGGACGCGGGCGCCTGGAGCTCGCCGGGACCGGACAGGGCCAGCGCGACCGCGCCCGCCTTGTCCTCGCCGGCGGCCAGCAGCCAGACCTCGCGGGCGGCCCGGATGGCCGGAAGGGTGAGCGAGATCCGGGTCGGCGGGGGCTTGGGGGCCCCGCGCACGCCGACCACGGTCCGCTCGGTCTCCCGCACGCCCGGGTGCTCGGGGAAGAGCGAGGCGACGTGGGTGTCCGGGCCGACGCCGAGCAGCAGCACGTCGAAGGCGGGGACGCCGAACCGGTCGCCCGGTCCGGCCGCCTTCGCCAGCTCCTGCGCGTAGCGGGCCGCGGCGGCCTCCACGTCCGAGCCGTCCACCCCGTCCGAGGCGGGCATCTCGTGCACCCGCGCCGGGTCGAGCGGGACGGAGTCCAGCAGCTCGGCGCGGGCCTGGACGGCGTTGCGGTCCGGATCGGCGGCGGCCACGAAGCGCTCGTCGCCCCACCAGAGGTCCAGCCGCCCCCAGTCGACCGCGTCGCGCGCCGGGGAGGCGGCGATCGCGGCCAGCAGGGCGTTCCCGTTGCGGCCGCCGGTGAGCACCACCGAGGCGGCGCCGCGGGCGGCCTGGGCGTCCACGATCCGGGTGATCAGCCGGGCCGCGGCCGCCTGGGCCATCAGCTCCTTGTCCCGGTGGACGACCAGCTGCGGGGTCGCGTTGGTCATGCGCCTTCCTTGGTGGTGCGCCTGCCGGCGGCCCTCTTCGCGGGCTTCCTCTCCGACGCGTCGGCCGTGACCGCCTCCGGGTCGGCCACGGCCTCCTCGGCGGCGTCCTCGACCGCGCGGGCGACCCGCTCGGCCGCCGCCGTCTCGGCGTTGGCCGGCTCGTGCAGCCGGTCGACGGGCGTGCGCACGGCCGTCGCGTAGATGTCGTCCGGGTCCAGGCGGCGCAGCTCCTCGGCGATCAGCTCCGAGGTCTCGCGCCGCTTGAGCGCCACCTGGCGGTCCGGCGAGCCGGGCATGGAGAGCGTGCCCAGCAGGCCGTCCGGGCGGTCCAGGGTGATGTCCCCGTCCTTGGTGCGCAGGTGCACCGCGGTGATGCCGGGGCCACCCGTGACGACCCGCTCGACCGGCACGTGCAGCCGGTTGGTCAGCCACAGGCCGAGCAGCTCGACGCTGGGGTTGTAGGACTCGCCCTCGACCACCGCGGAGACGATGGCGGACGGCCGCTGGTCCAGCGCGGCGGCCAGCATCGAGCGCCAGCCGGTGATCCGGCTCCAGGCCAGGTCGGTGTCGCCCGGGGTGTAGCTCTGGGCCCGCTGGGCGAGCTGGCCGACCGGGGACTCGGCGGTGACGGCGTCGGTGATCCGGCGCTGGGCGAGCGAGCCCAGCGGGTCCTGCGCCGGGTGCAGCGGCGCGTTGTCCGGCCACCAGACCACGACCGGGGCGTCCGGCAGCAGCAGCGGCAGGACCACCGACTGGGCGTGCGCGGCGAGCTCGCCGTGCATGCGCAGGACGACGGTCTCGCCGGAGCCGGCGTCCGAGCCGACCAGGATCTCGGCGTCCAGCCGGGTCTCCGCGCGGGCCCGTGGCGAGCGCCCGGCGCGCTTGATCACCGCGAGGGTGCGCATCGGGTGCTCGCGGGAGGCGTCGTTGGCGGCCTTGAGGGCGTCGTAGGCGCTGCCCTCGTCGGTCACGATCACCAGGGTGAGCACCATGCCGGCGGCGGTGGAGCCGCTGGCCCGGCGCGCCTCCATGAGCGCGGCGTTGATCTTGCTGGACGTCGTGTTGGTGAGGTCGATCTTCATGGTCGGCGCCAGCTCCTGCCGTCTCGTGCGAGCATCTCGTCCGCCTCGACCGGGCCCCAGGTCCCCGCCGCGTACTGGGCGGGCTTGCCGTGGGTGTCCCAGTACTTCTCGATCGGGTCGAGGATCTGCCAGGACAGCTCGACCTCCTGGTGGCGCGGGAACAGGTTGGCGTCGCCGAGCAGCACATCGAGGATGAGCCGCTCGTACGCCTCCGGGCTGGACTCGGTGAAGGACTCGCCGTAGGCGAAGTCCATCGTGACGTCCCGGACCTCGAAGGAGGTGCCCGGCACCTTGGAGCCGAACCGCACCGTCACGCCCTCGTCCGGCTGGACCCGGATGACCAGGGCGTTCTGCCCCAGCTCCTCGGTCGCGTAGGAGTCGAAGGGCAGGTACGGGGCGCGCTGGAAGACGACCGCGATCTCGGTGACCCGGCGGCCCAGGCGCTTGCCGGTGCGCAGGTAGAACGGGACGCCCGCCCAGCGGCGGTTGTTGATCTCCAGCTTGATGGCCGCGTAGGTGTCGGTCTTGGAGTCCGGGTCGATGCCGTCCTCGTCGAGGTAGCCGACGACCTCCTCGCCGCCCTGCCAGCCGGAGGCGTACTGGCCGCGCACGGTGTGCCGGCCGAGGTCGGCCGGGAGCTTGACGGCGCTGAGCACCTTGAGCTTCTCGGCCACCAGCGCCTTCGGGTGGAAGGACGCCGGCTCCTCGATGGCGGTGAGCGCCATCAGCTGGAGCAGGTGGTTCTGGATGACGTCACGGGCGGAGCCGATGCCGTCGTAGTAGCCGGCCCGGCCGCCGATGCCGATGTCCTCGGCCATGGTGATCTGTACGTGGTCGACGTACGACCGGTTCCAGATCGGCTCGAACATCTGGTTGGCGAAGCGCAGCGCCAGGATGTTCTGGACCGTCTCCTTGCCCAGGTAGTGGTCGATCCGGAAGACCTCGTCCCGGGGGAAGACCTCGTGGACGACCTTGTTGAGCTCCTGCGCGCTCTCCAGGTCGTGGCCGAAGGGCTTCTCGATGACCGCGCGGCGCCAGGAGCCCTGCGGCGGGTCGGCCAGGCCGTGCTTCTTGAGCTGCTGGACGACCGTCGGGAAGAACTTCGGCGGGACGGACAGGTAGAAGGCGAAGTTGCCGCCGGTGCCCTGGGCCTTGTCCAGCTCCACGATGGTCTCGCGCAGCTTGTCGAAGGCCTCGTCGTCGTCGAAGGTGCCGTGGACGAAGCGCATGCCCTTGGCGAGCTGCTGCCAGACCTCCTCCCGGAAGGGGGTGCGGGCGTGGTCCCGGACGGCGTCGTGGACCTCCTTGGCGAAGTCCTCGTCGTCCCACTCGCGGCGGGCGAAGCCGACGAGGGAGAAGCCCGGCGGAAGCAGACCGCGGTTGGCCAGGTCGTAGATGGCCGGCATCAGCTTCTTGCGGGACAGGTCGCCGGTGACCCCGAAGATGACCAGACCGGACGGCCCCGCGATGCGCGGGAGCCGTCGGTCGGAGGGGTCACGAAGCGGGTTGACCGGGGCGGGCGGGAGGTCGTCCGCGTCCGATTCCGACGTCAACTCGGGGTAATCAGTGCTCACTTGATGGGCTCCGCTTTCGTGCGCTGGCTGTGAGCGGGGGTCACTTCTCGTCGGCGAAGGAAGCGAGCGAGGCGGTGACGGTGTCGAGCAGCTCGTTCCAGGACTGCTCGAACTTCTCGACGCCCTCGTCTTCCAGGACCTGGACCACGTCGTCGTAGTCCACGCCGGCTGCCGCGATCGCGTCCAGCACGGCCTTGGCGTCCGCGTAGTTGGGGACGATGGTGTTGCCGGTGACCACGCCGTGGTCGCCGGTGGCGTCCAGGGTCGCCTCGGGCATGGTGTTGACGGTGCCGGGGGCGACCAGCTCGGTGACGTACAGGGTGTCCGGCAGGGCCGGGTCCTTGACGCCGGTGGAGGCCCACAGCGGGCGCTGCGGCTTGGCGCCGGCGGCCTCCAGGGAGAGCCAACGGGCGTTGCCGGCGGTCTTGCCGTCGACGCTGCCGAAGACCTCCTCGTACGCCTGGTAGGCGAGGCGGGCGTTGGCCAGCGCGGCCTTGGAGCGCAGGTTCTTGGCGTCGCCGCCGACCTTGTCCAGGCGCTTGTCGATCTCGGTGTCCACGCGGGAGACGAAGAAGGAGGCGACCGACTCGATCTGGGAGAGGTCCAGGCCCTTGCCCTTGGCGGCCTCCAGGCCGCTCAGGTAGGCGTCGATGACGGCCTTGTAGCGCTCCAGCGAGAAGATCAGCGTGACGTTGACGCTGATGCCCTTGCCGATGACCTCGCTGATCGCGGGCAGGCCGGCCTTGGTGGCGGGGATCTTGATGAAGACGTTCGGGCGGTCCACCAGCCACCACAGCTGCTTGGCCTCGGCCACGGTGGGGGCGGTCTCGTGCGCCAGGCGCGGGTCGACCTCGATGGAGACCCGGCCGTCGCGGCCGTTGGAGGCGTCGTAGACCGGGCGCAGCACGTCGGCCGCGTCGCGCACGTCGGAGGTGGTGATCATGCGGATCGCCTCCTCGGTGGTGACCTTGCGGACGGCGAGGTCGCGCAGCTGGCTGTCGTAGGAGTCGTCGCCGCTGCCGGCGATGGCCTTCTGGAAGATGGTCGGGTTGGTGGTCACACCCACCACGTGCTTGTTCTGCACCAGCTCGGCCAGGTTGCCGGAGTTGAGCCGCTTGCGGCTGAGGTCGTCCAGCCAGATCGCAACGCCTTCGTCGCTGAGGCGCTTCAGTGCGTCAGTCATGGTGCTTCAGTCCCTTGTTCTTCTGCTTCGTGGGGTAGTCAGAGGGGCCGGGGCGCCGATGTGCGGTCGGCCGCCCCGGCCCGTTGTCCCGCACTCGCCGCCGGGAGCTCGTACCCGATGCCGACGTTCCTCGCTCCAGCGCTCGCTTGTCGCTCGTCGCTTTCGGCATCGGCGCTCCCTTCGGCTCGTGCTCGGGGCCGCTAGCGGTTGACGGCTTCGAGGGAGCGCAGGGCGTTGTGGGCCTCGGCCACCACGCGCTCGGCGGTGATGCCGAACTCCTCGAAGAGCACCTTGTAGTCGGCGGAGGCGCCGAAGTGCTCCAGCGAGACGATCCGGCCGTGGTCGCCGACCAGCTCGCGCCAGCCCTGGGCGATGCCGGCCTCGACCGAGACGCGGGCCTTCACCGACGGCGGCAGCACGCTGTCGCGGTAGGCCTGGTCCTGCTCCTGGAACCACTCGAAGGACGGCAGCGAGACCACGCGGGTCGCGATGCCCTCCGCCTCGAGCACCTCGCGGGCCTTGACGGCCAGCTGGACCTCGGAGCCGGTGCCGAGCAGGATCAGCTGCGGGTCGCCGTTCGAGGCCTCGGCCAGGATGTAGCCGCCCTTCGCGGTGCCCTCGGCGGAGCCGAAGACCTCACGGTCGAAGGTCGGGACGCCCTGGCGGGTGAGGGCCAGGCCGACCGGGCCGGGGTGGCTGGTCTGGCGCTCGATGATGGTGCGCCAGGCGACGGCGGTCTCGTTGGCGTCGGCCGGGCGGACCATGGCCAGGCCCGGGATGGCGCGCAGCGAGGCCATGTGCTCGACCGGCTGGTGGGTCGGGCCGTCCTCGCCCAGGCCGATCGAGTCGTGCGTCCAGACGTAGGTGACCGGCAGCTTCATCAGCGCGGCCAGGCGGACGGCCGGGCGCATGTAGTCGGCGAAGACCAGGAAGGTGCCGCCGTACACGCGGGTCCTGCCGTGCAGCGCGATGCCGTTCATGATCGAGCCCATGGCGTGCTCGCGGATGCCGAAGTGGATCGTCCGGCCGTACGGGCTCGCCGACTTCAGCGGGTTGCCCTCGGGGAGGAAGGAGCTGTCCTCGTCGATGGTGGTGAGGTTGGACTCCGCGAGGTCGGCCGAGCCGCCCCACAGCTCCGGGATCACCGCGCCGATCGCCTTGAGGGTGTCGCCGGAGGCCTTGCGGGTGGCGACGTCCTTGCCGGCCGGGAAGGAGGGGACGGCCTTCTTCCAGCCCTCGGGCAGCTCGCCGGCCTGGATCCGGTCGAAGTCGGCGGCGCGGTGCGGGTTGGCGGCGCGCCAGGCCTCGAAGGACTGCTGCCACTGGTCGCGGGCGGCCTTGCCGCGCTTGATGACCAGCCGGGCGTGCTCGATGACCTGGTCGCTGACCTCGAAGGTCTTCTCCGGGTCGAAGCCCAGGACCTTCTTGGTGGCGGCGATCTCGGCGGCGCCGAGCGCGGAGCCGTGCGCCTTGGCGGTGTTCTGGGCGTCCGGGGCCGGCCAGGCGATGATGGTGCGCATCGCGATGATCGACGGGCGGGAGGTCTCGGCCTTGGCCGCGGCCAGCGCGTCCGCGAGGACGGCCACGTCGATGTCGCCGTTGGACTTCGGGGTCACCCGCTGGACGTGCCAGCCGTACGCCTCGTAGCGCTTGAGGACGTCCTCGGAGAAGGCGGTCTCGGTGTCGCCCTCGATCGAGATGTGGTTGTCGTCGTACAGGGCGACCAGGTTGCCCAGCTTCTGGTGGCCGGCCAGCGAGGAGGCCTCGGCGGAGATGCCCTCCTCCAGGTCGCCGTCGGAGACGATGGCCCAGATGGTGTGGTCGAAGGGGGACTCGCCGGCCGGGGCCTCGGGGTCGAAGAGGCCGCGCTCGTAGCGGGCGGCCATCGCCATGCCGACCGCGTTGGCGATGCCCTGGCCGAGCGGGCCGGTGGTGGTCTCCACGCCGGCCGTGTGGCCGTGCTCGGGGTGGCCGGGGGTGCGGCTGCCCGCGACGCGGAAGGCCTTGAGGTCGTCCAGCTCCAGGCCGTAACCCGAGAGGTACAGCTGGGTGTAGAGGGTCAGGCTGGTGTGCCCGGGGGAGAGGACGAAGCGGTCGCGGCCGACCCAGGCCGGGTCGGTCGGGTCGTGGCGCAGGAACCGCTGGAAGATCAGGTACGCGGCCGGGGCCAGCGTCATGGCCGTCCCGGGGTGTCCGTTGCCGACCTTCTGGACAGCGTCCATGGCGAGGACTCGCGCGGTGTCAACCGTGCGCTCGTCCATATCGGTCCACTCGAATGCGTTCGTCGGCGCAGTGCTCACCCTGTCTCAGGGCTCCTTCCATTGAAGAGTGACCCCGTGAATGGGGACCGGGTCGGCCACGGCGCTGTGGTCCCGACGCTGGGTGGTGCCGGTCACGGAGGGTAGATCCCGCTTCTGCGTGCGAGCCTACCGTTTGGGCCGGGGCTCACCCTCCGTGCTGAGACAACCGGGATTTCCGCATGGTGATTCCCACTAGGCCGGTGTGAGTGCTTTTGTCCCAGGTTCTCCCGATTCGCGCCCGCCCGCCGCCGGGGTGGTCAGGACGGACTAGCAGGACCCGCCGGAGGCGGTTCGTGGCATCACCCAGGCGGTTCACCCGGGGGTGTGCGGTTCCGCCTCGCCGGGGGACCCCGAAGCCGGATGGGATATATGGAGCGTCTATGGTGTCGTGGTACGCGCAGAGCGGACGATTCGGGACCCTTCGTTCCTGTGGACGCCTGCGAAGATTCATCTTCAGTTGGGGTGTTAGTGACCGCCGTCGAAACCCGTCCCGCCGGGGTCACCGGGGCGACTCCTGCGCACCGGCCGATCGGGGCCCGTGTCGGCGCGTTCGTCGCACTGACCAAGCCTCGGATCATCGAGCTGCTGCTGATGAGCACCGTGCCGGTGATGTTCCTGGCCCAGCAGGGCGTGCCGAACATGCTGCTGGTGCTGAAGGTCGTGGTCGGCGGCTACCTCTCGGCGGGCGGCGCCAACGCCCTCAACATGTACATCGACCGCGACATCGACGCGGTGATGTCCCGCACCGAGCGGCGGCCGATCGTCACCGGGATGGTGTCGCCGCGCGAGGCGCTGGTGTTCGGCATCGTGCTCGCCGTCGTGTCGACGCTGGTGCTGGGCTTCGGCGTCAACTGGCTCTCCTCCGGACTGGCGCTGGGCGCGCTGCTGTTCTACGTGTTCGTCTACACGCTGGGGCTCAAGCGGCGCACCTCGCAGAACATCGTCTGGGGCGGCATCGCCGGCTGCATGCCGGTGCTGGTCGGCTGGTCCTCGGTCACCAACTCGATGTCCTGGGCGGCCGTGGTGCTGTTCCTGGTGGTGTTCTTCTGGACGCCGCCGCACACCTGGGTGCTGTCGATGAAGGTGCGCGACGACTACCTGCGGGCCGGCGTGCCGATGCTGCCGGTCATCAAGGGCAACGTGGCGGTCGGCAAGCAGGTCGTCATCTACTCCTGGGTGATGGTCGCCGTCTCGCTGGCGCTCTGGCCGCTCGGGCACATGAGCTGGCTGTACCCGGTCGCCGCGGTGGTGCTGGGCGCCGCCTGGCTGCGCGAGGCGCACGCGCTGTACGCGCGGGCCAAGGCCGGCGTCGTGGGCGCGAAGCTCAAGGAGATGCGGCTGTTCCACTGGTCGATCACCTACCTGTCGCTGCTGATGGTGGTGTGCGCGGTCGACCCGTTCGTGAAGTAGGCAGACTCGCTGAGAGAGCCCCGGTCCGGTGGACCGGGGCTCTCCCGCATTCGGGGGCTTTTCGCGTTCGGGGCGGGCCGCTCGGCCGACCGCTCGGCCGGCGGCTCAGCGGGCGGGCAGCTCGGAGGGGCCGACGTGGCCGTCCAGCCAGTCCCGCAGCGGCCGGGAGGCGTGCAGGAAGCCGGTGATCCGGGTGTAGGCGGCGCGGGTGCCCAGCCACTTCGCGGGCTCCCACTCCTGCCAGGCCACCAGGCCCTTGTGGCGCAGCAGCTCGATCCTGGGGTGGTCCTTCGGGTAGCCGCGCGGGGCCGACTTCAGGGAGTCCCGGCCGACCACCTGCGGGCCGTCCTTCTCCACCCGGGTGATCACCCGCTCCAGCTCGGCGCCGGTGACGTCCTCGGCGACGGCGGCGCGGTAGCGCTCCAACTGGTCCGGGGCGAGCTGGTACATGCCGTTGCCGCAGGCCAGGCCGTCGGCGGAGAGCTGGATGTAGCCGCCGCTCTCCAGGTGCGCGCCGATGTGCGTCTTGTACGGGGACTTGTCGGCGCTGAAGCGGACGTCGCGGTTCGGGCGGAAGATCTTCCCCGGCCCGAACTCCGGTTCCAGATCGGCGAGGAGCTGCTCCATCGGCGCGCGCACGGCGTCCTCGTACCGCCCCTTGTGGGCCTGCCAGAAGGTCTTCGAGTTGTCGGCCTCCAGGTGCTCGTAGAAGTCGAGCGCCTCGGTCGGCCAGCCGGAGAAGGTCACACGTCCAGTATGTGTCCCGGTGCACAGGGTGCTCCCGTCGCCAGCGCGCTTACCGGTGGGTAGCATGCGGGCATGAGCAGCGCAGAGACCGCCACCGCCGCGCCGGACGCCCGCACCGAGCGCCGCGCCAAGCGCATCGCCAAGAACCTCACCAGCTTCGCCCGGCAGCACGGGGGCAGCGCCGACGCGGTCGTCGAGTACGTCGGCGCCGTGGCCACCCGGATCGTCGTGGTCGGCGCGGACGGCGCCTGGGGCGACCAGGTGGCCCCCAGCTACGCCGTCGGCCGCCGGGCCGCCGAGCTGGCCGGGCTGACCCTGCACGACGACTTCGAGGGCGAGCTGGGCCTCCGGGTGAAGACCGGCCCGTACGAGTGGAAGCGGATGGCCGGGATCCAGCTCGGCGGCTGAGCACCCTCCGGACACCGCGAAGGCCCGGCTCCCCTCGTACGGGGGAGCCGGGCCTTTTCACCGGCCACCAGCGTTGCTACCGCGGTTGGGCGGGCCAGGGGATCGACGTCTCAGCCTCGATCGTGTAGTCGACGCCGGGGACGTCCCAGCCGTACAGCTGCCGGAACTGGCCGTAGAACCAGGCCGACGCGGCCGGGTCGGCGTCGAGCGCTGCCTCGGGGTCCGTCCACAGCTCCCGCACCAGGTCCTGCACGGCGGGGTCGAGTTCCCAGCCGTCCAGACGGATGCGACCCTGCCCGTCCAGCACGAGCGACTTCGCGCCGCTCAGTTGCTCCCACAGGTCCACGGCCTGGTCGGCGGTGGTACGCCAGCCGTCCTCTCCGAGGGCTTTGCGCAGCAGCGAGGTGTAGAGGGCGATGGACGGGATGGCGGTGGACGCCTGGGTGACGGCGGCGCCGGCGACGACGGTGAACGCCCGGCCCCGCCCGGCCAGTACCCCGCTCTGCAACTGGCCGGCGGTCGCCTCCAGGTGTTCCTTGGCGGCGCCGATGGTGCCCTGCCGGTAGACCGGCGCGGTGATCTCGGAGCCCACATAGGACAGCGCGGCAGTCGTGAAGTCGGGGCCCAGGAGGTTGCTGTCGGCCAGGGACTGCACCCACAGCCGCCAGTCCTCACCACCCATGACCTTGACGGTCGCGGCGCGCTCGGCCTCGTCGGCCGGGGTGAGGTCGACGCTGCCGATCTGCGGGACGCCGTCCTCGAAGACGAGGGACGGTGAGGTGTAGGGGCGGCCGATCGGCTTGATCACCGAGTGGTGGACCTCGCCGGTGGCCGGGTCGGTACGCCTGGGCGAGGCGAGGGAGTAGACGAGGTAGTCGACGGGGCCGTACCGGTCGGCGAGGAGTTTGAGCACCTCGGCACGGGTGGCGTCCGCGTAGGCGTCGGCGTTGACGAAGGTGAAGTCGCTTCCGGCCTCTTCGAGCAGGGCGGCGGTCGCGGCGGTTCGGTACCAGCCGGCGGTGGCGGTGCGCCGCTCGCCGGCCGGTGTCTCGTAGGCGACGCCGATGCCGCGGATGCCGTGGCGGCGCAGCCCGGCCAGCAGGATCGCCAGACCGTACCCCGCGCTGGAGCCCAGCACCAGGGCGACCGGGGCCCGCCCGGTGGGGGTGGCGGGGGTGATGGACTGCCACAGCTGGTGCACGGTGGCCTGGCTGCCCTTGGGGTGGGAGTTGACGATCAGGTAGCCCCGCTGCTTGGGGGTGATCTGCTGCGTGCTCACGCGGTGGTGCCCTCTCCGGTGGGGTGGCCGTGCCGGGCGAGCAGGTCGCTGAGGTCGCCGACGGTGTGCAGGCGGCCGACCTCCTCGTCCGGGATGACCATGTTCAGGCGCGTCTCCAGGGTGACGACGAGCTCGTGGAGGGCGAGGCTGTCGATCCCGAGATCGTGCTGCAGTCGTGCGTCGTTCGTGATCGTATCGGCGCCGGTGACCGCCGCCTGTGCCAGAGCGTGACGGAGGATGTGTGCTGCGGTTGTAGGGGTCGTCATTGCGGTAGGTGTCCTTCGTCGGCTACCCGGCGGTTCTCGGTGACGCCGGCGCGGCCTTGGAAGCTGCTCAACCCCTGATGCGGCGGCGCATCCCCGTTCCGGAGCGGCGGGCCGCACTGTGGGTGGATGCTGCACGGGCCTACAGCCAACAAGGCAGACTGGCTGAGGGGTACAAAGCACTCAGGATCGCGGAGAGCTGTGCTTCTGAGGACATTCGACGCCGCCCCAGCGTGCTGGAACTGGTCGGTGACATGGCCGCGCGGGACCGACGTGGCAGTGTCCCGGAACTCCGCCGTTTCTGCCATGAGTTGGGAGTTCGGATTTGACTGAGAACCACGAGCCGTTCCTTCACGTCATCGTCTGCGCTTCGGGAATCGCTGACGGCGTGGGTGAGCTGATCGCCGCAGCCCGTGCCGAGGGCTGGAAGGTCGGTGTGATTGCTACTCCCAGCGCTCTCGGCTTCATAGACCAGGAAGCCATCGAAGCCCAGACCGGCTATCCGCTCCGCTCCGCGTGGCGCACGCCGAGCATCCCGCAACCGCTGCCTCCGGCAGACGCCATTGCGGTCGCTCCCGCGACGTTCAACACCATCAACAAGTGGGCCGCCGGCATCTCCGACACGCTGGCGCTCGGCATCCTCTGCGAGGCCTACGGGCTCGGCATCCCCGTTGCGGTCCAGCCCTATGTCAACTCAGCCCAGGCTTCCCACCCGGCCTATTCGGACAGCTTGGCCCGACTGCGCTCGATGGGCGTTCTGATCGGCGACTACGTGCCCCACAAGCCCAAGTCCGGCGGAGGGCGCGACAAGTACAGCTGGACCCATGTCCTCGACCTGCTTCGGCCTGCCCGCACTAACCGTTCGGAGCCGGCAGCGTGAGAGGTGGTACGCCGCAGGAGGCAACGCTGCTGCCACTCCACTCCGTGTCCGTCGCGGGGGTGGTGGTGCGGGAGGACGGGCGGGTGCTGACGATTCGGCGGGCTGACAGCGGGGCTTGGGAGCCTCCGGGGGGCGTGCTGGAGCTGGGCGAGGGTGTCGAGGCCGGCGTGCGCCGGGAGGTCTACGAGGAGACCGGGATCGTGGTCGGCGTGGAGCGGCTGACCGGCGTCTACAAGAACATGAGCCGAGGGGTTGTCGCTCTTGTTTTCCGCTGTCGACCTGAGGGCGGGACCGGCCGGCTCTCTGACGAGTCGGTCGAAGTCGACTGGCTCACGCCGGCCGGGGTCTCCGACCGCATGGCTGAGGTCTATGCCGTACGTGTCCTGGACGCGCTTCAGGACGAAACGGTACCGAGCATCCGGACCCACGACGGCCGACAACTGCTGTGACCGCATGACGAAGGCCCCCATCGCGGGATGGGGGCCTTCGCCGTACGTTGGGCTTGCGCTCAGACGGTGGCGGTCTGCGGGGTCTGCGCGGGCAGGTGCTCGGAGGCCTGTGCGTCCTCGCGGGTACGGAGGGCGAGGGGGATGCGCAGGGCGGCGATCCAGGTCAGCGAGGCGCCGAGCATGTGGAGGCCGACCATCAGCTCGGGGGCGTCGGTGAAGTACTGGATGAAGCCGAGGACGCCCTGGAGCAACAGGACTGCGAGGAGTTCCTTGGTGCGGGACTTGGCTGCCTGCGGGGCCTTGATCGCAGTGAAGACGAAGATCAGGGCGATGGTGAGGCCGACGGAGATGAAGGCGAAGTCGGCGTGGAACTGGGCCAACCTGTCGTAGTCGATCGGGATGCGCGGGACGATCTTGTTGTCCTTGGGCGTGCCCGGGTGATGGCCGGCGCCGGTCACCAGGGTGCCGGCTGCGACGAGCAGCCCGATCACGGCGACGAGGACGTACGAGAGCTGGTGGATCGGGCGGGCCACGAACAGCTTCGCCGGGCCGTCGCCCTCCTTGCTGCGCTCCCACATCAGCAGGGCGACCCAGACCAGGGCCATCGCGGCGATCATGTGCAGCGCCACCGTGTACGGGTTGAGGCCGGTCAGTACGGTGATGCCGCCGAGTACGGCGTTGCTCATCACCAGCCAGAACTGCGCCCAGCCGAGCTTGGTCAGGCCGCGCCGCCAGGGCCGGTGGCAGCGGGCGGCCAGGATCGCCCAGCCCACTGCGGCGCTGAGCACGTAGGTGAGCATCCGGTTGGTGAACTCGATGACGCCGTGGAAGCCCATCTCGGCGGTGGGCGTCAGACTCTCGTCGGTGCAGCGGGGCCAGGTCGTACAGCCGAGGCCGGAGGCGGTGAGCCGGACGGCGCCGCCGGTGACGACGATCACCACGCTCATCACCAGCGCGGCGAACGCGGCGCGCCGGACCATGACGGCGGAGGGCTGCCAGCGCTCGGCGAGCAGGGAGAAAGGGGTGGTCTTCAGCACGACGTCCATGGTAGGTGGCTTTACGGGCGATCTTGGGGCGGGGCTGGCTCGCCGCGCCTGGTGCGATCGTGGTGGCCGCCCGGCGCAAGGCGGCCGGGAAGGCCTGACGTCACGCGGTGAAGCGACGTGCTCGTCAGGTGATGGAAGCGGCGCCCCCGGCGATTGAACCCGATCGCCGGGGGCGCCGTTCTGTCTTGAAGGTGACGAAGTTCATTCAAGTTTGCCGAATCCGCGTTCTGCGAGGTGGCAGCTGTGATGGGCTGGTCATGCACATCAGAGAACGGACGCACAGACGAAATCCGGTCGTACGGCGGGGTGTGGCGGGATGCGGGAGTGCCGGTAGAGTCCCCCGGACAGTCGTAGCGGGCCACCGCGAACCACTCAACACGCCTGCTGCACAAGACCGTTCGGAGGGGAACAGCGTAATGGCGCGACAGCAGCGGCACATCGGGATCGGCGCGGCGGCACTGGCAGGCACGGCAGCGGCCGGTTTTCTACTGCCCTTGGCGCTGGCCACCAACGCCTCGGCGCACGTGCCGAGTTGGTCGGTGACCTGCGACAAGGTCGTGATCGACCTGATCAACTACAGCCCCAAGGCCGACGTGAAGAACACCGTCAGCCTCACCATCGACGGCGACAAGGTCCTGGATGCCAAGGCCTTTCCCGCCGAGTTCCACGGCACCTTCCCGGTGAAGGACCACACGGCCCCGATCAAGGCGAACCTGGTGGTCACCACCACGGAGAACCCGAACGACAAGGGCTGGAACATCAACGAGACCAAGACCATCGAGCCGTGCCACACGCCGACTCCGACCCCGACCCCGACTCCCACCAAGACCCCCACGCCCACCCCCACCTCGACGCCGACGCCCATCCCGACGCCGACGAAGACCCCGACCCCCGTGCCGACGACGCCCACCGTTGCGCCGACCACGCCCCCGCCGACCACGCCGGCCCCGGTCAGCCCGCCCGCCCCGGCGCCCGCCACCAGCGCGCCGGCGCTCGCCCAGACCGGTAGCAACGACGCCACCCCGATGATCGCGGCGGTCGGCGGCGGCGTGCTGCTGGTCGGTGGCGCGCTCGTCCTGCTCGCCCGCAAGCGCCGTGGCGGCAGCGAGAGCTGACGCAGGGCGGTACGAACGCCGAACGCCCCCCGGCCGGTTGAGGCCGGGGGGCGTTCGACGTTCGTACGGGGGTGGCTGCTCGCAGGTGCGGCCACCTCGGCGGCTACTCCCAGCGGAAGAAGCGGGCGGCCGCGGCCAGGCCGAGCACGGCCCAGCCGGCCAGGATCCCGAGGTCAGCCCAGGGCACCCCGGCGCCGGTCTGCAGCACCGACCGCAGGCCGTCCGAGAGCGCCGAGATCGGCAGCAGTTCCAGCACCGACCGCACCGCGTCGGGGAACTTGCTCAGCGGCACGATCACCCCGCCCGCGAGCAGCAGCAGGATGAACACCAGGTTGGCGGCGGCCAGCGTGGCCTCGGCCTTCAGCGTGCCGGCCATCAGCAGGCCGAGCCCGGAGAAGGCGGCGGTGCCGAGGACCAGCAGCGCGACGACGGCCAGCGGGTTGCCGTGCGGCGACCAGCCGAGGGCCAGCGCGATCACCGACAGCAGCGCGACCTGCAGCGTCTCCGTCACCAGGACGCAGCCGGTCTTGGCCGTCAGCAGCGTCCAGCGCGGCAGCGGGCTGGCGCCGAGCCGCTTCAGCACGCCGTAGCGGCGCTCGAAGCCCGTGGCGATGGCCTGCCCGGTGAAGGCGGTGGACATCACGGCCAGCGCGAGCAGGCCGGGGGCGAGGAAGTCGACCCGCTTGCCGGGGCCCTCGACCGTGACGATGTCGACGGCGGAGAACAGCACCAGCAGCACGGTCGGGATGACGACGGTGAGCAGCAGCTGCTCACCGTTGCGCAGCAGCATCCGGGTCTCGAAGGCGGTCTGGGCGAGCAGCATCCGGCCGACGGGGGCGGCACCGGGCTCGGGCGAGTAGTCCCGCTCGCTTCGCTCACTCATGCGCGGAGCTCCCGTCCGGTCAGGTCGAGGAAGACGTCTTCGAGGCTGCGGCGCTGCACGGACAGCCGTTCGGGCAGGACGCCGACGGCCGCGCACCAGCCGGTGACGGTGGCCGGCAGCTGCGGGTCCACCGGCGCCTCGACGCGGTAGCTGCCGGGGACGGTCTCGACGGCGGTAGCGCCCTCGGGCAGCTCCTTGAGCAGCGGGCCGAGGTCGAGCCCGGGCGGGGCGTCGAAGCGCAGGGCGTTCTCGGCGCCGCCGCGGCACAGCTCCTCAGTGGTGCCGTCGGCGATCACCTTGCCGCGGTCCACGATGGCGACGCGGTCGGCGAGCTGCTCGGCCTCGTCCATGTGGTGGGTGGTGACGACCACGGTGACGCCGTCCCGGCGCAGGTCGCGGACCAGCTCCCAGGTGGCGCGGCGGGCCTGCGGGTCGAGGCCGGCGGTGGGCTCGTCCAGGAAGACCAGCTCGGGGCGGCCGACCACGGCCATGGCCAGGGCGAGCCGCTGCTGCTGGCCGCCGGACAGCCGCCGGTAGGTGGTGCGGCCGCAGGAGCCGAGGCCGAGGCGCTCGACCAGGGCGTCCACGTCCAGCGGGTGGGCGTGCAGCTTGGCGGTGTGCCGCAGCATCTCGACGGCGCGGGCGCCCGCGTACACGCCGCCGGACTGCAGCATGACGCCGATCCGGGGGCGCAGGGCGGCGCTCTGGGTGACCGGGTCGAGGCCGAGGACGCGGACGGTGCCGGCGTCGGGGCGGCGGTAGCCCTCGCAGGTCTCGATGGTGGTGGTCTTGCCGGCGCCGTTGGGGCCGAGGACGGCGGTGATCGCGCCGGTCGCGATGGTGAGGTCGAGACCGTCCACGGCCTGCTTGTCGCCGTAGCGCTTGACCAGCCCGGCGACCTGGACCGCGGGTTCGGAGTGCATACCGGCGAGTGTAAGAGGGCCTCACGTTTCGAGCGGACGGCGCCTCGGTGATCGTTTCCCCAGGTCAGGTAAGGCTTACCTGCGTGATCGATGACACCGGTGAGGCCTGGATCACGGGTTGTCCCAACGGAAGTAATTACGCAACACTGGTGTTGTGAAAAACATGCGCGAGCACGCCCAGCAGCAGGAGGCCGAGTCGGCCTCCCACTGCGACGTGCCCGTGACGGCGGCCGAGGTACTGCTGGACGGCCACCGTGCCACCCGGGACCGGGTCGCCCGCTCGATCCTGGACCACGGCCCCTCCTCCGCCGCCGACCTGGCGAACCGGCTCGGCCTCACCTCCGCCGCCGTCCGCCGCCACCTCGACGGCCTGGCCGCCGCCGGCTTGGTCGAGTCCCGCGAACAGCGGGTCTACGGCAGCCGCGGCCGGGGCCGTCCGGCCAAGGTCTTCGCCCTCACCGACGGCGGCCGGGACGCCTTCTACCAGGCGTACGACCAGCTCGCCGCCGACGCGCTGCGCTGGATCTCGGACGCGGTGGGCGGCGGCAAGGCGGGCGAGGAGGCGGTCGCCGCCTTCGCCCGGGCCCGTTTCGGCAAGCAGGGCGAGAAGTACCGGGAGGCGCTGCGCGAGGCTGGGGTGGAGGATCGCACCGAGGCACTCGCCCAGGCGCTCAGCGTGGACGGGTACGCTGCCACGGTGCGGCGTGTCCCGTCGGCCGCGGCCAAGGCCCCGGCGGGCGCCCAGCTCTGCCAGCACCACTGCCCGGTCGCGCACATCGCCGAGCAGTTCCCCCAGCTCTGCGAGGCGGAGACCGAGGTCTTCTCCCAGCTCCTGGGCACCCATGTGCAACGGCTGGCCACCATCGCCCACGGCGACGGGGTCTGCACCACCTATGTGCCGGCACCCGGTGCCGCATCGTCGTCCGCCCGTGGTTCCGCGGGCCGCGACTCCGATGCAGCGCCGACTGCCGGTACGTCCACCGAAGATTCTGCGTCCGCGCGTTAGGAAGCTCGCATGACTGACACCGTTTCGCACCCCGAGCTCGAAGGCCTGGGCAACTACGAGTACGGCTGGGCCGACCCGGACGCCGCCGGCGCCACGGCCAAGCGCGGGCTCAGCGAGGAGGTCGTGCGCGACATCTCCGCGAAGAAGAGCGAGTCCGAGTGGATGCTCAACCTGCGTCTCAAGGGCCTGAAGCTGTTCGGCAAGAAGCCCATGCCGACCTGGGGCTCCGACCTGACCGGCATCGACTTCGACAACATCAAGTACTTCGTCCGCTCCACCGAGAAGCAGGCCGAGTCCTGGGAGGACCTGCCGGCGGACATCAAGGCCACCTACGACAAGCTGGGCATCCCGGAGGCGGAGAAGCAGCGCCTGGTCGCCGGTGTCGCCGCCCAGTACGAGTCCGAGGTCGTCTACCACCAGATCCGTGAGGACCTGGAGGAGCAGGGCGTCATCTTCCTGGACACCGACACCGCGCTGCGCGAGCACCCGGAGCTGTTCAAGGAGTACTTCGGCACCGTCATCCCGGCCGGTGACAACAAGTTCGCCGCGCTGAACACCGCGGTGTGGTCCGGCGGCTCGTTCATCTACGTGCCGAAGGGCGTGCACGTCGACATCCCGCTGCAGGCCTACTTCCGGATCAACACCGAGAACATGGGCCAGTTCGAGCGGACGCTGATCATCGTCGACGAGGACGCCTACGTCCACTACGTCGAGGGCTGCACCGCGCCGATCTACTCCTCCGACTCGCTGCACTCCGCGGTCGTGGAGATCATCGTCAAGAAGGGCGGCCGCTGCCGCTACACGACCATCCAGAACTGGTCGAACAACGTCTACAACCTGGTCACCAAGCGCGCCGTGGCGTACGAGGGCGCGACCATGGAGTGGGTCGACGGCAACATCGGCTCCAAGGTCACCATGAAGTACCCGGCCGTCTACCTGATGGGCGAGCACGCCAAGGGCGAGACCCTGTCGATCGCCTTCGCGGGCGAGGGCCAGCACCAGGACGCCGGCGCCAAGATGGTGCACATGGCGCCGAACACCTCCTCCAACATCGTCTCCAAGTCGGTGGCGCGCGGCGGCGGCCGGACCTCCTACCGCGGTCTGATCGAGATCGGCGAGGGCTCGCACGGCGCCAAGTCGAACGTGCTGTGCGACGCGCTGCTGGTCGACACGATCTCCCGCTCGGACACCTACCCGTACGTGGACGTCCGCGAGGACGACGTGTCCATGGGCCACGAGGCGACCGTCTCCAAGGTCAGCGAGGATCAGCTGTTCTACCTGATGAGCCGCGGTCTGACCGAGTTCGAGGCCATGGCGATGATCGTCCGCGGCTTCGTCGAGCCGATCGCGCGCGAACTGCCGATGGAGTACGCGCTGGAGCTCAACCGGCTGATCGAGCTGCAGATGGAGGGCGCGGTCGGCTGACCCCGGCCACCGACCGCCCAACCGACTTTCGAGGAAGAGAGCTACACGACAGCCATGGCTGACGTTCAGAACACCACCGGCTCGACCACCGCCGGTTCGATCGAGGTCGGCACCGCCGGCGCGGGCGCGCAGCTCGCCGGCCCCGGCACCGGCCGCGCCACGGTCCAGCAGCCCATCGACGCGCGCGTCGCGGTCAAGCCGTCCTTCGACGTGAACGACTTCCCGGTGCCGCACGGCCGCGAGGAGGACTGGCGGTTCACCCCGCTGCACCGCCTCGGCGGGCTGCACGACGGGACCGCCGCCGCCGCCGAGCGGGGCGAGGACAAGGTCGAGTTCACGCTGCCGGACGGCGTCACCGCCGAGACCGTCGGCCGCGACGACGCCCGCCTGGGCAAGGCCGGCACGCCGGTGGACCGGGTGGCCGCGCAGGCGTTCAGCGCCTTCGAGCAGGCCCTGGTGGTCACCGTCCCCAAGGACGCGGTGCTGACCGAGCCGGTCAGGATCGACGTGCGCGGCGAGGGCGGCGTCCGCTTCGCCCACGTGGTGATCGACGTCAAGCCGTTCGCCGAGGCCGTCGTGGTGCTCAACCACACGGGCACCGGCACCCGGGCCGCCAACGTCGAGCTGCTGGTCGGCGACGGTGCCAAGCTCACCTTCGTCTCCGTCCAGGACTGGGAGCGCGACGCCGTCCACGTCGCCCAGCACAACGCGCTGGTCGGCCGGGACGCCACGTACAAGTCCGTGGTCGTGACCTTCGGCGGCGACCTGGTCCGCCTGCACCCGCGGGTCAACTACGCGGGCCCCGGCGGCGAGGCCGAGCTGTTCGGCCTCTACTTCGCCGACGCCGGCCAGCACCTGGAGCACCGCCTGGTGATCGACCACGACACGCCGCACTGCCGGTCGAACGTGGCGTACAAGGGCGCGCTGCAGGGCCAGGACGCGCACGCGGTCTGGGTCGGCGACGTGCTGATCCGCGCCGCCGCACTCGGCACCGACACCTACGAGCTCAACCGGAACCTGGTGCTCACCGACGGCGCCCGGGTCGACTCGATCCCGAACCTGGAGATCGAGACCGGCGAGATCGTCGGCGCCGGCCACGCCTCGGCGACCGGCCGCTTCGACGACGAGCAGCTGTTCTACCTGCAGGCCCGCGGCATCCCGGCCGACGAGGCCCGCCGCCTGGTGGTGCGCGGCTTCTTCGCCGAGCTGCTCCAGCAGATCGGCGTGCCCGAGGTCCAGGAGCAGCTCATGGAGAAGATCGACGCCGAGCTGGAAGCGGCGGTCTGAACACGATGACCTTCCTCCGTGCCTGCGCGCTGAGCGACCTCCAGGAAGACGTGCCCAGGCGCGTGGACCTCAACGGCGTGCCGGTCTCCGTCGTCCGCACCGACGAGGGGGTGTTCGCGATCAACGACATCTGCTCGCACGCGAACGTCTCGCTCTCGGAGGGCGAGGTCGAGGACTGCATGATCGAGTGCTGGCTGCACGGCTCCAGCTTCGACCTGCGCACCGGCAAGCCCTCGGGCCTGCCCGCCACCAAGCCGGTCGCTGTCTACCCCGTAAAGATCGAAGGGGACGATGTGCTCGTCTCCGTCAACCAGGAGTCCTGAGTACACATGGCAACCCTTGAAATCCGCGACCTGCACGTCTCCGTCGAGGCCGAGAACGGCCCGCGCGAGATCCTGAAGGGCGTCGACCTGACCGTGAAGCAGGGCGAGACCCACGCCATCATGGGTCCCAACGGCTCCGGCAAGTCCACCCTGGCCTACTCGCTGGCCGGCCACCCCAAGTACACCGTCACCGGCGGCTCGGTGCTGCTGGACGGCGAGGACGTCCTGGAGATGTCCGTCGACGAGCGCGCCAAGGCCGGTGTCTTCCTGGCCATGCAGTACCCGGTCGAGGTCCCGGGCGTCTCGGTCAGCAACTTCCTGCGCACCGCCGCCACCGCCGTCCGCGGCGAGGCCCCGAAGCTGCGGCTGTGGGTGAAGGAGGTCAAGGAGGCGATGGCCGCCCTCCAGATGGACCCGGCCTTCGCCGAGCGCAACGTCAACGAGGGCTTCTCCGGCGGCGAGAAGAAGCGCCACGAGATCCTCCAGCTCGAGCTGCTCAAGCCGAAGATCGCGATCCTCGACGAGACCGACTCCGGCCTGGACGTCGACGCGCTGCGGATCGTCTCCGAGGGCATCAACCGGGTCCGCTCGACCGGCGAGGTCGGCACCCTGCTGGTGACCCACTACACCCGCATCCTGCGGTACATCAAGCCCGACTACGTCCACGTCTTCGCGGGCGGCCGCATCGTCGAGTCCGGCGGTGCCGAGCTGGCCGACAAGCTGGAGAACGAGGGCTACGAGGCGTACGTGAAGGGGGGCGCTTCCGAGTGACCCATACGTTTACGGGACTGCTCGACACCGACGCGATCCGCAAGGACTTCCCGGTCCTGCAGCGGCTGCTGCACGACGACAAGCCCCTGGTCTACCTGGACAACGCGGCGACCTCGCAGAAGCCGCGCCAGGTGCTGGAGGCGCTGACCGCCTACTACGAGCGGCACAACGCCAACGTCCACCGCGGCGTGCACGTGCTCGCCGAGGAGGCCACCGCGCTGTACGAGGGCGCCCGGGACAAGGTCGCGGCCTTCGTCAACGCGCCGAGCCGCAACGAGGTGATCTTCACCAAGAACGCCTCCGAGTCGCTCAACCTCGTGGCCAACATGCTGGCCTGGGCGGATGAGCCGTACCGGGTGGACGCCGACTCCGAGATCGTCATCACGGAGATGGAACACCACTCCAACATCGTCCCGTGGCAGCTGCTGTCGCAGCGCAGCGGTGCGAAGCTCAAGTGGTTCGGGCTGAGCGACGAGGGTCGGCTGGACCTGTCGAACATCGACGAGCTGATCACCGAGAAGACCAAGGTGGTCTCCTTCACCCTGGTCTCCAACCTGCTCGGCACGGTGAACCCGGTCGAGACGATCGTCCGCAAGGCCCAGTCGGTCGGCGCGCTGGTCGTCATCGACGCCTCGCAGGCCGCCCCGCACATGGTGCTGGACGTGCAGGCGCTGGAGGCCGACTTCGTCGCCTTCACCGGCCACAAGATGCTGGCCCCGACCGGCATCGGCGTGCTCTGGGGCCGCCAGGAGCTGCTGGAGGACCTCCCGCCGTTCCTCGGCGGCGGCGAGATGATCGAGACCGTCACCATGGGCTCGTCCACCTACGCCCCGGCACCGCACAAGTTCGAGGCCGGCACCCCGCCGATCGCCCAGGCGGTCGGGCTCGGCGCGGCCATCGACTACCTGCAGGGCGTCGGCATGGAGAAGATCGCGGCGCACGAGCACGCGATCACCGAGTACGCCGTCGAGCGGCTGCTGGAGGTCCCGGACCTGCGGATCATCGGCCCGCGCACGGCCGTGGACCGCGGTGCGGCGATCTCCTTCACCCTCGGCGACATCCACCCGCACGACGTGGGTCAGGTGCTGGACGAGCAGGGCATCGCCGTGCGCGTCGGACACCACTGCGCGCGGCCGGTCTGCCTCCGGTACGGAATTCCGGCGACCACGCGGGCGTCTTTCTACCTGTACTCGACGCCGGGCGAGGTCGACGCGCTGATCGACGGCCTGCACCACGTCCGGAACTTCTTCGGCTGACGGGACAGGGCAGGACGACCATGAAGCTCGACTCGATGTACCAGGACATCATCCTGGACCACTACCGCAACCCGCACGGCAAGGGGCTGCGGGACGGCGACGCCGAGGTGCACCACGTCAACCCGACGTGCGGCGACGAGATCACCCTGCGGGTGAAGCTCGACGGCGCGACGGTCACCGACGTCTCGTACGAGTCCCAGGGCTGTTCGATCAGCCAGGCCAGCGCCTCGGTGCTCAACGACCTGGTGGTCGGCAAGACCGTCGGCGAGGCCCAGGCCGTCCAGGAGGCCTTCCTGGAGCTGATGCAGAGCAAGGGCCAGGGCGAGGGCGACGAGGAGGTGCTGGAGGACGCGGTCGCGTTCGCCGGCGTCTCCAAGTACCCGGCCCGGGTCAAGTGCGCCCTGCTCAGCTGGATGGCCTGGAAGGACGCGACCGCCCAGGCGCTCGCCCAGCACCCCGTCGTGAACGACTGATCCTGCAGAGGAGGAATGACCATGACTGACGAAACCCCCTCCGCTGCGGAGGAGCAGCCGACCGGCCTCATCGTCGGCACCACCGCCGGCACCGTCTCCGTCGAGGACCTGACCGAGGCCCTGATGGACGTCGTCGACCCCGAACTGGGCATCGACGTCGTCAACCTGGGCCTGATCTACGGCATCCACATCGACGAGTCCGATGTGGCCACCATCGACATGACGCTCACCTCGGCGGCCTGCCCGCTGACCGACGTCATCGAGGACCAGGCCAAGACCGCCACCGACGGCCTGGTGCAGGACCTGCGCATCAACTGGGTCTGGATGCCGCCGTGGGGCCCCGACAAGATCACCGACGACGGCCGCGAGCAGTTGCGGGCGCTGGGCTTCAACGTCTGAGGTCTTCGCCGATCGTCAACCCGCTGCCGCGCAAACCCATGGGTTTGCGCGGCAGCGGCGTTTCCTGCCTGGCCCCGCTTCGCCCGCCGCCGGGTGAACACCCGCGCGTCACCTGGTGTGTTGGGTAAGTCCACCGCCGTTCCCCACCGTCCACCCCCCACCCGCCTGCCGGCGGGTGCCCGCCCCGGGCCTGGCCGCGTGCCGCCCGGCCGGGCGGCACGCGGCGCTGTCCGAGAGTGCGACCAACCATGCACCACTTGACAAAGCGCCCTACATATCAGGACTCCTGTTGCCGGACCCGGGGGTGTTGGTAGCACCGCCGGGGTCGTCTATTTTCGGTTGGACCACGGAACGTACCACGTCACCCGCCGCATCAAGGTCCTTTTGCCGCAGCGGTCTTGATCAAATCAAGCGCTGTCGTTTCTTGGCGGAGCCGCACCCATACGGTCAACGGGCAGCGAGGAGTTCTCCGCGTTCGACGGCCTCGCGCAGGACGGTCGCGAAATCCTGGGGCAGGAGGTTGACCGCGTCGAGGGCGTCGGCGGTCAGGGGGATTTCTTCGAGGAGGTACTCGCCTCGGCCTTCCTGGTTGAACTCGGGGCCGGTGCGGTCCTCGAAGCTCCACTTCTCGATGGTGGCGAGATAGAAGTCCTGGCGCTCGTCGTCGGTCTCGATGGTGTGGAGGAGGCTGACGATCTCGGCCTCGCCCGCGATCTCCTCGCGGACCTCGCGGCGGAGGGCATCCTCGGGGTTGGCGTCGGTCGGCTCGATCTTGCCGCCGACGATCACCCAGTACGGGTCGATGCCTGGGCGGATGCGCTTGATCAGCAGCATGGTGTCGTTCGGGGTGCGGAGGACGGCGCGGACGCGGTGTTGCATGGTGATCTCTTCCTGTCTCGATGGTCTCGGTGGTGTGGGGCGGGTCAGTGGAGGAGCCAGCCGCCGTCGACGTGCAATGACTGGCCGGTGATGAAGGACGCGCTGGCGACGGATCTGGTCCTCGGGTCGGGCTTGGTGGCGAGCGGGCAGGTCGTTCTCCGCCTCGACCTGGATGGCCCAGGGTGCGACAGTGTTCACGTAGATTCCGGCCGGTCCAAGTTCCCTGGCCAGTGACCTGGTGAGGCCGAGGAGTCCGGCCTTGGCGGTGCTGTAGGCGGTGAGTCCGGGGCGGCCGGGCATCCGGGCGGATCAACTGGGTCTGGATGCCGCCGTGAGGCGCGGACAAGATCACCGACGACGGTCGCGAGCAGCTCCGCGCCCTCGGCCTCCACGTCTGACGGGCGTCGGTCTTCGTCAACCCACTGCCGCGCAAACCGAGAGGTTTGCGCGGCAGTGGTGTATCCGCGCCTCAGGGGGCAAGTGCCACTCTGGGGGCGAGGGTCGCTCGCGCCGCCAGCAGGGCGGCGCGAGCGCGTGCGGCACCTCGGGCTGTCACGGAAGCGCCGCCGCCAACTGCCGCAGTTCGCTTCCCGAGGCCTGCGCAGGTACGGCAGATGCCCGGCCGGGACACCGGGTCGTGACACATGGCGCACTCGGAGTAGCGGGCTTCCGGGGGCTGTTCCTGCGGCTGGGAGGGAGGCATCTTGTGCTCCAGGCGGTAGCGGAGCACTGCCGCCGCCGAGTGCATCGGGATGGGCAGGCCCGGCAGCAGGGCTTGGGCCAGGTCGGCTGGGGTGCTGCCGCGCGCCAGCCACTGCACGACCAGGGGTGCCAGCTCCTGAGCTTCGGTCTCGCCCAGACGCAGGCGCGGCTCGGGTTGGATCACCCGGAACAGAGTGGCCACCGCCTCGCGGATCTCGGGTGACACCTCCCGTTCTGCCTGGTCGCTTTCGTCGGGCGGACTCGTGGGGAGGGAGGGTGGTTCTTGCTGCCGGTTCTTTACAACAGGGCCGCCAGCACGACCGGTTGCCGCTTCGCCGGGCGCCGGACGGGTGGTACCCGGTCGCGCGAGCTGCGGGGTGTCGTAGACGTGGTTCTCGGTGATGATCGTGCCGTCGGGCAAGCGGATCGTCTCGACCCGGTAGTACCCGGCCTCGGTCAGCTCCTTCAACGCCTTGCGGATCGCGCCTCGGCCCTGGGGGCTGCTGTCGGCCATGTGCCGTCCGTCCTCGCGCCAGCCGTCGGGGCGGGAGAGGAGGTCCGCGAGGAGGCCCCGGGCGGTGTAGCTCAACCGCCGGTACTGGAGAACGGCGTTGGGTAGCACGGTGAAGTTGCGCACGTGGGCGCTACGATGGATACGCATCGGGAGGTTGGACTCCTGTTGCCGGGCCCCGGGGTGTTGGTAGCACCGCCGGGGTCGCCTATTTTCGGTTGGATTACGGAACGTACCACGGCACTTGACGCAATGTGAGACGTTTGCGACATTCGGTGCGTGACCAGTGCGGGCCAACCCGGTTGGGATGCTCCGAGACGCGAGCCCGCCGCGTCCGTCACGGCCCGCTCGCGTCAGCAAGCCAAAAGATCAGGCGGCTTCGGCCCGATCCACTGCTGCTGCACTTGGCTGTGCGAGCCAGACCAGCCGCGCGGTGATCCCCGGTCGCCCGGCGAAATGGCGCAAGGCCCGATCGGGAGACGTGAGGGTCATTCGCGCCTGCCCGTCGATGCTGACCACGTGCGCTCGCCCGCTGTGGTCGGCGACCCCCCAGGCCGCGACCCACCCGTCGACGTCCGGCAGGCCCTCGCCCCAAATCTGGACGACGGCGAACAGACGGGGTGCGGTGTCGAGTACGAGCCCGCACAGCTCCTGGTCGAGGGTCCGGCCCGTCGGCAGCCGAGGCGTGACCGGACGGGGGCTTTGCTGCGGCGCAGCAGCCATGGAAGTCTCCTACGTGAATGGGGATGGGACGCGGCGCTGCCATCGTCACGGGCAGCGGACAGCTCCCACGGGCCAGTGTCAGATCAGCGAGGCCAGGACGCCGCGTGGCCAGTGGCCGAGCCAGAACGCGGCGGTGGAAGGTTGGGGCTGGTCCTCGGTGGAGCCGTCGTGGGGCAGCAGTTCGGTTGGGGCGATGTAGCCCTCGCCGGGGCCGATCCGCAGTCGGAAGACGCGCAGGGGCAGCCCGAGGGCGGCATAGGTCCGCAGGTCGTCGGTGTGCGGATAGCGGTCCTCGGGGTCGGCGTGGAGATTGCGGCAGACGGCGCGGATGTCGAGGCCGCCGAGCAGGAGGTAGCGGGTTCCGGGACCGAGGTTGAAGCACAGACGTCGGCGACCGGTGTGCTTGGCCTGATAGCGGAGCCTGTCCCAATTGTCGAGGTGCAAGCCGATGCGCCGGCCGTCCTGATCATTGGCAGTGGTGGTGAGGGCCTTGGCCGGGCTCCTGGCTTGGCCGAGGTGAACGGCGTCGGGGTCTCCGAGTTGGTCGGCGAGGGTGGCAAGGGTGGCCGGTGGCGGCCCATCGGGAAGCTTCACCAGTTCCACGAGCGTGCTGTCGGCGCTCCGCTCGGTCGGGCGGAGTTCTGCCGCCAGCACGGTGGTGATGGGCTGCCAGGGGGCGGCCGGGAGGACAGCCCCGTCCTCGTAGTCGGGCTCGCCGCGAGCGGTGCGGACGCCGGTGCTGTCACACCTGGCGATGAGGGCGGCGGGATCGGTGTGGGCGATGGCGAGAGTCATGCGGATTCCTCCCAGGCTGGGTTTACCGGTCGTCGAGGCTGTCGGCGAAGGTCACGTCGAGCTCGGCGACCAGGGCTTCGGCGAGTTCGGCCTGCTGGGTGCGGTCGATGAGGACCTTGCCGAGGTTGGCGACGCCCCGCAGCGTGGTGAGGTCGTTGCCCCGCAGGTCGAGGCCCTGGTACTTGCCCCGGCCGAACTCGGTCAGCCGCAGGTTGCAGGCGTCGAGGACCGCGCCGCCGAGGTCGCAACCAGTGAACGACGCCTCAGTGAGCGCGCACTTGGAGAAGACGACCGCGCCGGTGGCGCGGATCTGCTCGAAGGTCGCGTAGTCGAGCTTGCAGTTGTCGAAGAGGACGTTGTCCAAGGTCGTGCCGGTGACGGCGGCGCCCATGATCTTGCAGTTGCGGAAGACGACGCGGGAGAGCTTGCTGTCGGTGATGCGGGCGGTGGCGAGGTCGCAGGTGCCGAACTCGACGGAGTCGAGGCGGACTTGGTCGAGCTGCATGCGGTCGACCCGCAGGTTGGTGACGCGGCCGGTGACGAGGCGGGTCTCGGCGAGATCCAGGTCCCGCAGGTCGGCGTCACCGTACTGGAAGTCCTGGACGATGCCCCGGGCGGAGTCGAGGGTAGTGACGTTGGACAGGTACAGGCCGGGCTCGTTCAGGTGGGGCAGGGTCACGGTGACACGGCCGAAGGTGATGCTGTCCATGAGGGGCTCCGCTCTCACGAGGGTCGGGCCGGGCCCGCACCGCTGGTGCGGGCCCGGGGTGGTTCGGGGGCCGGCGCTACTTGCCCTTGTTCTTGTTCGACCAGTTGTCCCAGGTGGGCCGGTTGTCGAACTTCGGCCCGTTGTTGTCCCAGGTGGGTCGGTTGTCGAACGGCCCGGCGGTGGGGTCGGTCACGGTGATGACGCCGGCGAGGTCGGCGACGACGGCGGTGTTGCTGGCGGCCAGCAGTTCGAGCAGGGTCATGCGGCTTTCTCCTCTTGGACGCTATCGGACAGGGCGGTGACCAGGGCCTGTCGGGACACGCGGCAGTAGTTCGTCTCCGTGGTGTCCAGGCGGCCGTTCTCGAAGTAGCGATTGCCGGCCTGGGCTCCTCGGCAGAAGTCGAAGACGTCGCAGGTGGCCTCGCACGCGTCCAGGCCGGTCAGGAACTCGCGCACATAGCGCAGGCGGTGGGCGCGGTCCAGCATTGAGCCGATACTCCGCTCCAGGATGTTCCCGGCCCGGAAGTCCTCGTAGGCCGGGTCGGTGATCCCGGCGAGTTCGGGCGAAAGCAGGACGACATCGCCGTTGGAGGCGATGGTCGGGATCGGGTCGATCAACACGCGGTCCCAGGCGGCCCGGTGCCCATCGCGGACATCCCGCAGGTAGCCGCCGAGTCGGTCGATCTCGCGGATGGTCAGGTCGCGGTTGCAACGTGACCAGGCGATGGTGCGGCGCCAGAACTCGCGGGCCTGCTCGGCGGTGGGGACCGCCCGGTCGGTGTTGACGCCTTCCCTTTCCTCCATGTTCAGACCCACTGTGTGGCAGCCGAGGTCGGCCGCGAAGTCGAGCAGGCCCTCGGTGTCGCCGATGCTCTCCGTGGTGACGACCGCGATCGCCGAGAACCGTACGCCGTACTCGCGCAGGCACCCAATGCCCTTCATGATCCGGTCGAAGGCCGGACGTCCGGTCCAGTCCACGCGCCGACGGTTGAGGGCGGAAGGGCCGTCGATGCTCACCCCGACGCGGAACCCGTATGCAGTGAGGAAGTCGCACCAGGCCGGTGTGATCAGTACGGCGTTGGTCTGCACCGAGTGCTCGACCAACCCAGCCTGCCGCAACGGCTCGAACGGGGCCAGCAGCTCCGCGAGTCGCGTGCGGCCGACGGCCAGCGGCTCACCGGCGTGCCAGACCACCTCGACCGGCTCCGGTGACGCGGTATCGGCGAACTCGGCGATGGAGCGGGCCACCGCCTCGGCGATCGCGACCGACATCGGTGCCCGCCGCTTGCGGTCGGGCAGGTAGCAGTAGGCGCAGTCCAGGTTGCAGAAAGAGTCAGCCTGGACAACGACCGTCCTCGGACGACGGGCGATACGGCGCCGATACCGGGCCGGGGAGTGCATCATGCTGCTCCTCCAAGGGCGGAGACTGGGCCGGTGCAGGGCCGTTCACGGGGCGGGGATCCTGCGCCGAGGCCGCCCGGAGCGAGCGGCGTTCAATCAGTGAACGACCGTCACAAGCCGTGCAGTGAGGCAAAGTTGCAGGCGCTCTGGTCCATCTCAACCGGAAAACTTGACCGCCCCATTACCTGGCCCCCCGCACGGCACGTGACAACACGACTACGTTGACCGCATGCTGGCCAATGTCCCGCTCCGCCTCCGGATGTCCGAACGCCACATGACCAAGGCCGAGTTGGCACGCGAAGTGAATACCGAGATCAGAACCCTCACGGGGAAGCTCGGCTCCGTGTCAGAGCGAACGGTGCACAACTGGTTGACCGGCGCGACCCGGTGGCCGCCGGTGAAGATCCGCCTCGCACTCAGGGCAGTATTCGCATGTACGCCCGAAGACCTGGGCTTCGTCCCGACCGGGCGGGCCCGCACCACACCGGAGGACGACGTGAGGCGACGCGACTTCATGGCGGCGGCCGGAGGCGCGGCCGTGACCGTGCTCACGAGCCCCCCTGCCTTGGCATCGAGCGGCCGGATCGGCGTCGGTGACGTGCGGAGACTGCAGGTCCGCTTCGCCGAGGTCATCGCCAGCGACCACCGCCACGGGGGTCGGCTCAGCATCGAGACCAGAGCGACCGCGCTCGCCGAGGAAGCCCTCGACCTGCAGAAGAACGGCACCGCGACCCAGCGGGTCCGGGCACAGCTGTACGCGTGCGCGGCATCGTTCACGTCCTCGGCGATGTGGGCCGCGATCGACGGCCGTCGCTTCGACGCAGCCCTCGAATACCACCAGAAGGCCGCCACCCTGGCGGCGATGTCCGGCGACTCGGGCATCCAGTTCCGTATCTGGTCCCACGCGGGGAGCCTGTACCGGCACCTCGGGCAGGCAGGCGACGCGCTCGCCGCCAATGAGGTCGCCCGCAGCCTGCCGATCGCCCGACGCGACCCGCTGTTCGCTTCCCTCGGACACGCGCGCCACGCGGCGATCCACGGCCTGACCGGGGACTCCAACGCGGTCCGCCGGTCCATCGGGCACGCACAGGACGCTCTCAACCGAGCCGACCTCGATGTCTCCCGACCGGTGTGGATCACCGCCTTCTACGACCAGTCCGAACTCGACTCCCTCGCCCTTGCCGCCCACCTCGCGGCCGGGAACTGGGAGGACGCGGAAGCACACGCGCACCGCAGCATCGCCCAGCGGCGCGACACTATGCAGAGGTCCCGAGCGATCACCACCGTCCGGCTCGCCCGCGCTCAGCTCGGGCAGGGCGATCTGGAGCCCGCGGTCGCCACCGCCATGTCCGTCCCGGCCGAGGACTTCGCGCACCCCCGCGTCACCCGGATGCTGGCCGCCTTCGGTACCTCGCTGCACAAGCTGGCCGGCGGCAGTGGCCCGGACCACACCTGGACGGCATACGCCCACAACACCTGGAGGACCACCGCGTGACCGTCGAACTCCGCCACCACACCACCCTGCCCCCCGAGGCCCGGCAGGACCTGCTGGACGTGTACGCCGACGTGCGGGCCCCCCTGCTGCACCTGCCGAACTACCGCGTCGACGTGTTCGCCGAGCGCCTCGACCGGCATGCCACCGAGCCCGGCTTCGGGCTCGTCCTCGGCTACGACGGCGAGGTACCGGTCGGCTACGCGTACGGCAACACGATCGAGGCGGGCGACCGGTACTGGAAGCGCATGACCGAGCCCCTTCCAGACGGCTACACCGAGGCCCCGGCCCTGGCCATCAAGGAGATCGGCGTCCGGACCCGCTGGCGGGGCACGGGAACCGCCCGCCGGATCCACGACGACCTGCTGCGCTGCCGCGTCGAGGGCCGTGTCACCCTTCTGGTCAACCCGCTCGCCGGGGACGGCAAGGTCCAGCGGCTCTACGAGACCTGGGGCTACCGGGCGTTCAACGCTCAACAGCCCTCTCCGGACTCGCCCCGGCTGACCGCGATGATCCGCCCGATCCACTGAGCCTGGGGCGGCGGCGCCTGGTCGTGCACGAGCCGGGTGAGCCGTTTCATCGACGCCGATACGATCTCCCCGCCCATCCTGGCCGTCCTGGAGGAGCGGGCGTGGCACAGCAGACTGCGGAGGAAAGCCCGGGCATCGCCGCCGCGATCGTCCGCATATCAGGACGCCAGGTACTCCCGCGCGACCAGACTCATCCCGGACATCCTCTCCCAGGCCCAGCGTGCGGTGCGCATGTATGAGGGCGATCAACAGCAGCAGGCCAAGGCGTTGCTCGCGATGGCCTACCAAGGCGCCGCGATGGTCCTGACGAAGATAGGCGAAGCCGACCTCGCCTGGATGTCGGCCGACCGCGGCCTCACGGCGGCCCAGGAGTCGGGCGACATCGTCGTCACCGGCTCGCTGTTCCGCTCGGTCTCCCACTGCCTGCTCAGCAACGGCCGTCTCACAGCCGCCAGGGACCTGGTCATGAACTCGGCCTCGTTCCTGGAGGCCGGCTTGGAGGACGGTTCTCCGACCTACCTGTCGATCTACGGCACCCTGTTCCTCGTCGGGTCGATGGCCGCAGCGAGGATCGAGGACCGGAGCACGGTGCGCGACTTCCTCGCCGAGGCGGACCGGGCGGCCCAGCGCCTCGGCCACGACGCCGTAATTCGCCTTGCTCCGCCGTCGCCGCGCGCCGCCCGGCGGGGTGGCGCGCGGAGAGGCCCGGGGCGGGCACCCGCCGGGAGGCGGGTGGGGGGTGGACGGTGGGGAACGGCGGTAGAGCTGTTCGGCGGAGCGGATGATGCGCGGGTGTTCACACCCGGTGGCGGGAACGCCGCTGCCCGGGACTTCCGAGGAGGAAGTCCCGGGCAGCGGCGTTCGGGTGTGCGGGTCAGGCCTGGCGGGGCTTGCGGGCCACGGCGACGGCCAGGGCGGCGCAGGCGAGGGCTGCGACGGCGGCGAAGCCGCTGACGGCGGGGAGGAGGCCGTAGCTCTGGACGAGGGCGCCCACGGCGACGATGGGGAGGGAGCTGCCGAGGTAGACGATGATCCAGAGGGCGCTCATCTCCGAGCCCCGGCGTTCCGGGTTCATCGCGGCGACGGCGGTGGTGAACAGGGAGCGGAAGGCGACGCCCTGGCAGGCGCCGCCGAGGACGCTGCCGATGAAGAGCAGCGCGGGCGTGCCGGTGTACCCGGCGGCGACGACGAGTCCCAGGCCTGCGGCGAGGCCGGTCATGCCGAGGGCGATCACCACGCGGTCCGAGGTCGGCGGCACGATCAGCTGGGCGGCCGCCGAGGAGCCGAGCAGCAGGGCGGCCACGATCGCGCCGGTCAGGTGCGAGGGGGTGTGCAGCAGCTTGGCGGCGAAGGACGGGGCCAGGCTGAGGTAGACGCCGAAGACCGCGTAGGAGATGAAGCCGGCCGAGGCGGCGAGCAGGAACTCGCGGCGGCCGGTGCGCGGCAGCCGCAGTCGCTGGGGGCGCAGGTGGGCCGGGGTGGTGATGCGGGGCGGGGACGCGGGCGCGCGGTTGCGGCCGGGCATCCGGGGGTGCACGAGCGCCAGCGGCACGCAGAGCGTGAGCAGGGCGATGGCGTGCAGCAGGAAGGGTGTCAGCAGCGGGTCGGAGCCGCCGGACAGCAGGGCGCCGACGACCGGGCCGAGCGCCACGCCACCTGCTGAGCAGGCCAGGGTGAGCTTGGCGGCGAGCGTCGGGTGGTCGGGCAGCAGGTCGCCGAGGGCGGCTCCGGCGGCGCCGGTGGACAGGCCGACGGCGATGCCCTGGACGGCCCGGCCGATCGCCAGCTGCCAGAAGCTGCCGGCGGTCGCGAACACGACGTCACCGGCGGCGGCCAGCGCGACGGCGGGCAGGATCAGGGCACGGCGGCCGAGGTGGTCGGACCAGTGGCCGACGATGGCCAGCACCGGGACCAGCGCGAACACGTAGATCGTGAAGAGGATCGTGGTGTCGAGCGCGGTCAGGCCGAGGCGCTGCTGGATCATCGGGTAGATCGGCGTCGCCAGGTTGGCACCGATCAGCATCAGCAGCAGGGCGGCGGCCACTAGGCCGACGCGGACTCCGCGCAGTGCGTTCCAACGGCTGATCGCGGAGAGCTGGAGCTGGGGCCGGGGCGCGAGTTCCAGGGGAAGCAGGGCCTCCGACAGTCGGCGTCCGTCGAGCTGCGCGGTGCGCAGGCCGGAGCCGGCGGGGGAGAGGTCCGCCATGTAAGGGATCTCCTGTGGCAGGGCACCACCGGGTCGGCGGGGTAGGCCGGCGCGCCCGTCCTGAGGCGCTGTGGTGGTGGCCGCGGTGCGGGGCTCCCTGGTGGAGCGGATGAGCTGAGGATTGTGGGCTTCGTTGCCCGGCGGGCCCGCGCGGGGTGTGCGCGGGTACCAGGTCGAAGGATAAGGGGTGGGAGCGCATTCGCGGCGCGCGCCCCTGCGTGCGCCCCTTGCGGCCGGGCATCGGGGGTGCCACACCTATACGCTGAGGTGGTGAAACGGTACGCGGCGCTGTTGGGCTGACCGCTGGCTGAGGGAGAGCGCACAACGATGGCCGGACGACGTCGCAAGAACACCGGGGGCTCGGCGGGAGAAGGCGCGGCCGAGGCGGTGCTGCCCGCCGACCTGGAGCTCCAGGACCTCTACGGGGCGTTCGCCGCCCACGGACTGGACGACGAGGACCTGGACGACGCGGCCGTGCTGGTGCCGCCGGTGAAGCTGCCCCCCGAGCAGGAACTGGCCGAGCAGGCGAAGGCCGTCCCGATGTTCGGGTACGCGCTGGCGCTGGCCCGCTGGGCCGCCCCGCACCTGGTGGTCGACGAGTTCGGCGACCTCGTCGAGGCGGACCGGGCGCCCGCGGCGCGGCTGCTGGGCCTGGCCCCGGCCGAGGGCGAGGTGCCGGAGGAGGCCGAGATCGAGGCGCTGCGGGCCTGGTCGCTCGCCTGTGACCTGGACCTGGTGGAGCTGGGCACGACCGCGGAGGGCGAGCACGTCGCCGTCCCGGGCCCGGACCTGGAGCCCGCCGAGCAGGGCGATCCGGAGACCGTCCTGGAGCTGTGGCTGACCGCCGCCGGGATCGTCCGGGAGCTGGCCGTGGAGGCCGACTCGCTGCCGGAGGAGACGGCGGAGGGGGCCGAGGCGCAGGCCGAGCCCGGCGAGGAGGACGAGGACGGGCTCTCCGAGGTCGAGGAGGCCCGGGACGAGGCCGCCGAGCTGCTCGACGAGGCGCTGCAGGTGCTCTACGAGACCACCGCCTTCGCCGAGCCGGGCAACGAGACCGTGCCGCTGGGCGTGCTGGCCGCGCTGCTGGTGGTGCCGGAGGGCGAGGAGCCGAGCGAGGAGCTGCTGGGCGACATCACCGATGTGATGGTCGCGCTGGACCCGATGCTGGGCGACCTGGCCGAGCTGGGCCTGCTGGACTACCGCCCGATCGACCCGGAGCTGTTCGACGAGGAGGAGGGCGCGGAGCCCGCCGTCGTCGGCGAGGAGCCGCTGGACGAGGAGGAGTCGGCCCGCTTCGGCCTGGTCCGGCTCACCCCGCTCGGCCAGTACGGCATCCGGCAGTGGCTGCTGGAGGACGGCTACGACGCGCCGCTGGTCGGCGACCTGGCCCAGGGCGACGCCGCCGAGCTGCTGCGCGGGTTGTGCGAGTCGGCCAACGTGCTGCCGGAGGAGGAGCTGCGGGTGTGGACCGCCGACCGGGAGCCGGTCGCGGCGGCGCGCGAACTGCTCGTGGCGGCGCGCGGCGACGACGCGTACGGGCCGCTGCGGCGGATGCTCTGCGTCTCCGCGCTCGACCTGCTGGGGCCGGGCGCCGAACCGGCCGTCCGGGAGGTGCTGGACGACCCGGAGCTGGGCGGCGCGGGGCGGGCCTGGCTGACCGCGCAGGGCGCGACGGACGTGCCGGTGCCGACCCGGACGATGACGCTGTGGACGGTGGTCGACACCTTCGCCGCCCAGCTGCTGGACAACGGCGGCGACGCCGCGCTGCTGCGCGAACTGGTCACCGACCTGCCGGTGAAGGGCGATCCGGCGGCCTGGTTCGGCGAGCTGTGGCGGGTCGACCACCCGTACACGGCGGACGTCCTGGAGGCGATCGGGGAGCTGCACCTGGACCGGGCGGTCGCCAAGGAGGCCCGCAAGGCGGCCTTCAAGGCGCGCTCCAAGAAGTAGGCGGCTCAGGGCAGGTCCAGCGAGCCGTCCTCGGTGAAGGGGAAGAACGGGTTGTGGGCCAGCTCCCAGAGGTGGCCGTCCGGGTCCTCGAAGTAGCCGGAGTAGCCGCCCCAGCTCGTCGGCACCGGCGGCTTGACCAGCACGGCGCCGGCCTCGACGGCCGTCTTCATCGCGGCGTCCACCAGCGCGGGGGACTCCAGGTTCACCGCGAGGGTGACGCCGCGGAAGGACGGCTCGCCGGTGGCGGGCACGCCCGCGTCGGCGGCCAGCTCGTCGCTCGGGAAGAGGCCGAGCGCCGAGTCGGCGGTGCGGAACCAGACGATCTCCGGGCTGGAGGCGGTGGAGCGCCGCCAGCCGAGGTCCTCGTAGAAGCGGGCGCTGCGGTCGAGGTCGGAGACGCCGAGGGTGACGATGCTGATCCTGGCGGGGACACCGGTCGGTGCCGCGGTGCCGCCTGCGGTGGTGCTGCTCTGTGCTGTCATGCCGCCAGGGTAGGGAGGGCGGCTGACAACCGGGCGTCCTGACACGGCCACCGCCTCCGTCCGGCAGAGGAGCTGATGACCCGGCAGCGGCGGGCACGTAAGGTGGCGTCAGCGGTGCGGGCGCGAGGAGTCGGGGGTGCGGCACAGGATGATGCGGGAGAGCGGCGGCAGGCACCAGGAGTGGAACACCGGGCCTTCGGGCCGCGCCCCGGTCCCGGAGCGGCCGGGCCAGGAGGATCGTTTCGCCGACCAGGTGGAGTTCTCCCGCCGGACCCTCGCCGCGGTCGACTTCCCCGTGTACGGCGTGGCCGCCGGCCCGGCCCGCACCGGTGAGGCGCTGGCCGCCTTCGAAACCTCCGGCGGCGAACTGCGCTGGGTCGAGGTGCAGTGCGGCGACTGGCGCTCGGCGGCGGGCCCGTACGTGACCGTGCGCACCTACCGTCCGGGCGCCGAGCGCGCCGAGCCGCTGCCCGAGCTGGAGGACGTGGTCGAGGACGAACGGGACCGCGTCTACGAGCAGTTGGGTGTCGACGAGGGCGACGGGCCGGGCCGGGTGCGGGCACTGCGCGAGTGGATCACGGTGGACGGCGAGCCGTGCGCCGTGGAGGTGTACGAGGACCGGCGGGTGCTGCGCCCCGGAGCCACGGTGGCCGGCGGGCCCGGGTCGGTGTGGGCCGTGCGGCTGCGGATCGACGGCCTGACCGTGACGGTCTGCGGCCGCGGGGTGAACCCGGGCGGGGTGGAACTCGGCGGGATCGGCGACTTCGATCGGTACCTGCGCGGACGCACCGACCTGCTGCGCGACCTCGCCTCCCGGCAGGCCCGGTACGTCCCGGTCGAGGAACGCGAACTGCCGCCCGTCGTCGGGCTGGAGGCGTACCGGTCGCTGATCGCGCAGAGCGTCGCGGAGACCGCCGCGATCGAGGCGCAGGTCCGGGCCGGGCGCACGCCGCGGTTGCCGCGCGGGCTGCGCGGGGACGCCTGCGCGGTGCGCTGGGAGGCGGCGGTGCGCCAGCAGATGAGGCTGGCCACCGAGACCCGGGAGGAGGCCGCGGCGGCGGTGACCTCGATGGTCAACCACCTCAACCGGCTGTCCCAGCAGACGCACTGGCTGGTCGGCACGGCGGAGGGGGAGGCGGCCGTCGAGGAGGTCGTCCGGTACACGGTGTTCGCGAGCGAGGTGGCGAGCCTGCCGGCCCAGCGGGCCTGGGAGCAGCTGTGGCGGGAACGGCCGGGCGGCGGCGGGGCCGGGGTCTGGGAGCAGCACCGGCTGGCCGAGCAGCTGTGGCTGGCGGCCTGGGAGCAGTGGCGGGCGGCCCGGCGCTGACGGTCCGACGTTGACACTCCGGCGTTGACACTCTGCCGCTGACGGTCCGGCGGTGGCGGCGGTGTGCCGGATTGTGGCAGGGCTGACGACGCCTTAGCAAAGTGGAGGTCATGTGTCGGTCATCAGTCGGCAAATGGACGCCCGGGCGTGAGGTGGGCGTCATGCCGGGTTCACCCGTCCGGCGGAGCCTGCTGGCGTCGGCATCCCGCCCCGACGCCCCGCTCATCCCCTCAGGAGTTGCTGCCATGTCGCTGTCCCGCCGGGACTTCGTCAACCGTTCCACCCTCGTCGGGGCCGGCGTGCTGATCGCCGGCAGCGCCGAGGCCCTGGCCAGCGCCCCCGGTGCGATCGCCGCCCCGGTCGGCGGCGAGGCCCCGGCCGCCGCGGCCGCCGGCACCAACGCGGCCGGCGGCACCGCCGTCGGCTACGGCACGCTGGTGCAGGACCCGGCCGGGCTGCTGTCCCTGCCGAAGGGCTTCTCGTACAAGGTCCTGAACCGGGCCGGCGTCACCAGGCTGCGCACCGGCGAGTTCACGCCGAGCAACCACGACGGCACCTCCGCCTTCGAGGACGAGCGCGGCGGCAACTACATGGTCGTCAACCACGAGCTGTCCGGCGCCCGCGCGAACTGGCCGCACCCGGTGCCGCTGACCGAGGGCCACGTCTACGACCCGGGCGCGGCCGGCGGCTGCACCATCGTGCACGCCAAGCGGGACGGCTCGGTCGAGCAGTGGGTCGGCATCGCCGGCACCTCCACCAACTGCGCCGGCGGCGTGACCCCGTGGGGCACCTGGCTGTCCGGCGAGGAGACCGAGGACAAGGCCGGCAAGAACGGCTTCACCAAGGACCACGGCTACATCTTCGAGGTCGACCCGTTCGACGACGACTACAACCGCGACCCGCAGCCGGTCAAGGCCTTCGGCCGCTACGCGCACGAGGCCGTGGTCGTCGACCCGAAGCGCGGCCAGGTCTACCTCACCGAGGACGCCTCGAACCCCAACGGCCTGCTGTTCCGCTGGACCCCGCCGGCCGGCTTCCAGCACGGCCGCTACCAGCTGCGGGGGCTCGCCGCCGACGCCGGCGTGCTGGAGGCCTTCAAGGTCTTCGACGGGCAGGGCAAGTTCGTCGACGACCTCTCCCGCGCCACCAAGGTCGGCACCACCTACGGCGTGGACTGGGTCAAGGTCCAGGACCGCGACGCCAGGACCGTCTCCGTCCGCAAGCAGTTCAAGGACGGCGAGGTCACCCGCGCCCGCAAGCTGGAGGGCATGTGGTGGGGTGACGGCGGCTTCTACTTCGTCTCCAGCTTCGCCCGCTCGGAGAGCCCGCTGCAGCACGACGGCCAGGTGTGGTTCTACAGCCCGGCCCGCCGCACCATCACCCTGAAGGTCCTGCTGGGCGTCAACACCGACGTCTGGGGCGACCACGACAACTTCGACGGCCCGGACAACATCACCGTCTCGCCGTACGGCGGCATCGTGATCTGCGAGGACGGCGAGGGCATCTCGCACCTGTTCGGCGCCACCGAGGACGGGCTGGTCTACCCGATCGCCCGCAACGAGCTGAACATCGGCACCGCCGAGAAGCCCGAGTTCAGCGAGTTCACCGGGGTGACTTTCTCGGACGACGGCAAGACCCTGTTCGCCAACATCCAGACCCCGGGCATCCAGCTGGCCATCAGCGGCCCGTGGCGCCGGCTGAACGAGCACAAGCGCGGCCAGGGCTACGGCGAGTGACGGTTCACCAGGTGTGACCGGTGGGGCTGTTCGGCTGCCCGTGGACTACTCGTCCGCGGGCAGCCGCAGTTGCAGCATCGCCAGCAGCCGCTGCTGCGGCTGGGCCAGGTCGATGCCGGTCAACTGCTCGGCGCGGCGCACCCGGTAGCGCAGGGTGTTGGGGTGGATGTGCAGGGCGTCCGCGGCCACCCTGACCTCGCCGAGCGCGTCCAGCCAGGCCAGCACCGACTCCGCCAGCCGGGTGCCGTGCCGGCGGTCGTACTCGGTGAGCGCGGTGAGCCGCGGATCGCGCAGGCCGGAGCGCTCCTGCAGCAGCGCGACCATCTCGCTGACCAGCACCTCCGCCTGGACGTCGATCAGCGCCGCGACGTCGAGGTCCACTCCGCCGCGGCCCATCGCGTCCAGGATGCGGTCCGCCTGCGCGCGGGAGTCGGGCACCTGGGCCAGGGCGTCGACGGTCGAGCCGATCGCGGCGCGCAGCGGGACGCCGAGGTGCTCCCGGGCGGCCGTCACCACCTCGGAGGCCCAGTCGCGCACGGTGGTCATCGGCAGGCCCGGCGGCAGCTCGGGCAGCAGCACGTACACCCGGGACTCGATCGGGGCGAGCAGCGCGGTGCGGTGCCGGGCGGCGGTGTGCACCGAGATCAGGCCGGTGACGTCGGAGCGGTGCAGCGCCTCGGTGGTGTGCGCGCTGTATGCCAGCACGGTGGCCGGGCGGCGCAGGTCCAGGCCGAGATGGGTGGCGAGCGACTGGGGGCCGGTGGAGCCCTCCAGTAGTCCGGTGAGCAGCGTCCGGGTGAGCCGGACGTCGGCGGACAGCTCCCGGCGGCGGCGCACCAGCTGGGCGGCCGCGACGCGGGCGGCACCGACCAGCGCCTGCTCGGCCAGCGGCGCCAGCGGCTGCGCGCCCTCCTGTACCCAGATGGTGCCGAGCGGCTGCGCCCCGGCCCGGATGCCGACGGCCAGGCGGCGGCGCAGGCCGAGCTCGGGGTGCGGCTCGACCGCGATCGGGGTGTCCGAGCTGCGCAGGTGCTGGAAGATGCCCCACTCGCGGAGCTTGGACAGGTACGGCTCCGGGCCCTGCCAGCCGAGGATGGAGAGCCGGCGCAGGTCGTCGACCTCGTCGGAGTCGGAGGAGCGGGAGTACGCCAGCACCCGGCTGGAGGTGTCCTCGATCGAGACGATGCCGTTGGTGAGCACGGCGACGGTCTGGGCGAGGGAGAAGAGGTCACCCGCGTTGGAGTCGGGGGCGGCGGGCGCGTCCGGGGCGTCCGGGCCGGCGATGATCGCCCGGGCCAGCGAGTCGAGGTGCTCCCAGCGGGTCTCCCGGCGCACCGAGAGCAGGGCGACGCCCGCCTCGGTGGCGGCCTCGCGCAGCGCGTCGGCCTGGCCGGGGCCGTCCAGCTTGACCGCGACGGCGGCCGCGCCGGCCCGGCCGGCCGCGCGCAGGGCGGGGAGGGCGGCGCGGCCGCGGGCGCCGATCGCGAGGACGAGTTCGCCGGGGGCGGCGGTCGGCGGGTCCTCCGGGTCGAGGATCGCGACGTCGCGGACCGCGACGTCCAGGCCCAGCGGGGCGGCCTGCAGTTCGACCAGCGGTTCGCCGAGGGACATCAGCAGTTGACGGAGCGGGAGGCCGGGGGTGGGCACTCAGGCCTCCTTCATCCGCGCGGACAATACCGTGTGGTTGATTTTAGCCGGACGGACAGAGTTTCGGTTCGTCACCCCTGAATAGTTGATTCTGACTAGTCGATGCCGGATAGTCAGTACTGACCAAGTGATGAGGAATGTTCTCATGGCGAAGCGACGCAAGGTGTCGAACCCGCTGGCCCTCGCGGTCCTGGCCGAACTCGGAGCCGAGCCGATGCACCCGTACGAGATGGGGCGCCGGCTCAAGGAGCACGGCAAGGACCGCAACATCAAGTACAACCGCAGCTCGCTCTACATGGTCGTCGAGCAACTGCGGAAGGCCGGGTTCGTCGCCGAGCAGGAGACCGTCCGCGACACCCAGCGACCGGAGCGCACCGTCTACGCCCTCACACCCGAGGGCCAGGCGGAGCTCCTCGACTGGATGCGCGAATGGATCGCCGAACCGCAGGAGGAGTACCCGGCCTTCGGGGTCGCCCTCTGCCTGCTGGTGGTGCTCCCGACCGAGGAATCGGCCGACCTGCTCGGCCGGCGGCTGGAGGCGTTGGACGCGCGGATCGACGCCTCGCGCGCCCAGCTGCACAAGGCCGCCGGGATGGACGTCCACCCGATGTTCGTCGTCGAGGAGGAGTACGCCCTCGCATTGCTGGAGGCCGAGCGCCGCTACACCGAGAACCTCATCGGACAGATCGGGGAGCCGGAGTTCAACCGGACCCTGCAGGAATTCATGAGGAGCCTGGAATGAGCACCACCAGCACCAACGGCACCAATGGCACGACCCGTAAGGCGCTGGTCATCGGCGGCGGCATCGCCGGACCGGTGATGGCGCTGGCACTGCGCAAGGCCGGCCTCGAACCGGTCGTGTTCGAGGCGTACCGGACCTCCGCCGAGGGCATCGGCGGGACCTTCATGATCGCCCCCAACGGCCTCGGCGCCCTGGCCGTCGTCGGGCTGGAAGCGGAGGTCGGCCGGATCGGGCAACCGGTCGGGCCGATGGTGATCGAGGACGGCAAGGGCGGCGTGCTGGCCGAGTTCACCGGCCTCGCCGACCTGCCGCCCGGCCGGCTGATGCGCCGCGCCGAACTGTACGAGGTACTGCAGCGGCGGTTGCGGGAGACCGGCATCGAGGTGCGGTGGGGCAAGCGGCTGGTCGGTGTCGAGGAGCGCGCCGACGGGATCACCGCCCGGTTCGCCGACGGCAGCAGCGCCACCGGCGACCTGCTGATCGGCACCGACGGCACCGGCTCCACCGTCCGCACCCTGATCGACCCGGCCGCGCCCGCCGCCCAGTACACCGGACTGCTCGGCGTCGGCGGCTACAGCTCCCACCGGCTGCCCGGCCGGGCCGGCCGCGGCGAGTCCGTGCACTTCGCCAACGGCGCCCGCGCCTTCTTCGGCTACTGGGGCCTGGCCGACGGCAGCGGCACCGCCTGGTTCAGCAACATCCCGCAGCCCGAGCCGCTCGCCCCGGAGGAGGCCCGCGCCGTCGGCACGGCGGAGTGGCTGCGCCGCTGCCGCGAGCTGCACTCCGACGACCTGCCCGCCCGCGACGTGCTGCGGACGGCCGACGTCGAGACCATCGAGACCTTCCCGCGGCTGGAGATCATGCCGTCCGTGCCGCGCTGGTACCGCGGCCGGATGGTCCTGGTCGGCGACTCGGTGCACGCCCCGTCCAACAGCTCGGGCCAGGGCGTCTCACTGGCCGTCGAGAGCGCCGTCGAACTCGCCCGCTGCCTGCGCGACCTGCCCGACCACACCGCCGCCTTCGCCGCGTACGAGGCGCTGCGTCGGCCCCGGGTCGAGAAGATCGCCGCCGACGCGGCGCGCACCAACAGCCAGAAGTCCTCCGGGCCGATCGGGCGGATGATGTTCCGGCTGGTCGCGCCGATCGCGATGCGGACCTTCCTGAGCCCGGAGCGGACGCTGCGGCCGGTGCACGGCTACCGGATCGACTGGGACCGGCGGGTTGCCCCGGTCTCGCCGGTCGCCCCGGGCGCGGGCGCGCCGGGCGCGACGGGCGCGGGGACGACGGGCCGTCACGGGCGGGACAAGCGCGCGGCCTGACGGTCGGCGTGCCGGTGGGTCCGGTGGGGCGGACATGACGCCGGGGACGGTGGGGGCCGCTGTGAAGGTCGACCGTGACCGCGGCGTGATCCCCTTCGTCGGGCCGGACAACGCCGTACGGGGGAATTTAGCCGCGCGGCCAATCAAGTGGCCCGGTCGCCAGGAATAGCGTTCGTGCTGTGGCCGGCGTGCGACCCGCGCCGGCAATCCCCCCGCATTGAACGAAGGAGAGCGTGCGCTCTATGGACGCTGTGACCCAGGTCCCCGCGCCGGTGAACGAGCCGGTCCACAGCTACGCCCCCGGGAGCCCGGAACGGGCCCGTCTGGAGGCCAAGCTGAAGGAGCTGGGCGGCCAGGAGCCGGTCCAGCTGACCATGACGATCAACGGTGAGCGCCGGATGGGCGGCGGCACCGAGTTCCACGTCGTCCAGCCGCACAACCACGCGGCTCGGCTCGGCACCCTGCGCAACGCCACCCAGGCCGACGCGCAGGAGGCCATCGACACTGCCCTGGCCGCAGCCCCGGCCTGGCAGGCGCTCTCCTTCGACTCCCGCGCCGCGATCTTCCTCAAGGCCGCCGACCTGCTGGCCGGCCCCTGGCGCGAGACCCTGGCCGCCGCCACCATGCTCGGCCAGTCCAAGACCGCCCAGCAGGCCGAGATCGACACCCCCTGCGAGCTGGTCGACTTCCTGCGCTTCAACGTGCACTTCGCCCGCCAGATCATGGCCGAGCAGCCGATCTCCTCGGACGGCGTGTGGAACCGCAGCGACCACCGCCCGCTGGAAGGCTTCGTCTACGCCATCACCCCGTTCAACTTCACCGCGATCGCCGGCAACCTGCCGACCGCGCCCGCGCTGATGGGCAACGTGGTGCTCTGGAAGCCGTCCCCGACCCAGCAGTTCTCCGCGCACCTGCTGATGCAGCTGCTCGAGGAGGCCGGCCTCCCCAAGGGCGTCATCAACATGGTGACCGGCGACGGCCTGGCCGTCTCCGAGGTCGCGCTGAAGCACCCGGCGCTGGCCGGCATCCACTTCACCGGCTCCACCGCCACCTTCCAGCACCTGTGGCGCGAGGTCGGCACCAACATCGCCGGCTACCGCACCTACCCGCGGATCGTCGGCGAGACCGGTGGCAAGGACTTCCTGGTCGCCCACCCGTCCGCCGACCCGAAGGTCCTGAAGACCGCGATGACCCGCGGCGCCTTCGAGTTCCAGGGCCAGAAGTGCTCGGCGCTCTCCCGCGCCTACGTCCCCGCCTCGCTGTGGGCCGGTCTCAAGGACGAGTTCGCGGCCGAGGTCGACGGCCTCACCATGGGCGACGTCACCGACCTGTCCAACTTCATGTCGGCCGTCATCGACGAGCGCGCCTTCGCCAAGAACAAGGCCGCCATCGACCGCGCCCAGGCCGACCCCTCCGTGGAGGTCCTGGCCGGCGGCACCTACGACGACTCGGTCGGCTACTTCGTCCGCCCGACCGTGCTCGTGTGCCAGGACCCGGCCTCGGAGTACTTCCGCGACGAGTACTTCGGCCCGATCCTCGCCGTGTACGTCTACGAGGACGAGAAGTACGACGAGATGCTGGCGCAGATGGAGTCGGCGTCGGCCTACGGCCTGACCGGCGCGATCATCGCCCAGGACCGCGCCGCCGCCCAGGACGCCATGCACAAGCTGCGCTTCGCGGCCGGCAACTTCTACATCAACGACAAGCCCACCGGCGCCGTCGTCGGCCAGCAGCCCTTCGGCGGCGGCCGGGCCTCCGGCACCAACGACAAGGCCGGTGCCAAGCAGAACCTCACGCGGTGGACCTCGACCCGCTCGGTCAAGGAGACCTTCGTCCCGCCGACGGACTACCGCTACCCGCACATGGGCTGACCAGCCCTGACGTGCTGACCACACGGCTCGTCCAGTAGCCATCGGTCACCCGCGACGCCCGGCCCCGCAGCCGGGCGTCGCCCGCCGGGGCGGCGTGCTCCACCCCCGTGCCCGCCGCCCCGGCCCCCCTTCTGCCACCCTTGGAAACACCAGCTCCAGGAGTCACGATGCTCCGTTCCGCCCTTCTCGCGGCCTCCCGGTCCCCGCAGGTCCGCACCGTGGTCGAGAAGTTCCCCCCGACCCACGCGATAGTCGAGCGCTTCGTCGCGGGCGAAGCCCTCGACGACGCGGTCACCGCCTGCGACGACCTGGTCGCCACCGGCCGGAAGGTCACCCTGGACCACCTCGGTGAGGACACCCAGGACGCCTCCCAGGCCGCCGGTACCGCCGAGGCCTACGAGCACCTGCTCAAGGCCCTCAAGGAGACCGGCCTGGCGGCCGGCGCCGAGGTGTCGGTCAAGCTGTCGGCCGTCGGCCAGTTCCTCCCGGTGGACGGCGAGAAGATCGCGCTGGAGAACGCCCGCCGCATCTGCGAGGCCGCCGCCGACGCGGGCACCACGGTGACCCTCGACATGGAGGACCACACCACCACCGACTCCACCCTCGCCATCGCGCGCGAGCTGCGGGCGGACTTCCCCTGGCTGGGCGTCGTGCTCCAGGCCTACCTGCGCCGCACCGAGGCCGACTGCCGCGAGTTCTCCGGCGCCGGCTCCCGCGTGCGCCTGTGCAAGGGCGCCTACAAGGAGCCCGAGTCGGTCGCCTTCCAGGGCAAGCACGAGGTCGACCTCGCGTACGTCCGCGCGCTGAAGGTCCTGATGGCGGGCGAGGGTTACCCGATGATCGCCTCGCACGACCCCAACATGATCAAGATCGCCGGCCAGCTGGCCCAGTGGAACGGCCGCAAGCGGGACTCCTTCGAGTACCAGATGCTGTACGGCATCCGCCCCGAGGAGCAGCTGCGCCTCGCCGGCGAGGGCAACACGATGCGCGTGTACCTCCCGTACGGCCAGGAGTGGTACGGCTACTTCATGCGCCGCCTCGCCGAGCGCCCGGCCAACCTGACCTTCTTCCTGCGGGCCATGGCCACCCGCAGCTGACGCTGCCGGCCCGGTGGAACGGCTCGTACCCCCTGTGTGGGAGGGGGTGCGAGCCGTTTCGCGTTAGAGGAAGTCCTTGGTGTCCAGCTCGAACTCGAAGGGAGCCGGGAGCAGCAGCGGTTCACCGAACGCGGACAGGTGGACCTCGGTGTACTCCTCGCGGTGCGGCTCGCCGAACAGGCTGATCTGGGACCTCTCGCGGTCGACGAGGAGGTAGAGCGGGATTCCGGCCCGGGCGTAGCCGTGCCGCTTGGTGATGCGGTCCTGGTCGGGCTTGCTCGACGTGACCTCGGCGACCATGGCCACACCGTCCGGTTCCATCCACGGCGGGGCGCCGCGGAAGAGGCGGAGTTCCCGTGGAGCGAACGTTGCGTCCGGGACGACGTGGTTCTTCGGGCAGGGTCCGCCGCTGATCAGACGGAGGCCCTTGCCGCCGGACACCTGCATGCGGACCCTGGACCGCGCTTTCACCTGGTCGATCAGCAGATCGATGTGGTCCTCGTGATCGCCGTCCGACGGTGGTGCCACGATGATCTCTCCCTCGATGAGCTCGGCTCGGAAGCCTTCGGGGGAGTGCAGGCTCAGGAAGCCCTCCAGCAGGATGTCTGCCTGCGATGGGGAGTCCGTGATCGGTTGCTCATGCGCCACAGCACTCATGGTGCCCCTCCTTCAGATGGGCGTCACGCTATGCACGGTCGGGGCGGGAAGCGCAGTCCACGGTGAGCTTTCACCCGATGGTGTGAGTTTGGGGCGGGCGTAGGATCCCGGTGCTGTGAACTGGGGTCTTGGCGGAAGGAGTTGGGGATGCTGAAGGAGTTCGCGGGGCTGTCGACGCCGGTGGTGGCGGATGCGTGTGTGCGGCTCGGGGTGGGGGTGCGGGCGGCGCCGGTGGGAGTCGGTCCGGTGGGGGCCGGGGCGCGGGTGGCGGGGCGGGTGCTGCCGGTGCGGCACTACGGGAGTGTGGACGTGTTCCTGGAGGCGTACGGGGCCGCCCGGGACGGGGACGTGCTGGTGATCGACAACGGCGGGCGGACGGACGAGGCCTGCGTCGGGGACCTCGCGGTGCTGGAGGCGCGGGCCGCCGGGGTGGCCGGGATCGTGGTGTGGGGGCTGCACCGGGACACCCCCGAGCTGCTGGAGATCGGGCTGCCGGTGTTCAGCTACGGCGCGCTGCCGCTCGGGCCGATGCGGCTGGACGACCGGGAGCCGGAGGCGCTGCGGACGGCGCGGGTCGGGCCGCACACGGTCACGGCCGGGGACGTGGTGTTCGCCGACCCGGACGGGGTGCTGTTCGTCCCGGCCGACCGGGTCGGGGAGGTGCTGGAGGCGGCCGGCGCGATCGCCCGGACCGAGCGCGCGCAGGCCGGGCGGATCGCCGACGGTGACACGCTGCGCGCGCAGACCGCCTTCGACGCGTACCTGGAGCGCCGCGCCGCCGACCCGTCGTACAGCTTCCGGCAGCATCTGCGGCGGGTCGGCGGGGCGATCGAGGAGTAGCGCGGGGAGTGAAGTCCCTTACAGAGGGCGGTACATGACGTGCAGGCCGACGTAGCCGTCGACCGGGTGGTGGAAGGCCTCGGGGACGGTGCCGACGATCTCGAAGCCGAGCGACTCGTAGAGCTTCACGGCGTGGTGGTTGTTGGCGACCACCGCGTTGAACTGCATGGCGCGGAAGCCCGCCCGGCGGGCCCAGTCGAGGGTGTACTCGACCAGGGCCCGCCCGATGCCCTTGCCGTGGTGGGCCGGGTCGACCATGTAGCTGGCGCTGGCGACGTGCGAGCCGTTGCCGGGCCGGTTGCGGTTCATGTTGGCGGTGCCGACGATCCGCCCGTCCTCGTCCACCGCGACCACCGTGCGGTTGGGGGCGGCGAGCAGCCACCACTCCTGGCCGAGCTCGGAGGGCATGTCGAGGGGGTAGGGGAAGGTCTCGCCGGCGGTGACGATCGCCTGGAAGAAGGGCCAGATGGCCGGCCAGTCCTCGGGGGTGGCTTCGCGGATGATCATCCGCTCAGCATGATCGTCGGCGGGCCGGCGGGCCACCGGTTTTCCGTTCAGCCGCCGAGGACGGCGTCCTCGACGACGGCGGCGGCGTTGGCCTGGCCCCGGGCGTTCGGGTGCACCACCGCGTACTTCAGCGGGATCACGCTGGTCAGCACGCCGTCCAGCCAGTGGTCGGGGTCGCAGACGCTGTGGCCGGCGGTGGAGGGGTAGAGGTCGACGAAGGTGTCGCCGTGGGCGGCGGTGTTCTGCGCGATGACCGCGTTGAGCGGCTCCAGGATCGCGGTCCGGGCCCAGGCGAGGTCGCCGGTGGTGAAGGTGGCGAACTGCAGCAGGTCGCCGTACGTGCAGAGGTTGACGTTCTCCGGGATGAGGTGCGGGTAGCCGACGGTGAGGACCTTGGCGAACGGGGCCCTGACGTGCAGCGCGGTGAGCATGGTGTCGTAGCCGCTGCGCAGCGCGGCCAGGCGGTCGGGCAGGCCGGCGTCGTATTTGTCCTTGCAGGGGGTGCCCTGGCCGAGGTGGGTGGCGCCGAGTTCGATGCAGTTCTTGAGGATCTCGGCGAAGCCGAGGTCGTTGCCGCCGATGCCGACGGTGACCAGGTCGGTGGCCGGGCCCACGGCGTCGACCTGCGGCGGGACGGGCGGGTAGGGGGCGCCGGGGTCGGTGCCGAGCGGCGGGAGGGGGCGGCCGAGCGGGGAGAGCTTGGTCGCGTGGATGTTCTCGGTGGTGGCGCCGCTGCAGCTGACGTTGCGCTGGTCGACCAGGAAGCCGAGGTCGCGGCGGATGATCTCGGGGTAGGACCCGACGGTCCGGGCGCAGCCGTCGCGGGGGTCGGTCAGGTCGCCGGTGGCCTCGATGACGCCCGCGGTGTAGGAGTCGCCCATGGCCACCCAGGTCAGCGCCCGGGCGCGGGCGGACGGCTCGGCGGCGGCCTGCACGGTGGTGGGGGTGGTCAGTCCGGCGGCGAGGGCGGCGGCGGTGCCGGCGACGGCGAGGCGGGACAGGAAGCGTGGCACGGTCTCTCCTCAGCGAGTGCGGGGGAGAGTGCGATTCACCCCCCTGAGAGTCAATCGAGTCGGTGTGTGTGCGACTTGATGCCTCAGGAGGGTGAATTCGTGGGCGTTGGCGTGATGAGGGCGGTGGGCTAGAGCAGCGCGGCGGCGGGCTCGATCATCGCCCGGGCGGTCTTGCCGTCCACGTACTCGCCGAGCGCGGTCATCTCCCACTCGCCGCCCGGTCGGCGGACCAGCTTGCACATCACCACGCCGGTGCGCGACTCGGAGTGGGTCAGGTCGAAGCGGACCAGCTCCTCGTTGGTGCCGGCGTCCAGCAGGCGGCAGTAGGCGTTCTTCACGTCGGTGAACTTCTGGCCGGAGAAGGAGTTGACGACGAAGACCAGTCCGTGGACCTCGGCCGGCAGGCCCTCCAGGTGGACGGTGATCAGCTCGTCGTCACCGTCGCCGCCGCCGGTGAGGCTGTCGCCGGAGTGGGCGATGGCGCCGTTGAAGATGTTCAGCTTCATGAACCAGGCCGTCTCCAGCCGCTTGTGGCGGGCGTCGAAGGCGAGGCAGGAGGCGTCCAGGTCGATGCTGCGGCCACGGGCGGCGGGCTCCCAGCCGAGGGCCATCCGGACGGAGGAGAGGAAGGGGCGGCCGTTCTTGACCAGGGAGACGGAGCTGCCCTTGACCAGGCTGACCCGGCCCTTGTCCAGGGTGATCTTCGCGGGCGCGCCCGGGGTCGCGGGAACGGAGGGCGGCGCGGGCGGGGCCGGCGGCAGCGGGTGGGAGCCGGTGGCGAGGGCGATCCGGGGGTCGACCGCGGCGGCGGGCGGGGTCGCGGGGGCCGGGGGAGCCGCCGGGGGAGCGGGCGGGGCGGGCGGTGCGTCGGGCGGGGTGGGGAGCTGGAGGGTCGGGTCGGCCGGCGCGGCCGGGGCCTGCGGGGTGCTCGGGGCGGGGGCGGCCGGGGCCGGGGTGTCGTCGACGCTGACGCCGAAGTCGGTGGCGATGCCCGCGAGGCCGTTGGCGTAGCCCTGGCCGACCGCGCGCACCTTCCAGGCGCCGTTGCGCAGGTAGACCTCGACCACGACCAGCGCGGTCTCCAGGCCCAGCCGGGGCGGGGTGAAGGTGACCAGGACCTCGCCGGTGTCGGCGTCGCGGACGGTGGCGGTGGGCTCGGTCCCGGCGAAGGTGGAGACCTGGTCGGCGGGGCTGGCGGTGACCGCGATCTTGGTGATGTCCGCCGGGACGGCCCGGGTGTCGACGGTGATCGCGTCGGGAGTACCGGCGGCGGCCGGGCGGTGGCTCACCCCCGGGCCGTTCGGGGCGTTGAAGAAGACGAAGTCGTCGTCCGAGCGCACCTTTCCGGCGTCGGTCAGCAGCAGGCCGGAGACGTCCAGCGCCTTGGGCGCGGTGACCTCGACGGTCACTCGCGCGGCGGTCAGCGGTGCGTTGCCGCCTTGGGTCAGGACGGTGGGCACGGACTCCTCCTCGGGTGCGGAACGACGGCCCCGGTCGGGGGCCTTTGGGGGCGCCCGGCCGGGTGCTGCCCACAGTAACGAACGAGGGTGCGGGGATGCGCCCGTCCGAGCAGCTCAGCTGTCGGATCGTCGGACTGTCGGAATGTTGTGACGATGGGCCGTCGGAGGAGCGTGGCCGTTGGAGAAGCGTGGCCACCGGACGGCCTGCACCGCCGGACGGCCTGGACCGCCCGGGCCGTCAGCGGGGCGCGGGGGCCGCCGGGACACCGGGGGCCTGGGGCGCGAAGGGCGGCGGCGCGGCCGGCAGTGACGGGGTCGGCGGTGCCGGGGTGGGCAGTGGCGGGATGGGGTCGAAGCCGCCGAGCGCGGCGACCGCGCGGGGGTGGTCGAGGGCGAAGGCGGAGGCGCTCCAGCTCTCCGCCGGGGCCGACTTGCGGACCGCGGACGGGTCGGCGGCGGCCGGACGGGCGCCGCGCGCGCCGAAGGTGTAGTGGCCGGGCCGGACGTCGGTGCCGGGCGGTGTGGTGAAGCGGTAGACCAGGGTGCCGCGCTCCTGCTGGACGGTGACCACGGCGCCGGGCAGGTCGGTCCAGGCGGTGCCGGTGCCGGCGGCGGACTCGCCCGGGGCGAGCCGGAATTCGGCCTGCAGGGCGGTGACCGGCTCGGTCACGGTGAGGCCGAGCTCGTGCCGCAGGCCGTCGCGGCCGAGCGGGGCGACCAGGGAGGTGCCGGACAGGGCGTGGTCGGTGCTCGGGTCCGGCGTACCGGGGCCGGGCGCGGTGGGGCCGGGCGCGGTGGGAGCGGGTGCGGTGGGGCCGGGTGTGTCCGTCGGTGTGCCGCCGTCGCCGCCCGGGTCCGTCGGGGCCTGGCCGTCCGGGGACCCGCCGGTGCCGGGGGCGGTCTCGGTGGGCGGCGGCACGGGGCGGGTGGGCGCGGTGGGCCTGATGCCGGGCAGTTTCGGTGGCACGCCGTCGGTGGGCTGGCCGTCGGGCTGTCCGGCGGGCGGGGTCGGGGCGGCGGGCGAGGGCCCGGCCGGAGCCGGTACGCCCGGCTGGGTGCCCGCGAGCTGGGTGCCGGGGGGCTGCGAATCCTGCCCGGTGGCGGTCTGACCCCCGGTCGGGGCCGAGGAGCCCGGGTGCGCCGAGCGGTCGCCGGGCGGGGTGGCCAGGACCGGTGCCGCTCCCGAGGGGTGGGCCGCGGGGCGCGTGGACGGGTGTGCCGGTTGCCGGGTGGCGGACGGTCCGCCGGCCGGGGTGGCGGTCGGGGTCTGCGCGGAGGCCGCCTCGGCCTGGTCGGTGGCGCCCGGGGTGGGCGGCGGGGTGGAGCCGACCCGGGCCACGCCGGCCCGACGGCCGATCCCCTGCTGCTCGTTGAGCAGGAGGGTGGTGGCGATGCTGATGCCGACGACGGTGGACATCGCCATCGCAGCGCCGGAGAAGCGCAGGGTGGGCAGTCGGAGTCGGCCGCCGAAGGGGCGCGGTCGGCCGTGCCGGCCGTGCCGCTCGGGCTCGTGCCGCACGTCCCGCGCGGTGTCCTCGCGCACAGCCACCGGACCCCCTCCCTCCCCGAAGTCGCGTCGCCGTATTCTCCCACGCGCTGCCGCCGGGCCTGGTTCCGGCCGTCGCGGGCCGGTCCGCCGCGGGCCCGCGCCGGGGAGGGGGAGAGCGTACCAGCGGGCGGTCATACCGTGGACGGGTTCCATCCATTTCGTGGACACCCGTTCGATGTCCGGAAGTTGACGCTCCGTCCGACAGGGAAGTAGGGGGCGGTTGGCCTGGATGGTGGCGGTTGTTGCAACCCCCTTGCAACCCTTGCCGCCCGGCACGGGGTGGCGCAGGCTGGGTCCATCCCACGCCGCCCCGGAGAGACCGTCATGCCGCCCGACCCGCTGTCCGCAGCCTCCAGTGCACCCATCGCCGCCACCCCCACGGGCGGCGATGGGGACGGCTCCACCGCCGCTCCGGCGGCGGTGGAGGAGGTGCTGACGCTCCGGATCTCGCTGGGCGAGGAGGTGGTCGGCGAGGTGCGCACCCGGTTCCGGTTCGACGCCGCCCGCCCGTACGAGGTGCTGTTGACGTTCCACCTGGGGCGGCCGGACGAGGCCGACTGGGTGTTCTCGCGCGAGCTGCTGCGCGACGGCCTGGGCATGTTGAGCGGCCAGGGTGACGTCAAGCTGTGGCCGGCGTACTGCCCGTGCCACGGCTCGACGCTGCACCTGGCGCTCGAATCCCCGCACGGCAGCGCCCTGCTGGAGGCTCCCAAGCCCCGGGTGCAGGCCTGGCTGGACCGGACGTACGCGCTGGTCTCCGAGGCGCGGGAGTGCGACTGCGGCCCCACCGACGACGACCTGGCCGCGCTGCTCGCGGGCGGCTGACGGGCGGCGGGCAAGCGGCTGAGGGTCGGCGGTCGGTGAGCGGTTGGCGGTCGGCCGCGGCCTCAGCGGCCGAGCGGCTGGTCGCCGGGTGCGCGCGGCGGCGGGACGGGTACCGCTCCGGGCAGCCGCACCGCCCCCGTCGCCAGCGCGGCCCGCAGTCTCCGGACGGCCGGGGCCGTGGAGGCGGGCAGCAGGTCGTACGGGTCGTCCGGCCCCTCCACGGTGACCAGCACCGACTCGGCGATCCGGTACGGCCGGTGGGCCAGCAGCCCGCCCAGGTAGCGGCGCAGCCGGGAAAGCTCCGCGCGGACCGTCACCGTCCGGCCCGCGTCGCCGAACAGCGCCTCGGCGAGCTGGGCGGCGGTGCTGCCCTGGCGTCCGGTGGCGAGCAGGAGCAGCAGTTCGGCGTGGCGCGGGCTGAGCGGGTGGGACCAGCTGCCGACCGCGCCCCGGACGGACAGTTCGGGCCGGTCCGCCCGGCGCAGGTCGAGTCGGAGCCGGGCCCCCTCGGCCTGTTCGGCGCTCACCGTGCCGGAGCCGTCCTCCTCGGGCGGCCGGATCGGGCGCACCAGCCAGCCGTCGGCGAGCGGTTCCAGTACGCACTCGCCGAGGCCGGGCACCCAGTGCACGGCGGCCGGGGCCCAGCCCTCGCTGGGCACCCGCAGCCGGTTGGGCGGCGGCAGCCCGGCCGCGGCGGCGGTCCAGCCGGCCGCGTCCACCACCAGGGCCGGGCCGCCGACCCGGGCGAGCAGCGGGGCGGCCAGGGTGCGCAGCTGGTGCAGGGCCTCCAGCCGGTGGGCGCGCAGCTCGGTCTCGGCGAGCCGGGCGGCGGTGGCGGTGAGCTGGAGCAGGTACGGGCGGATGCTGTGCGCGGGGCCGCTCAGGTTGATGGCGCCGACCAGCTGCCCGGTGCCGGGGTCGTGCACGGGCGCGGCCACGCAGGTCCAGGAGTGGTGGCTGCGCAGGTAGTGCTCGGCGGAGTGGACGTGCATCGGGCGGCGGGCGCGCAGGGCGACGGCGATGCCGTTGGTGCCGACGCTCTCCTCGATCCAGCGGGCGCCGGTGATGAAGCCGATCCGGTCGGCGCTGCGGCGCAGGCCGCGCTCGCCCTCCTGCCAGAGCACGTGGCCCTCGGCGTCGGCGATGGCGAGGATCAGCGGGAGTGCGTCGGTCGGTTCCAGCAGGGTCTGCCGCAGGACTGGCATGACTGCGTCAAGCCCACTGGCGCGGCGGCGCTGTTCGATTTCGGCCGGGCCGAGCAGGGCGGCGGCGGCACCGGTGTCGGGGTCGAGGCCGAGCCGGCGCAGCCGGGCCCAGGAGTCGCCGATCTCGGGGCGGGGTTCGAGCAGGCCGGGGACGCCGCCCTCCTCGGGGGAGGCGGGACCGGTCAGCTCCCGGGCGGCGGCGTCGGCGAGGGTGCGCTCGTGGACCTTGGCCAGCTCCGTCGCGGTCGGCGGGGTGCGGCGCTCTGGTCGTCGGGACTGCCGTCCGGTCTGCCGCACTCGGTCCGCTCCTCGCCGCCGTTCGAGGTCGCGCCGGGGCCGACGCGCTGACGAAAGCGTACGGGTGAGCTGGGCCCGTGGGGATGGGGTCTGCCAACTCGGCATACCGGACGGTACGCGGGAGCGGCCCCGGGCCCGGGCGACCCCCGGGCCCGGGTGGGTCTCAGCGCTGCGCGCCCACGCCCTGCTGGGCCGCCTCGACGGTGTGGTGCAGGTCGGCGGTGGCCTCCAGCGTGGCGCCGGTGCTCAGCGCCAGGCAGGCGGCCAGGGCCAGCGCGACCGCCCGCAGCCGGGTGCCGGGGGTGGCCGCCGGGCGGGGCTGGAGCAGGGCGGCGACCCGGCGCGGGACCGGCCCGGAGTGCGCGGCGGGGGCCAGCCTGGGCCGGTCCGGCCAGGGGGAGCGGCTCGCGGCGAGGGCGGCCCGGCCGACCGCGCGGGCGGTCACGGTGCGGTCGCCGACCCGGGCCGCCGCCACCTCGTCGGCCCAGCGCTCCAGGTGGTACCCGAGCGGCGCGCGCAGCGGGCGGAGCGCCGGGTGGACGTCGGCGGCGTGCTCGGCGAGGGCGAGGAAGACGTGGTGGCGGGCGGCCAGGTGGGCGCGCTCGTGGGCGAGCAGGGCGGAGCGCTCGGGGCCGCTGAGGGCCCGCAGCATCCCCGACGTGACCACGATCCGGCCGGGCTCGCCCGGTCGGCCGGGGCGGCGCAGACGGCCGGGCAGGGCGAAGGCGTCGGCGCGCTCGTCGTCCAGGACGGCGAGCGGGGGCTCGGCGGGCCGCAGAAGCGCCGTGAGCACCGATCCGGCGGGCCGCAGGAGGGCGGAGAACGCGGGCTCGGCGGGCCTCGGCGGGGCGGTGCGGCGATCCGGGGTGCGAGCCCGGCGCACGGTGGCGCGCGGGAGGCGCGTATCCGGATGCCGGTCATCGGCCGGGAGGGAGGCCCGGGCCGTGCGCAGCTCCAGCCGTCGGCGGCGGGCCGTGCGCACCGCCAGCGCGGCGAGCGCGACGAGCGCCAGGGCCGCCGCCGCGGCGGCGAGCGGGGCGGCCGGCGCGGCCGCGGTGAGCCACGGCAGCGAGAGGTGGCCGAGGGCGGCGACCGGCGGCAGCTGGAGCAGCCCGGCAGCGGCGAGCAGGCCGAGCGAGCAGAGGGTGCCGCCGGCCAGGACGGCGGCGCTGCCGGCCAGCATCCAGGCGGCGGCTCGCGGCGACAGCAGTTCGGCGAGGCGGCGGGCCAGCGGGGCGGCCAGGAACGGCAGCAGCAGCGGGGCCCAGACGGCGATCATCATCGGCCGGCCGCTCCCCTGCTGCCCGGCCACGGGTGGTCGTCGCCGACGGTTCTGGTGAGGGCTCCGGCGTCGGCGGCTCCGGTGCCGGGGCCGGCGGGGCCGTCACCGAGCAGGTCGCGCAGCAGCTGCTCGTCCTCGGCGGAGAGGTCGGAGATGAAGCGGGCCAGCACGGTGGAGCGGTCGGCCTCGCGGCCCAGCTCGGTGTGCATCCGGCGGGCCGCCAGTCCGGCGGTGTCCTGGACGGTCGGGGTGTAGGCGTAGGCGCGGCCGGCCCGGGTGCGCTCGACCGTCCCCTTGTCGTGCAGCCGGGCCAGGATCGTCGCGATCGTGGTGCGGGCGAGGTCCCCGCCGAGCGCCGCCTGGACGTCCTGCGGCGTCATCGGCTGCCGGGCCGACCAGAGGGCGGCCAGCACCTCGGCCTCCAGCTCCCCGGCGGGCCGGCGGGCGGACGGTACGTCGGACATGGCGGCGATTCCTCCAAGTTTCGTCTACAGTCATGTAGACCGTCTACGTGACTGTAGACGGTCGGGCGGGTCCGGCTGAAGAGCCCGGCAGTGAAGTCCGGCTGTGAACCTCCCCGGTCCGGGCGGTCCCTGTGAGCCTCCCGGTCCGGGCGGTCCCTGTGAGCCTCCCGGTCCGGGCGGGTCCCTGTGAACCGCTGTCCCGGCGGGTTCGCCGTGAACAGCCGGCCTGAGCGGATCCGCTGTGAACCGGTCGGTTCCGGCGGAATGCGCCGTGAACCGCCCTCCAACGTACGGGAGGTCCGCCAGCCTTGCTCCAGTTCCCCGGCGATCCGGCCGTTCACCTCGCGGTGAACCCGCTGGACGCGTCCTCACTGCTCGCCGCCTTCGGCGCGCTCGGCATCGCCGTGGTGCTGTTCGCCGAGACCGGCCTGCTGATCGGCTTCTTCCTGCCCGGCGACTCGCTGCTGTTCACCGCCGGACTGCTCTGCGTGCCCGGCGTGACCAAGGGGCCCCAGCTGGAACTGTGGCAGGTGCTGCCCGCCGCCCTGGTCGGAGCACTGGGCGGGGCCCAGGTCGGCTACCTGATCGGCCGGCGCGGCGGCCGGTCGCTGCTGCGCCGCACCAGGCGGAAGAGCCTGCTGAAGGGCGCCGCGCGGGCCGAGGAACTGCTGGCGAAGTACGGCCACGGCAAGGCGATCATGCTCGCCCGGTTCATCCCGGTGGTCCGAACGGTGTTGAATCCGCTGTGCGGCGTGCTCGAAGTGCCAGTCCGCTCGTTCACCCTCTGGCAGGTCGTCGGCGGTGCGGTCTGGACGGTCGGCGTGGTGCTCGCCGGGTACGCGCTCGGATCGTCGGTACCCGGGATCGACCAGTATCTGCTGCCCATCATCGGTCTGGTAGTAGTTGTCTCCGTGTTCCCCATTGTTCTCGAACTGTTCCGCGCCCGTAAGGCGCCACGTCACGGAGGTGACGCGTGATGTCCTCACGGGCCCTCGCCGTCTATGACGGCAGCGGCATCGACGGCAGCCTCTACACCCGCGTCAACGGGTGGGCGCAGTCGGCCCCGCACTGGCTGGACGAGCTGATCAAGGTCTGGTCGGCGATCGGTCTCGGCCTGTTCGCGATCTTCATGCTCTGGGCGTGGTGGCGGGCGCGCGGCGCGGACTCCGCGGTGATGGCCAAGGTGCTGGCCTCGCCGGTGATCGTGGTCATCGCCTACGTCGTCAACTCGGGGCTCAAGGGCATCGTCGAGGAGGTCCGGCCCTGCGCGCAGATCCCCGGCAGCGTCTCGCTGGAGACCTGCCCGGGCACCGGGGACTGGTCCTTCCCGAGCAACCACTCGGTGATCGCCGTCGCCGCCGCGGCCTCGCTCTGGTTCGTCAACCGGCGGCTCGGCTGGGTGGCCGGCCTGTTCGCGGTGCTGATGGCCGCCTCCCGGGTCTGGGTCGGCGTGCACTACCCGCACGACGTGGCGGTGGGCGCGCTGGTCGGCCTGCTGGTCGCGGTGGTGCTGGCACCGGTCGCCGGGCGCTGCGGGCCACTGGTGGACCGGATGCGGACCGGCGCGCTGCGGCCGCTGCTCGGCCCGGGGGTGCCGCCGCTGGTGAGCCACGGGCACTCGGCGTACGGGGCGCAGCGGCACTGAGACCGTCGGGTGCGGCGGCGCTGATCGCGCTCGTTCCACCCGTTCCGCGACCCTTGTTCCGCCGGGGTGGCGGGTAGAGCATGTGAGCCGGGCGTGGGGCCTCCTCAGGGGGCGCCCGCCCGGCTCAGTCGTGCTCGGGGCGCGAGGGCGCCGGGCGTGCCAGCGGAGGGAGTGCCGAATGCCGTACAGACTCGACATCACACAGGGGGACTGGCCGGGCGACTTGCTGCACAAGGGCGTCGAGGGCCTGCTCGCGGAGGCCATGGTGCTCACCCTCGCCACCGCCGGCCACGAACACGGACCGCACGCCAACCTCGCCTTCTTCGCCCACGACGACGACCTCGTCCTCTACTTCGTCAGCGAGCGCTCCACCCGGCACAGCCACCATCTCGCCGAGGAGGCCCGGGCCGCCGCCACCGTGTTCCTGCCGCCGCCCGCCTTCGGCGAGCAGCTGCGCGGACTGCAGCTGACCGGCAGCGCGGGCGAGGCCTGGGGGCGGCAGGCGCAGGCGGCGCTGGCCGCGTACCAGGGGCGCTACCCGTCCTTCGCGCAGGACGAGGAGGTCCGGCGCCAGTTCCTCACCGGCGGCGGGGCGGCGGCGCTGTACCGGTTCCAGGTGGAGGAGCTGACGGCGGTGGACGAACCGAACTTCGGCCGGCGCAACTACCTGCGGGCGCGGGTGGTGCGGTCGTAGGCCCCGCGGCTGTCGAGGGGTGCCGGCCGCGACGCGCTGACCGGCATCAGGGCGGGCGTCATCTCGACGCCCGCCCCTGCGGCGGAGTCAGTCAGGCGGGAGCGGGAGTTCCGCGGCATCGAGGAAGAGGTATGCGTGAACCTTTTCCAGATAGGCGTACATCTCTTCGTCCGTCTCGAAGTCGACCCAGGTGTTCTCGCAGTACTCGCCGCGGGTCATGGTCCGTTCGGCGATGCTCCGCTCAAGCCTGCGCTGTACGTCGTCGCACCAACTCGCCGACCGGATGGTTCGTTTGACGCGAGCCAGGGTGCCGGAAGCCATCTCGACGTTCAGGTACATCTGCAGGAATCCGGCCAGCTCGGGGTCCATGGAGTTCCTCACGGGTGTTTCCCCTGTGCGGGGTTGGCATACGACGTCACGAGATCGTAGTGGCCGTTCGCGTCCTTCGCGTAGATGGCGACGATGTTGCCACCTTCGAAGTCGACCGGCAGGTACTGGTTCGGATTCTGTGGATCCTTGTAGAAACCGGTGAAGCGCTTGTGCCCTTCCGGGCCCAGGATGTCGGAGATCGGGACGGGGCCCTGCGGTGCTTCGCCGTGTTCCCGAATGTACTTGCGCATGTACTTGTCGACCGCGACCAAGTCCGCCGGGTCGTTGTAACGGGTCGCGTAAGGACCGCACTTGTGGACTCCGCCGTGGTCGCCGTCCACCGTGCTGCCCGTCAGCGGGTCGATGTGATCGTTCGACTTGACGTGGCCGGCGTTGTTCGAAGCCTGGGTGTAGGTCTTGGGGGAGCCGTCGGGGTTGGTCATGGTGGTGCCCAGGCGGATTTGCAGAGCGGCGTCGTCGGGTTTCACGTGCCGGCCCGGGGCGTGGCCCTCTCCGGTGAGGTCGGCGATGCGTTTTGCGGTGTCGACTCCCTTGCCGCTGGGGCCGGTTGCGCCGCCGACGGCGCCGAGGGCGACGTCCAGCGGCAAGACCGGGCCGGTCTGGAAGGCGGTGTCGTAGCCGTAGGTGAGGCCGGCACCGGTGACCATGCGGCCTGGCAGGGTGTCGGCGGCACTCGCGAGTTTGCCGGCGGCGGCGAGGGCGACGGAGGCGTTGTCGGACACCTCGGCGGCGGTCGACAGCACCCGGCCGCCGGCGCCGAGGCCGGCACCGGCGCCGCCCATGATGCCGCCGGTCTTCTCGGCCTCGACGGCCTCCTTGAGGCTGTAGCCGCCGTCGTCGTAGAACTCGACCCGGATGGGCTGGGCGACGGCGACGTCGACGGCGATCGCTTCGACGGCGCCGAACACGACGCCGGTGAGGACGGTGGCGGCGATCATGGCGATGGTCTCGGAGACGGCGACGCCGAGGCCGGCGGCGGTGGCGACGATGCCCGCGGCGGCGGTGACGGCGACGCCTTCGGAGATTCCGACGGTGAAGAAGGCGAGGGCGGTGCCGGCGACCAGGGTCGCGCCGACGATCGCGGCCTCCTCCTCCAGTTTCTTGATCGCCTTGTCCACCTCGGCGGCGAAGTCGCGCAGGGCTTTGGCGAGGCTGCGGCAGGCGGTGGCGGTGTCGGGGAGCCAGCCCTTGCCCTGGCCCGCGCTGTCCTTGCCCCCGTAGTACCGGCCCCAGAACGTGCCGAAGGCGTCGATCGCCGGGCCGTGGTTGTTGGCGACGATCGCGGCGGCGGCCTGGTTGGTGGGCGCGGTGACGTTGTCGATGGCGGTGGCCATCGCCTCCCACGCGTCGGCGACCTTGCGGAGCTTGTCCGGGTCCGCGTCGGGCCACCACATCCCGGTGAGCTTGCGGACGGCCTTCGCCGCCGTGGACTCACCCACCCGCCGCCCCCGTCCGGAAGGGAGCGCCGGTCATGGCGTCATGTTCTTGCGAGCGTGGTTGTCGGCGTCGGTGTGGTTGTCGGCGTGGGCGACCAGGCCGTCGTGGATGCTGGTGAGCCCCTTGACCAGGACGTCGAGCGCGGAGAGCACCTTGTCGTGCGGGCCGTTGTAGGCCTGGGCGAACTCGTTGCCCTGCTTGTCGCCGCCCCACGGGCTGCCGGCCTCGGTGAGGCTCTGCTTGAGCTTGTCGAGCGCTTCCTTGAGCGCCTTGCTCTGGTTCTCGAACGTCGGCGCGGCGTCCTTCAGGTCCCCCGGCCGGATCTTGAACTCCGGCCCGCCGGCTTTCGCCCCGTCGTCCGCCACGGTCTCTCCCCCCGTCCGTCGTCCATCTGACGTGCGATGGGGAAGAAGACTCGGCGGGGCGGGCGGGTTCCAGATGGTTCGTGTGACGAGCAACACTTTGCCGTAGCTGGGCATTTGCTTGACCGGGCCATGGGGTGGGCTGGATGTCAGCGGCGCCAGAAGCCGCGCTTCTTCGGGGTGACGAGCTGCACGACCGACGCGACGAAGAGTTCGGCGACGGGGGAGGGCCCCGGGCCGTGGTTGAGGTGGCTCTCGGTGGTCCACTCGCCGAGGACGGTGCCGGGGCTGCCGTCGAAGGGGTTGAGTGCGTGCTCCAGGGTCACGTAGCGGACGGTCCGGCTGCCCTGGGGGTGGACGGCGGCGACGAAGTGGGCCTCGGTGGCGCCGACCGGGCTGGGCAGGGTGACCAGCAGCATGTGGTGGCCGTCGACCGACAGGTGGCGGCAGTCGAGGCCGTGGGTGGGTAGGCGGTCCTCGGGCGGAAGGGTCCCGCCGAGGTCGTCCCAGATCTTGGTGACGACGGGCAGCAGGCTGCCGCCGTCCGGGGCCGGGGTGGCCACGCGCGGGCCGAACTCCAGTACCTGGCGGGCGAGCTCGCGGTGGACGAAGCGGTAGTGGTGGGGCCGGGGGTTCGTCATGGGCAACACCGTAGCGAACGGCTCGGAGCGGGAAGTCGGCCCGTCCGACTTCCCGCTCCGGTCGGCGAGTTGACCAGCTGTCTTGTGACATGACGATCCGTCAGAGTCCGTCAGAGTCCGTCAGAGTCCGTCAGGGTCCGTCGGGATCTGTTCGGAAATCGACGGTCACTGGCTGCCCTTGAGGTTGAGCACGACCACCCCGACGATCACCAGCGCGATCCCCAGCCACTGCAGCCGCCCGAGCGACTCGCCGAAGGCGAGCACGCCGATCCCGGCGACCGCCGCCGTCCCGGCCCCCGACCAGACCGCGTAGGCGACCGAGACCGGGATGTGCTTGAGCGCGCGGCCGAGCAGCAGGAAGGAGAGCGCGTAGCCGATGCCGACCGCCAGGCTCGGCCAGAGGCGGGTGAACCCGTCGGTGAGTTTGAGGCAGCTGGTGGCGCAGACCTCGCTCAGGATGGCGAGGGCGAGCAGGACGTAGGGCATGTCGGTGTCAAACCGCCGGGGCGGCGGTGAGCTTCCCGAGCAGCGCGAGGTCGGCCTGCTCCAGGCTGGCGAGCAGCGTGATCCGCTTCCCGTCCGGTATCGGCGTCGCGGTGGACGGCACGGCGAGCACGGCGCAGCCGGCCGCGCTCGCGGAGGCGACCCCGGTCGGGGTGTCCTCGACGGCGAGGCAGACGGCCGGGTCCAGGCCCAGCCGCTCGGCGGCGGCGAGGTACGGGTCGGGGGCGGGCTTGGTGCGCTCGGTGTCCTCGGCGGCCAGGGTGACGGCGAACCAGTCCCGGCCGATGGCGGACAGCACGAGGTCGACCACCCGGCGCGGGGAGGCGGAGACCAGCGCGGTGGGCACCCGGGCGTCCCGCAGCGAGGCGAGCAGGGTGAGCGCGCCGGGGCGCGGCACCGTCTCGACGGCGACCTTGCCGGCGAAGGACTCGCCCAGCCGGGCGGCGAGTTCGGCCTCGTCGAGGGTGGTGCCGCTGACCCGGTGGAGGTGGGCGGCGGTGTGCTCGACGGCCTGGCCGAGCACCTCGGGGGCGTCCTCGTCGGTGAGCGGGTGGCCGAGCTCCTCGGCGATCTCGGCGGCGGTCTGCCACCACAGCTGCTCGGTGTCGACCAGGGTGCCGTCCATGTCGAAGAGGACGGCGGCGGGCAGGGCGGCCTCGGACGAGGCGGCGGATTCGGGCAGGACGGATTCAGGCATGGCGGTACCTTCGGTGGTTCTCAACGTCGGAGCAGGGACGTGCAAGGCTCTCAGGCCGGGCGGCGGTCCACCAGCACGGGGCGCTCGGGCAGGGTGAGCTCGGCGCGCGAGCCGGCCGGCAGCGCGGCGGTGGCCTCGGTGGGCAGGTCGGCCTTGACCTCGGTGCCGTCGTCGAGGCGGACGGTGAGCCGGGTGACGGCGCCCAGGAAGGACGCGGAGACCACCAGCGCGGGGCCGTTCTCGGCGGGTGTCAGGGTGACGTTCTCCGGGCGGACCAGCACCTGCAGCTCGCCGTCGGCCGGGATCTCGCCGTCCACCGTGTGGCGGCGGCCGAGCACCTCGACGCCGTCCGAGGTGCGGGTGCACGGGATGCGGCTCATGGTGCCGACGAACTCGGCGACGAAGGCGGTGGCCGGCCGGCCGTACAGCTCGGACGGGGTGGCGCACTGCTCCAGCCTGCCCGCGCGCAGCACCGCGACCCGGTCGGCCATCGACAGCGCCTCCTCCTGGTCGTGGGTGACGAACAGGGTGGTGATGCCCAACTCCTGTTGCAGGCGCCGGATCTCCTCGCGCAGCTGCAGCCGGACCTTGGCGTCCAGCGCGGACAGCGGCTCGTCGAGCAGCAGCACACGCGGCTGCAGGGCGAGCGCGCGGGCGAGCGCGATGCGCTGCTGCTGGCCGCCGGACATCTGGTGCGGGTAGTGCTCGGCGCGGTGCGGCAGGCCGACCAGCTCCAGCAGCTCCTGGGCGCGCTTGCGGCGGTCGGCCTTGCCGGCGCCGCGCATCCGCAGCCCGAAGGCGACGTTGTCCAGCGCGGTCAGGTGCGGGAAGAGGCTGTACGACTGGAACACCATGCCCGCGTCGCGCTTGTGCGCGGGGATCGCGGTGATGTCCTGGCCGTCGACCAGGACCTCGCCCGAGTCGTGCTGCTCGAAGCCGGCCAGGATGCGCAGCGCGGTGGTCTTGCCGCAGCCGGACGGGCCGAGCAGGGCGAGCAGTTCGCCGGGGTGGACGGTGAGGTCCAGGCCGTCGAGGGCGGTGGTGGCGCCGAACGAGCGGCGCAGCGAGCGGAACTCGACGGTGGCGCTGCCGGGGGCGAGCGCGACGCCGGTGACGGGGGCGGGGGCCGTGGTCATGGCTGGTGACTCCTGGAAAACGTGGGGCGGTTCAGGACCGTAAGGGCGGTGCGCTCAGGAGCGCGCGGCCTTGCGGCCGCGGCCGACGGCGGACATCAGCAGCAGGACGACCCAGACGATCAGCAGGCTGAGCATCGAGACCGCGACGGACATCTGGCCGTCGCTCTTGCCGTTGGAGTTGATCCACACCGAGAAGGGGGCGAAGCCGAGGATGGAGGCGGTGGTGAACTCGCCGAGCACCAGGGCGACGGTGAGCACGGCCGCGTTCAGCAGCGCGCTGCGCAGGTTCGGCAGGACGACGGTGAACACCGCGCGCAGCCAGCCGGCGCCGCAGTTGCGGGCGGCCTCGACCAGGGTGACGACGTCCACGCCGCGCAGCCCGGCGTCGATCGCCCGGTAGGCGAAGGGCAGCGCCATCAGCACGTACGCGATGACCAGGACGATCGGGAAGTCCGGGTTCTGGATCGCCACGATGGTCTGGAACAGCGGGGTGTCCTGCAGGTAGTCCGGGCCCCAGCGCAGTACGCCGATGATGCCGGTGGTGAGCGCCACCACCGGGACGACCAGCGGCATCGAGCACATCACCTCGATGACCGGGCGCAGTCTGGGCGCGCCGAGCCGGGCGGCGAGCATCGCCGGGACGAGCAGGAGCAGCAGCACCGCGACGGTGACGCTGGCCAGTTCGAGGCTGAGCACCAGGCTGTCGGTGAAGCCGGGGGCGTTCAGCAGCTCGGTGTAGGCGCGGAAGGTGGTGCCGCCCTTGTTGTCGTCGATGCTGAACCACAGCGAGGCGGCCATCGGCACGGCGAAGTAGACGGCGCAGACCAGCAGGACCAGGCCGCGGCCGAAACGGATGCGATCGATCAGGCGAGCCACTTGGCACTCCGGCGCTGAAGGGGCAGGTACACGGCCATCACCAGGCAGGCGACCACGATCATGTCGAGGCCGAGGGCGAGGGCGAGGTTGCCCTGGCCGACCAGGACGTTGCCGGACAGTGCGTCGCCGATCTGCATCGAGATCAGCGGCACCGAACTGCCCACCATGGCCTCGGCGGTGGCGTACGCGGCGAAGGAGGCGCCGAACAGCAGCACGAAGCCGCCGAGCAGCGAGGGCAGCAGGACGGGCAGCGCCACGTGCCGCCAGTACTGCAGGGAGGTGGCGCCGTTGTTGTAGGCGGCCTCGCGCCACTGGACGCGCAGGCCCTCCAGGGCCGGGGTGATGGTGATGACCATCAGCGGGACCAGGAAGTAGAGGTAGACCACCGAGAGGCCGGAGAAGGTGTAGAGGCTCCAGCCGTGCTTGGTCAGGCCGAGCTTCTTGGTGACCTCGCCGGAGTTGCCGAGGGTGGCGACGAACATGAAGGCGAGCGGCACGCCGCCGAAGTTGGCGAGCACGCCGGAGGCCGACATCACCGCCTCGCGGAACATCCGGAACCGGGAGGTCGCCACGGCCTGGGCCAGCGGCAGGCCGACCACGGTGGCGATCAGCGCGGTCAGCAGCGAGAGCTTCACGCTGCCCCACAGGGCGGTCCAGTAGGCGCCCTGGAGGGAGCCGGTCAGGTTGGCGGCGGTGAAGGTGCCGCCGCCGTCGGGCGCGTCCGAGGAGGTGGTGAACGCGCCGATGGCGATCGCCACGGCCGGCAGGCCGAAGCCGATCACGAAGAACAGCAGGAGGGGGAGGGCGGCGAGCCAGGCTCGGCTGCCGCCGGCCCGGCGCTTGCCGGGGCGGGGGGCCTTGGCGGCCGTGGTGACGGGGGTGACGGAGCCGGCGATGGCGCCTCCGCCGCTCTGGGCGGCGGAGGCGGAGGCCGGCACCGGGGTGGGTGCCGTGGTCATCTCAGGTCAGCCCGCGATCGCCTTGGCCCAGTTCTCGGTCACGACCTTCTTGGCCGCGTCCGTCTGGTCCTGGGTCGGGAAGGTGGTGAAGGGCTTCTCGACCGGCGGGAGCTTGGCCGAGGCGGCCGCGTCCAGGGTGCCGGCGGCCTTCATGGCGTCGAACAGCGCCGGGGTGGCGTAGCCGCCGAGGAAACCGTTCTGGCCCTGGGCGCTGTAGAGGTACTCCTCCCACAGGCGGGCGGCCGCCGGGTGCGGGGCGTCCTTGTTGATCGCCTGGTTGTAGTACTGGGCGTAGGAGCCGTCCGACGGGATGGCCACCTGCCAGTCGATGCCCTTGTCCTTGAACTTGTCGGCGTAGCCGGCGTTCAGGTACGACCAGTCGATGCTGATCGGGGTCTCGCCCTTCTCGATGGTCGCCGGGGTGACCTCGACCGGGTTGAAGTTGCCGGTCTGCTTGACCTTGCCGAAGAAGTCGATGCCCGGCTGGATGTTGTCCAGCGAGCCGCCGTTGGCGAGCGCGGCCGCGTACACGGCGCCGAAGGCGGCACCGGCCTTGGTCGGGTTGCCGTTCAGGGCGACCATGCCCTTGTAGTCGGGCTTCAGCAGCTCGGCGAAGGTCTTCGGGCAGACGGACACCTTCTTGGCGTCGCAGCCGATCGACATGTAGCCGCCGTAGTCGTTGTAGCTCAGGCCGTTGGCGTCCTTCATGGTGGCCGGGATCTTGTCGAAGTCGGTCACCTTGTAGGGGGCCAGCAGGCCCTGCTTGCCGGCGCTGATCGCGAAGGCGGAGCCGAGGTCGACGACGTCGGGGGCGCGGTCCTGGCCCTTGCGGGAGGTGACCGCGTTGATCTCGTCCTGGCTGGAGCCGTCCGGGTTCTCGTCCTCGATCTCGATGCCGTACTTGGCCTTGAAGTCGTCCATCAGCTTGCCGTAGTTCGCCCAGTCGCGCGGCAGCGTGATGACGTGCAGCTTGCCCTCCTTCTTGGCGGCGGCGACCAGGCCGTCCATGCCGCCGAAGTCGGCGACCGAGGTGGCGGTCTTGGCGTTCTTGCCGCCCGCGGCGTCGCCGGACTTCGCGGAGGAGCCGGCGGAGCCGCAGGCGGTGAGGGAGAGCGCGGCAGCGGTCAGGACGGCCGCGAAGGCGGCGGAGCGGGCGCGGTGCACGGACACGGGTCAGTCTCCTGAGAAGGGGGAACTGCGAGTGGGCGTCTCGATCGGGGGATCTGGCGAGTGGCGGTCCGGAGTGATTTCCGGAGTCGTTTCCGGAGTCGTCCGGGCTACGGGGGCTGTTCGGAACCGTCCGAGTTGACTAGCCAACTTCGCTGACGGGGGTAAGTACGCCGCAGTCCGGTGACGGGAAGGTGAACAGACGGCCCAGAACCGGGGTCGGCTGCGGGAACGGTGGAATCCGGCCACCGGAGCGTGATCCGTTCGGTGCCATGCTTCGAAAGCGCAGCGGGATAAGGTCGGGCTGTCCGCGCCGGTACGGCTGCGCAGGACACTGCCCCAGGAGGGACATTGACTGACGTGGCAACCGAGCCCCAGCGCCCCGCCGCGACCGAGCCCCAGCGCCCCGCCGCGACCGAGGAGCGAACCTCCGGAGCCCTGTACCGGAAGGTGGCCGCCGACCTGCGCGAGGCCATCACCACCGGCGCGTACGGCGAGGCCGGCCGGCTGCCCGCCGAAGGCGCGCTGGCCGAGCAGTACGGCGTCTCCCGAGGCACCGTCCGCCAGGCGCTCGCCGTACTGCGCTCCGACGGACTGGTCACCTCCCGCCGCGGCACCCGCCGGGTCGTGCTCGGCGGCGCCCGGGTACAGAGCTTCTCCGAACTGCTCAGCTTCACGCACTGGGCCTACTCGATGGGCGAGGAGCCCGGCGGCATCCTCGACTCGCTGGTGCGCCGCCCGGCCGACGCCGCCGAACGCGAGCAACTGCGCCTGGAACCGGGCGCCGAGGTGTACGTGACGGTCCGACTGCGCACGCTCTCCGGCACGCCCGTGATGGTCGAGCGCACCGTCTACCCGCCGAGGGTCGGCGAGATCGTCGCCGAACTGCCCCCGGACGTGGTCTCCCACACCGAAGTCCTGCGCGAGCACGGCATCCTGTTCACCGACGCCGACCACACCATCGATATCGTCGCCGCCAACGCCGAGGACGCCCGACTGCTCGGCTGCCGCCGGGGCAGCCCGCTGCTGCGCGAACGGCGCCGGACCACCGACCCGACGGGCACGCCCGTGGAATGGTCCCAGGACCGCTACCTGCCCGGGACGGTGGCCTTCAGCGTGCACAACTCCCTGGCCACCTCGGCGCTTTCGCGGCACGCGCGGGAGATGGACTGAGCCACCTCCCGTGCGCTCCGCGTGCTTCGTGCGCTCTGCGGGGTCAGCGCATGAGGGAGGCGAGCAGCGGGCGGTAGTGGTCGAAGCCGGGGGTCGCGGCGCCGGCCACCTTCGCCTGCTCGTCCCAGCGCCGCACCGCCACCGCGTCCGTGGCGCCCGGGAGTTCGGCGAACTCGGTGGCCTGCCGGTCGGACATCGGGCCGCCCTGGACGGCCAGCGTGTACTCGGAGGCCTCGGACAGTCGCTCCCGGTATCCGGGCTCGACCGCGCACAGGTAGCGCTTGGCGGCCACGTGCAGCCGGACCGGCTCGGTGACCTCCGGGCCGAACCAGCGGGTCAGCCAGTCGGCGCCGGTGTGGCTGTGCCGATTGTCATGACCCAGCATCAGATCCACTCCGTGCAGGGCACCTTGGCCGTGCTCGTCAAAGAAGTGGCCGACGTCGTGCAGCAGGGCGGCGGCGACCAGGTGGTCCGGCGCGCCGGCGGCCTCGGCGGCAGCGGCGGCCTGCAGCATGTGCTCGGCCATGGTGACCTCCTCGCCCAGGTACTCCCCGGCGCCCTCGCCCGCGAACAGCCCGGCGATCGCGTCCAGGGCGGCGGTGCGGCGGTGCAGCACGGCGAGGGTGGAGGACAGCGAGTCCAGGTCGGCGTAGCAGCCCTGGAGGTGTCGGCGACCGTCCTGTCGGAACGCCGTACGGGCGTGCAGGAGACGGGTGTTGTCGAAGATCAGGCAGTCGCCGGGGCCGAGGCGGAAGGCGAGCTGCAACTCGGGGCGCAGGGTGATCGCGGCGAAGCGGCGGTAGGCGGCGTAGAAGGCTTCCCGGTCGCCTCCCCGGAGGGTGCCGATCGAGCGGTTGTTGAACCTGACCTCGCGGATCCGGCCGAGGGGGTCCACGTCGATCAGCGGACGGTCGGCACGCAGCTCGGTGCGGCGGTCGCGGAAGACGAAGGGGACGGGCGTACGGGTCAGCGTCGCGAAGTCCGCCGGTGACTCCGCCCGGAGCACCGCCGCCGCCTTGAACCCGTCCACCAGCCCGGAGTCCCCGCCGGTCGCCGCGTTCTCCAGGCAGTGCAGCAGCTGCAGCGTCGGCACCGGGTCGCGGTACGGGTTGTCGGTGTGCGGTGCGATCGCGGCGCTGGTGAAGGCGAGGTTGTTCGGGTCCGGCTCGACCCGGACGTCGAACAGCTCCCCGTAGTTGGTGACCCGGACGTACCCGAAGCTCTCCGCCACCCGCAGCACCTGCCCCGTCACGACCGGCACCCCGCGCAGCACCGCGAACCCGCTGCGGCGGACGGCGCTCAGGACGGCGGCCTGCTCGGCGGGGTCGGCGAGGTACGCCGCCCGCTCCGCCTCGGGGATGCCGCGGGCGAAGTCCGCCGCCGCCCAGAGCCGCTTGCCGTCCTCGGTGCGCCCGTCTCCCTCGTCCGCCTCGTCGAGCCATTCCGGCGCGTACCGGGACCGGTGCCCGTCCGACCAGAGCACCTCCAGGTGCCCGTCGGTCTCGGTGCTCGCCGCGATGCTCAGGCCCTCCGGCAGATCGCCGATCCGGAACAGCTTCTGCCCGTTCCGGGGATCCCGGCACTCGGCGCAGGGGCAGTTGTCGCGCAGCCAGTACGGCGGCAGCTCGGTCATCGGTGGTCTCCTCCTCGGCGGCAGCCCTGCCGGTAAAGTTGTATAGCCAACTCGGCCTCCGGCAGGGAGCCTGCCGCTCCCCGGTGAGTTCCGCGTGCCCGTCGGATGAACGTCCGGGGAACTGTCCGTCGAGACCGCCGCCAAATCTCTTGTGCCCATGGCCCCGACCTGCTCGGATATGCCGGTGCTCGATCAAGATCAGACCCCGGCCGGTGACGTCCTGGTGGACGTCACCCCCGCCGCCCCGACCCCGCCCCCACCGCCGCGCTCCCGCCGCAGGCTCTGGCTGACCCTGGCCGCACTCGGGGTCGCCGGAGTCACCACCCTCGCTGTGGTCTTCGCCGACAACATCGCCGCCTTCGGTGCGTACCGCTACAGCCCGCCGAAGGACTTCCTGGGGGTGCCGAGCGTCCCCGCGGAACGGCTCCCCAAGATCTCGCCGCTCCTGGCCGATGCGAAGGTCAGCGGCTACCAGGCCGCGGACAGGACGCGGACCGTCCTCCTGGCTGTTCGCGAGCTGCCCTCCATCGCGCCCTCGGCCGAGATCGACCACATGACCACCCTGGCGAGCACCGGCCAGCACGTCGTGGGCCTGCGCACCGTCGATCCGGGCGACCGCGACGGCGTCATGAGATGCGGTCACGGCACCGACATGAAGAAGGCCGGGAAGCCCCAGGACCTCGGGTTCTGTACCTGGGTCGACGGCAGCATGGCGGCCATCTACGTCGAGCACTACGACGACATCACGCTCGACAGCGACACCCTCGCCGACCACGCCCGCACGTTCCGCCACCTCGCCGAGGTCCCGTCCTAGCAGGTCCGGCGCCTCACAGCTCCAGCACCAGGACATCGTGCTCCGCCGCGCCCTCCCACGGAACCGCCGCACCCACCCTGCGGTAGCCCCACGCCCGATAGGCGGCCTGGGCCGCCGTCGCCTCCGGCCGGCTGTTCAGCATCACGCGCCGGCTCTCCAACCCGTCCACCAGCGCGCGGTGCATCGCGGTGGCGACGCCCCGCCTGCGCCAGGCGGGTCTGGCGGCCGGTGGCGGTGGCGGCTGACTTCTCGGAGGCTTATCCGCTGATCGTGCGGCGGGGCGGGGAACTGGTCGAGGCGCAGGACGATACCCCGGTGGCGTTGTTGCGGAAGGGGAGCGGTCGTCATCGGCGGTCGCTTCCTCCGTCTGGCTGACAGGTGCGGGTCGGAGCGCGTTTTGGCGTGGGGGAGTTCGGCGTGTTGCGGCAGTGTCGGGATGGATTTTGTCCTGATAGGTGAGAGGCGGCCGGGCATGGCTCATGCCGATACGAATTCGAGTACGGGAGCCTCCGGGCATACCGGGCTCAAGCGCGAGGTCGGGGTCGCCGGGCTGCTGTGGGCCTCGGTCGGCGCGATCATCGGCTCCGGGTGGCTGTTCGGGGCGCAGAAGGCGGCGGTGGCGGCGGGGCCGGCGGCGTTGGTGTCGTGGGGGGTCGGCGCGGTGGCGATCATCCTGCTGGCGCTGGTGCACGCCGAGCTGGGTGGGCTGTTCCCGGTGGCGGGCGGGACGGCGCGGTATCCGCACTACGCCTTCGGCGGGTTCGCGGGGATGTCCTTCGGCTGGTTCACCTGGCTGCAGGCGGCGACGATCGCGCCGATCGAGGTGCAGGCGATGATCAACTACGCCCAGCACTGGTCCTGGGCGGACGGCCTGCTGAACAAGAACCTGACGCTCACCGCCGCAGGGTTCGTGGTCGCGGCCGCGCTGATGGGTGTCTTCGTCGCGATCAACTTCCTCGGCGTCAGGCTCCTCGCCCACACCAACAGCGTGGCCACCGTGTGGAAGGTCGCCGTCCCGATCCTGACCATCTTCGCGCTCGGGATCACCGAGTTCCACGGCTCCAACTTCAGCGTCCACGGCTTCGCACCGGACGGCGCCAAGGGCGTGCTCGCCGCGATCAGCACCAGCGGGGTGATCTTCGCGCTGCTCGGCTTCGAGCAGGCCATCCAGTGGGCCGGCGAGAGCCGCAACCCCCGGCGGGACATCCCCCGGGCCGTCCTGGGGTCGGTGGTGATCGGCACGATCATCTACGTCATGCTCCAGGTGGTGTTCATCGGCGCCCTGCCGCCGGACACCTTCGCCGGCGGCTGGGGCACGCTCACCTACCCCGGCATCAGCGGACCGTTCGCGGGCCTCGCCACCCTGATCGGCCTGGGCTGGCTGGCCACCGTCCTGTTCATCGACGCGATCATCTCGCCCGCCGGCACCGGGCTGGTCTACATGACCTCCAGCTCGCGGGTGACGTACGGCCTGAGCCGCAACGGCTACGCCCCACAGGCCCTGCAGTACACCGACAAGCGCTCGGTGCCCTGGCTGGGCCTGATCATCGCCTGGGTCGCCGGGGTGATCTGCTTCCTGCCCTTCCCGAGCTGGCAGCGGCTGGTCGGCTTCATCACCTCGGCCGTCGTGCTGATGTACGCGGGTGCGCCGCTGGCCTTCGGCGTGCTGCGCAAGCGGCTGCCGGGGATGGAGCGCTCGTACCACCTGCCCGGCGGCACGGTCATCTCGCCGCTGGCCTTCGTGGTGGCGAGCCTGGTCATCTACTGGTCGGGCTGGGACACCCTGTGGCGCCTCGGCCTGGCGATCGTGATCGGGTACGTGCTGCTCGGCGGCTACTCCGCGTACGCCGCGTCCAAGGGAGTGCCGAACGCGCCGCGGATGGACTTCAAGGCGGGGCAGTGGCTGCCGGTCTACCTGGTCGGGATGGGGATCGTCTCCTGGCAGGGCACCTTCGGCGAGGGCTCGCAGGGGAACCTGCCGCTGTGGTGGGACATCGGCGTCGTGGTGGTGTTCTCGCTGGTCGTCTACTACTGGGCGCTGGCGGTCGCGCTGCCCACGGAGGAGATCGAGCGGAACATCCGGGGCGTCGAGGTGGTGGACGCCGGCGGGCACTGAGGCGTCCCGGAGCGGGTGCGGCCCCCGGAGGACGTCCTCCGGGGGCCGCAGTGCTGTGTCCTCAGGCGTCGACGGTCGCGCTCCAGGCGGCCTCGGCGGCGGCCAGGGCCGGCTCCGCGGCGGCGTTCGTGGCCGTCGCCAGGCCGGTGAGGCATGCGCGGACGGTGTCCAGCGTGGCCGCCGGTCCGTAGTGGTTGATCCGGAGCATGGAGGCGGCCAGCGCGCCGCCGCCCGGCTGGACGGGCAGGGCCGGGTCGAGGAGGGCGGCGAGTTCTGCCGCGTGCAGGCCGTCCGGGGTGCGCAGGGTGGTGGCGACCGGGGCGGCGTGGGCGTCCTCGGTGACGAAGGGGGTCAGGGTGCCGAGCGCGCGGACGCCGGCCCGGGTGGCGGCCGCGGCGGCGCGGTGGCGGGCGATGACGGCGGGCAGGCCGTCGGCGGCGATCCGGTCCAGGCAGGCGCCGAGCGCGAGCATCTCCAACTGGGCCGGGGCGTGCGGGAGTACGGCGCGACCGGCGTCGGTCCAGCGCTCCTTCCAGTCGAGCAGCGACAGGTAGGAGCGGCGCGGCGCGGCCGGGTTGGCGGCGATCCGCTCCCAGGCGCGCTCGGAGACCGAGACGGCGGACACCCCGGCCGGGCCGCCCATCGCCTTCTGGCCGCCGATCACGCACAGGTCGATGCCCCAGGCGTCGGTGAGCAGCGGCTCGGCGGCGACGGAGGCGACCGCGTCGAGCATCAGCAGGGCGCCGTGCTCGCGGACCACGGCGCCGATCTCGGCGACCGGGTTGGTGTTTCCGGTGGCGGCCTCGGCGTGGACGAGCGAGACGAAGTCGATCGCCGGGTCGGCGTCCAGGGCCTCGGCCACCTGCCGGGCGCTCACCGCGCTGTCGAAGGGGACGGCGAGGTCGACGACGGTCGTGCCGCAGGAGCGCAGCCAGTTGCCGAAGGTCTGCCCGTACGGGCCGGTGACGATGTTGAGCGCGGTGGAGCCCGGGTGCGCGGCGCCGCGGATCGCGGCCTCCAGGGGGAGGAGGGCCTCGCCCTGGGTGACGATGACGTCGGCCTCGGTGTGCAGCAGCGCGGCCACCTGGTCCTCGATCGCCGCGAACTCGGCGGCGCTGAGCGGGGGGAGGTCGAGGAAGGGACTCACGGCTTCACGGCCTTTCGCGGGCTTTCGTCTACGGGGTGGTGGGTGCCGGAACGAGTGTGCCGCATTCTTGCTGCTTACACGTGGCGCCCCCGTCGGTAGAGTGCGGCCATGAGTGATGGTGCGGTGCTGCACGTGCGGGGTCGGGTGCTGGTCGGCCCGGAGGACGTCCGGGACGAACTCTGGGTGGTGGACGGCCGGGTGAGCTTCACCCGTCCGCCGTCCGCCGGGGACGTGCGCACCGTGACCGGCTGGGTGCTGCCGGGCCTGGTGGACGCGCACTGCCACGTCGGACTGGACGCGCACGGCGCGGTGGACGCGCAGACCAGCGAGAAGCAGGCGCTCACCGACCGTGACGCGGGCACCCTGCTGATCCGCGACGCGGGCTCGGCGGCCGACACCCGGTGGATCGACGAGCGCGAGGACCTGCCCCGGATCATCCGCGCCGGGCGGCACATCGCCCGCACCCGCCGCTACATCCGCAACTACGCGCACGAGATCGAGCCCGGCGACCTGGCCGCGTACGTCCGGGCCGAGGCCCGGCGCGGGGACGGCTGGGTGAAGCTGGTCGGCGACTGGATCGACCGCGAGCGCGGCGACCTCACCGCCTGCTGGCCCGGCGACGCGCTGGCCGAGGCGATCGCGGCGGCGCACGAGGAGGGCGCGCGGGTCACCGCGCACTGCTTCTCCGCGGAGTCCCTGCCGGACCTGCTGGCGGCCGGGATCGACTGCGTCGAGCACGCCACCGGGCTGACCGAGGAGCTGATCCCGGTCTTCGCCGAGCGCGGCGTCGCTATCGTCCCGACCCTGGTCAACATCGCCACCTTCCCGGACCTCGCGGCCGGCGGCGAGGCCAAGTTCCCGGCCTGGTCCGCGCACATGCGGCGGCTGCACGAGCGCCGGTACGACACCGTGGGCGCCGCGCACGACGCGGGCATCCCGGTGTTCGTCGGCACGGACGCGGGCGGCTCGCTGGCACACGGGCTGGTCGCGGACGAGGTGGCGGAGCTGGTGAAGGCGGGGCTGAGTCCGGCCGAGGCGCTGTCGGCGGCGAGCTGGGGTGCGCGGCAGTGGCTGGGGCGGCCGGGCCTGGAGGAGGGCGCGCCGGCGGACTTCGTGGTGTACGCGGAGGACCCCCGGGCGGACGTCCGGGTGCTGGCGGACCCGCGTCTGGTGGTGCTGCGGGGGCGGCCGGTCGGCTGACGGTCGGCCCGGTTGGTCGGCCGTTGGTCGGCTGGTTCGTTGACCGGTTCGTTGAGCGTTTGTCCGGTTACTGTGAGGGTTGCTGTGAGGGCCGCGGGGAGGGCCCTCCGGCGGGCCCTTGATCACATGATCATCCGCTGAACGCCCTGTCGGTGTAGGCCGATAGGGTGGCGACCATGGCACCGCGTCCACTGAATGAGATCGTCGAGCCCGGCTGGGCCACCGCCCTGGAACCCGTCGCCGGACGGGTGGCCGCGATGGGCGACTTCCTGCGCACCGAGCTGGCCGCCGGCCGCACCTACCTGCCCTCCGGCCCGAACGTGCTGCGAGCCTTCCAGCAGCCCTTCGCCGACGTGCGGGTGCTGATCGTCGGGCAGGACCCGTACCCGACCCCCGGCCACGCCGTCGGGCTCAGCTTCTCGGTGGCGCCGGAGGTGCGGCCGATCCCGGCGAGCCTGATCAACATCTACCGGGAGTACGGCACCGACCTCGGCCTGCCGCAGCCGTCCAACGGCGACCTCACGCCGTGGACGCAGCAGGGCGTGCTGCTGCTCAACCGCGCGCTGACCACCGCGCCGGGCAAGCCCGCGGCGCACCGGGGCAAGGGCTGGGAGGACGTCACCGAGCAGGCGATCCGGGCGCTGGTGGCGCGCGGGGGGCCGCTGGTGGCGATCCTGTGGGGGGCCGATGCCCGCAGGCTGCGGCCGGGGCTCGGACAGGTCCCGGCGATCGAGTCGGCGCACCCGAGCCCGATGTCGGCCGACCGCGGCTTCTTCGGCTCGCGGCCGTTCAGCCGGGCGAACGAGCTGCTGGTGCGGCAGGGGGCGCAGCCGGTGGACTGGCGGCTGCCGTAGGGGTGCGGCCCCTCTAGCAGAGTCGGGTCAGCCCGGAACGTCAATCTCACTCCAACGGGTGAAATTACGTTCTGTGTTGCTGATGTGACGGATTGTTCGAGAAGACTGGCGGCTCATCGTTTCATCTGTGTGGGGGTACCGCCATGTCTTCTCGCCGAATCGCTTCCGCAACCGCCGTCGTGCTGGTGAGCACCGCCCTCACCGCCGGGCCCGTCCAAGCGGCCCCTGCCGCCCCTGCCGCTCCCGCCGCCCCGGCTGCCCCGGCTGCTTCGGCCGTCCCGTCCACCGCGTCCTCCCCGGGCAAGGCGCGCGCCGTCACCGCCGAACTCGCCCTGGACGTCAAGCTGTTGAACAACGCCGTGGACGTCCCGGTGAACATCGCGCTGAACAAGGTGGAGTCGCCGGCCCAGAGGGACGGCTCCGTACTCACCGCCACTGTGGACGGTGTCGACCAGCAGGGTCCGGTCACCCTGGTCAAGGCGGACGTCGGCAAGTCCGTGACCCGCGTCGACGCCAAGGGCGCCGCGGCCTCCGTCAAGCTGGTCAACGCCGACGTGCACGCCCCCGGCCTGCCCGCCACCGCGCTGCTCGGCCTGGAGGCCATGAGCGCCGAGGTGACCTGCCCGGTGGACGGGCCGCCGACGGCGGACGTGGTCGCGCCTGCCAAGCTGACCGTGCTCGGCAAGCCGGTCACCGTCGGCCTGTACGGGCCGACCAGGGTGGACGTGCCGCTGATCGGCAGCGTGTCGGTGGAGTTCTCCAAGAAGACCACCACCACGACCACCGCCGCCGCCTCGGCCCTGGAGGTGCAGGTGGAGGTGAACCCGCTGAACCTGAACGTCGCCAAGGTCACCGGGAAGGTCACCGTCGCCTCGGTGGGCTGCGAGAAGCCCACGGCGCCGTCGGCCGGCCCGTCCGCCGTGAACACCCCGAACACCCCGAGCACCGCGCCCACCGCCCAGCCGGTGGCCGATGCCACCACCTCGCGCGCCGCCGTCCCGCAGGCCGGGGCGGAGAGGTCCGTGCAGCCGGAACGGCTGGCCACCACCGGCGGCAGCAGCGCCACCGGCCCGCTGGCCGCCGGGGCCGCGGCCCTGGTCGCGGGCGGGGCGGCCGCACTGTGGGCCACCCGGCGCCGCCGGGCCGCGCACGCCCGCCGGCCCTGAGCCGGCGCGGTGTCGGGGCGGTGTCGTGGCGGTGTCGGGGCGCCAGGAACGCCGCAGTACCCGGGCACCGCAGGCACCGGAGGCACCGCGCGACGCGGGAGTGCCACCCCCGGCACTCCCGCACCGTGACCGTGCCAACGCGGACGGTTGGTTCACATGCGCGTTACATGAGAGGAACAACTGGGAAACGGCGGCTTGCGACGCTACGCGGGCACCCACCACCCAGTAACGCGAGGGACAAGCCGTGGCAATCAAGGCCGAGTACATCTGGATCGACGGCACCAAGCCGACCGCGAAGCTCCGTTCCAAGACTCGCGTCCTGCCGAACGCCGACAAGATCCCGACCTGGGGCTTCGACGGTTCCTCGACCAACCAGGCCGAGGGCCACGCCTCGGACCGCGTGCTGGACCCGGTGAAGGTCGTGCCGGACCCGATCCGTGGCGGCGACAACATCCTGGTCCTCTGCGAGGTCCTGGAGACGGACGGCACCCCGCACGAGTCCAACACCCGCGCGCTGCTCCGTGAGGTGCACGAGAAGTTCGCCGCTCAGGAGTCGATCTTCGGCATCGAGCAGGAGTACACCTTCTTCAAGGGCTCCCGCCCGCTCGGCTTCCCCGAGGGCGGCTTCCCGGCCCCGCAGGGCGGTTACTACTGCGGCGTCGGCGCCGAGGAGGTCTTCGGCCGCGAGATCGTCGAGCTGCACCTGGACCGCTGCATCGACGCCGGCCTCGCCATCTGCGGCATCAACGCCGAGGTCATGCCCGGCCAGTGGGAGTTCCAGATCGGCCCGGTCGACTCGCTGACCGTCTCCGACGACCTGTGGATCGCCCGCTACCTGCTCTACCGCACCGCCGAGGAGTTCGGCATCGACGCCACCCTCGACGCCAAGCCGGCCAGGGGCGACTGGAACGGCGCGGGCGCCCACACCAACTTCTCCACCCGGGCGATGCGCGAGGGCTACGACGCCATCATCACCGCCTGCGAGTCGCTCGGCGCCTCCCAGGAGAAGGTGCTGGAGCACGTCAGCCAGTACGGTGACGACATCCAGTCCCGCCTCACCGGCAAGCACGAGACCGCCCCGTGGAACGTCTACAGCTACGGCGTCTCCAACCGCGGTGCCTCCGTCCGCATCCCGTGGCAGGTCGAGGTGGAGCAGAAGGGCTACATCGAGGACCGCCGCCCGAACGCCAACATCGACCCCTACGTGGTCACCCGCCTCCTGATCAACACCTGCTGCGAGGCCCTGGAGAAGGCCGGCCAGGTCTGATCCACCGCCCCCGAGGCGCGCACGACGCCCGCAGGCCCTCCCCCGCCGGGGAGGGCCTGCGGGCGTTCGCGCGCTCGGGCGTCGGCGGGCTTCCCGGCTGCCGAGGCGTGGCACCCGGGGGTGGCTGGGGTGACGGTCGCAGGATCGTTGAACTCGGTTGGCCACTGTGACGCCCAGCACGGCCGGTACGCCCGGCACGCCCGGGGCGCGCGGCCGGAGGGCGGCGGCAGGCGGCAGGCGGCAGGCGGGCAGGCGGGCAGGCGGGCAGGCAAGCAGGGCCCGATCGTGACCGGCAAATCGCTGGTCAACCGCCCCCGCCGGACCGAGAATTCATGGCATGACCCAGCAGCCGCTACTCCTCCTCGACGTGGACGGACCGCTCAACCCCTTCGCCGCGCCGAAGCGGCGGCCGGACGGCTACGGCACCTACCGGCTGCTGCCCGGCTGGTGGGTCGCGAAGCAGGAGCGGCAGGCGGCCGCGCAGGCCAGGCTGGCGACGCGCGCGAAGCACGCGAAGCGCCCGGCCGGCCGGGTCAAGCCGCTGCGGGTGTGGCTGAACCCGGCGCACGGGCCCGAGTTGCTGGCGCTGCCGTACGAACTGGTGTGGGCCACCGGGTGGATGAGCGAGGCGAACACCCACATCGGGCCGCGCATCGGGCTGCCCGAACTCCCGTACATCCGCTGGACGGAGATGTTCGGCGAGGATCCGGACGGGCTGCACTGGAAGACCCGGGACGTGGTCGCCTGGGCGGCCGGGCGGCCGTTCGTCTGGGTGGACGACGAACTCGGCCCGCAGGACGCCGAGTGGATCGCGGCAAACCACCCGGGGCCGGCGCTCACCCTGCACGTCAACCCCCGCATAGGCCTGTTGGCCGACGACTTCGCGGCCCTGCGGGAGTGGGCGGCCGCCGCATGACCGGGCAGCCGCTGCTCCTCCTCGACGTGGACGGACCGCTCAACCCCTACGCCGCGCCCAAGACCCGTCGCCCGGAGGGCTACCGGACCCACCGGCTGCTCCCCGAGTCGTGGGTGGCCCGCCACGCGCCGCAGCCGCGCGGGCGGGTGAAGCCGCTGCGGGTGTGGCTGAACCCGGCGCACGGGCCGGAGCTGCTCGCGCTGCCGTACGAACTGGTGTGGGCGACCACCTGGATGGACGAGGCCAACACCTTCATCGGGCCGCGCATCGGGCTGCCCGAACTCCCTTACATCCCTTGGACGGAGATGTTCGGCGAGGATCCGGACGGGCTGCACTGGAAGACCCGGGACCTGGTCGCCTGGGCGGCCGGGCGGCCGTTCGTCTGGGTGGACGACGAACTCGGCCCGCGGGACATCGAATGGATCGCGGCGAACCACCCGGGACCGGCCGTGGCGCTCTGGATCGATCCCCGGTTCGGCCTGCGCGAGCTGCATTTCGAGGCGCTGCGGGAATGGGCGGAGGAGGAGCAGTGAGCGGTACCGGCATGCGCGTCGGGGGTGGCATCGGCACGGTCGAGCGGCTGCGGCGCTACCCCGTGAAGTCCCTGCTGGGGGAGGAGCTGGACGCGGCCGACATCACCGGCCGGGGGCTGGCCGGTGACCGGGAGCGCGCGCTGCTCGACCTGGCGACCGGGCGGGTGGCCAGCGCCAAGCACCCCCGGCTCTGGTCGGGCCTGCTCGGGTACGCGGCGGCGGCCACGGCGGACGGCGGCGTGGCGATCACCGGTCCGGACGGGCGCGGCGCGGACGAGGCGGAGCTGTCCGAGGCGCTCGGCCGCAAGGTTGCGCTGGTCGCCGAACGCCCACCCGGCGCGACGGTCGAGCGGGCCGTGCCGGAGGAGGTGCTGGCGCACGGCATCGCGGCCGAAGTCGACGTCACGGTCAACGAGTTGGGCCGCGCCGCGCCCGACGGCGGGTTCTTCGACTTCGCTCCGCTGCACCTGATCACCACCTCGACACTGCGCGCCACCGGCTCCGAGGCCGAGCGCTACCGGCCGAACCTGGTGATCCGAACCGAGGATGAGGGCTTCGTCGAGAACGCCTGGGTGGGGCGGGAGCTGGCCATCGGCCCGACGCTGCGCCTGCGCGTCCTGGCGGCCACCCCGCGCTGCGCCGTCCCCACCCTGCGGCACGGCCCGCTGCCCCGCCGTACCGAGGCCCTGCGCATCCCGGCCGAGCGGAACCGGGTGGTCCCGCTGGAGGGCATGCCGGAGCTGCCCTGCGCGGGGGTGTACGCACAGGTGCTGGTGCCCGGGCGGATCCGGACGGGCGACGACCTGAGGCTGGAGGGGCTCAGGCTGGAGGAGCGTGGCTGAAGGAGCTGAGGCTGAAGGAGCGGGGCTGAACGAGCTCAGGTTGAACTGAGTACCGCCTCAAGGGCCTTGAGGAACCGGTCGGTGGTGTCCTGGTCCCGGACGGCGATCCGCAGCCACTCCTCGCCGAGCCCCGGGAAGGTGTCGCCGCGCCGGACCGCGAAGCCGTGCTCGCGCAGCCGCTCCCGGACGGCCGCCGCGTGCGGCAGCCGGACCAGCACGAAGGAGGCCGCCGGTTCTCCGTACATCCGCACCTGCGGGAAGGCGGCCAGGCCCTTCACCAGGTGGTCGCGCCAGAGGGCGAGTTCGGCGGCGGCCCGGTCCGCTTCGGCGAGCGCCGCCGGGCCGCTGCAGGCCTCGGCGGCGGCCAGCGCCGGGGTGGAGACCGGCCAGAGCGGCTGGGCGGCGGCGAGTTCGGCGATCAGCGGCGCGGGCCCGAGCACATAGCCGATGCGCAGCCCGGCCAGCCCCCAGGTCTTGGTGAGGCTGCGCAGGACGACGACCCGGCCGGGCAGGTCCCGCACGGAGGCGAGGGACTCCCGCTCGCCCGGCACGGTGTCCATGAACGCCTCGTCCACCACCAGGGTCCGCCCCGGCCGGGCGAGCGCGGCGACGGCCTCGGTCGGGTGCAGCACGGAGGTCGGGTTGGTCGGGTTGCCGAGGACGACCAGGTCCGCCTCCTCGGGGACGGCGCCGAGTCGGAACCCGTCCTCGGGGGAGAGCAGTACCCGGTGCACCCGGTGGCCGGCATCCCGCAGTGCCGCCTCCGGTTCGGTGAACTGCGGGTGTACGACGACGATGTGACTGGACGTCAGAGTGCGGGCCAGCAGGACGAAGGCCTCCGCCGCACCCGAGGTGAGCAGCACCTCCCCGACCGGGCGGGCGTGCCGGGCGGCCACCGCGGCGCGGGCGGTGCTCTGGTCGGGGTAGGCGGCGAGGTCGCCGAGGGTGGCCGCGAGGCGCTCGCGCAGCCAGGTCGGGGGCGTGCCGGTGCGGACGTTGACGGCGAGGTCCACCAGGCCGAGACCGTCGGCGCGGACCTCGGCGTCGCCGTGGTGGCGCAGGTCGGGTTCGGGGGCGGTCACGCGGGGTCTCCCTGGTGCTGAGTGGGGTGGGCGGAGGCGGTGGTGGCGCCGGCCGTGCCGTCGGCGGTGACGGCGGGCGGTCCGGGCAGGCGGTGGAGCTCGTACGGGCCGGGCGGCACGGTGAGTCCGGCGCCGTCGCCGAGGACGACCAGTGCGACGGTGTGTCCGTGGGCGGCGAGGTGCGCGGCGGCTCCGGCGGGGTCCAGGGGTGCCCCGGAGCCGTCCGCCGTCGTCCCGGCGGCGACGTCCACCGCGATCCGCCGGGTCGTCGGCCGGAGCAGCCCGGCCACCGCCTCGGCTGCTGCGAGCTTCTCGACCGCTGCGAGCGTCTCGAACGCCTCGGGTGTTCCCACTACCGCCGAGGCGCCGCGCAGTTCGGTGAGCGCGCCCGGCGTCGGCAGGTCGGGATCGCCTGACCCGAGGCCGACCAGGGCGAGCCGCCCGCGCAGCGTCGCCCGGGCGATCGCCACCGTAGTGGTCGCCGACTTCCGCTTGGCGACCACGAGCCGACCGCCCGGCGCGCCGGCCAGCGCCGCCGCCTCGGCGACGCTCGCCGTGCCGACGGCCGCCCCGACCACCGCGGACGGGTTCGGCACCGCCACCTCCGCCAGCTCCTCCGCCGGGTACTCGTCCACCGGCACCCCGCCGAGGCAGAACGCGGCCCAGCGCACCGCCGGGTGGTCCGCCTTGCCGGCCACCGTGGCCAGCCGGGCCACCGCCGAGCGGGCCAGGCCGGCCTCCTCGAGCGTGGCCGCCAGCAGCCGCATCGCCTCGGTCCGCCTGGCACCGCCGGTGGCGCCGATCCCGACGACGAGGGTGCGCGGGAGCACCAGCAGGTCGCCGTAACCCGGGTCCTCCCGGTCGGTGACCCGCAGGATCGGGGCGTCCTCGGGCAGGTCGGCTGTCTCGGGCGCGTCGGTCGCCTGGGCCGCCTCGGCCGGCTCGGCCCGGACCCCCGGGGGCGGCCCTGCCGGCGGCGCGTGGCCGGTGGGGACGGGGGTGACACCGAGGGCGGCCGCCACCTCGACGGACAGCTCCTCCGCGGCGTCCCCGCCGGCCATCGGGATCACCCAGCGCCGCTGCGGGTCCACGCAGAGCAGAGCGCTGCCGCGCGGAAGGTCGACGAGGCCGCCGGTCAGCAGGGAGACGACGGTCGGGAGCGGGGCGACGGCGACCACGAACCGGTACCGGCGGAGGGCGAAGTCCAGGACGTCGGGCGGCTGGGAGCAGTTGCCGCGGTAGGCCTGGTGGACGTGGCTGCTCTCCGGCCAGCGCGCGTGCAACTCGTCGGCGAGCGGGCGGCCCGGCCCGTCGATGGCGACCAGTCCGATCACGTACCGCACTCCTTGCCGTTCCCGGCCCTCCGGCAGCGGGCCCCCGCGATCCCACCACGGGCGGCCGGAGGGGGTCAATCGCGGAGGGTGTGACGCGGCTCAAGCCCGTGCATACAGGGCCGTGCAGTCGGGCCCGACGGCCGAGGGGGAGACAGCTGTTCGTCTGTTCTTCACCTGTCTTGTGCCGTACACGACACCGGCGCGATCCTACTGTTCTCGGCGCTCCAGCCAGGCAGCCCGACGCACGGAGGACCCCATGGCCTTCGCACGACCCCGCACCCCCGGAACCCCCACCCCCCACCGCCCCCAGCGCAGACTCCGCACGGCCCGCCCGCTGACCGCCCTCGCCGCCGGGCTCGGCCTGATCGCCGGCTCGCTCGGCCTCTGGGCCGCGGGCGGCAGCGCGGCCGCCGACACCGCCCTCGCCGACACCGCCACCGGCCTGCCCGCGCCGGACCACGTGGTCGTCGTCGTCCTGGAGAACCACGCCTACTCGCAGGTCATCGGCAGCTCCAGCGCCCCGTACATCAACGGCACGCTGGTGGCCGGCGGCGCGCGGCTGACCCAGTCCCACGCGCTCACCCACCCCAGCCAGCCCAACTACTACATGCTGTTCTCCGGCAGCTCGCAGGGCATCGTCGACGACAGCTGCGTGGACGTCGGCGCGCTGCAGGGGCCCAACCTGGCCTCCGAACTGCTCGCCGCCGGCCAGACCTGGGCCAGCTACAACGAGGGCCTGCCCGCCCAGGGCGCCACCGACTGCCGCGTCGACAACTACGCGCAGAAGCACAACCCGTGGTTCGGCTTCGGCAACGTGCCCACCGACAGCGCCTACGGCATGGACGCGTTCCCGGCCGACTACAGCACCCTGCCCAAGGTCTCCTTCGTCGTCCCGGACCTCTGCGACGACATGCACGACTGCTCCGTCGGCACCGGCGACTCCTGGCTGCAGAGCAACCTCGACGCCTACGCGCAGTGGGCGAAGAGCCACAACAGCCTGCTCGTCGTCACCTTCGACGAGGACAACAGGCTGTCCGGCAACCGCATCCCGACCCTGGTCTACGGCGCCCACGTCGCCCCCGGCAGCAGCACCGCCACCACCTACAACCACTACGACGTGCTGCACACCCTGGAGGACCTGGCCGGCCTCGACGCCCACGCGGGCAACTCGGCCGGCGCCGTCGACATCACCGGCATCTGGAACTGACGCCCGTGTACGTCGCGGACTCCCGCAGCTCGAAGGCGCCCGCCGCACCGGCCACCGGCCCGGTGCGGCGGGGCGCCGTCCCCGGCACGGTGCTCGCCCTCGGCACCGTCAGCCTGGTCACCGACATCTCCTCCGAGATGGTCACCGCCGTCCTCCCCCTTTACCTGCTCACCGGGCTCGGCCTCTCCCCACTCGGCTTCGGCCTGCTCGACGGCATCCAGAACGGCTTCAGCGCCCTTGTCCGCCTCGTCGGCGGCCACCTCGCCGACCGCCGGGGCCGCGACGGCGCCGCCCGGCACAAGGCCGTCGCGGCCGTCGGGTACGGACTCTCCGCGCTCTGCCGGCCGCTGCTGCTGCTCGTCCACACCGTGCCGCTGATCGGCGCGGTGATCGCCGTCGACCGCACCGGCAAGGGCCTGCGCACCGCACCCCGGGACGCGATGATCTCGCTCGCCACCGAACCCGCCCACCGCGGACGGGCGTTCGGCGTACACCGGGCGATGGACACGGCCGGCGCCCTGCTCGGACCGCTCACCGCCTTCCTGGTGCTGCGGCTCGCCGGCGGCCCGCTGCTCGCCGACGGCGGCGAACGGCACGGCTACGACGCGGTGTTCACGGTCAGCTCCTGCGTCGCCGCCCTGGGCGTCCTGATCCTGCTGCTGTTCGTGCCGAACCGGCCGCGATCCGACGATCCGTCAACTATGGCTCCCTCGCTGCGTGACAGCCTCACCCTGCTGCGCCTGCCCGGGCTCCGGCGGCTCGCCCTCTGCGCCGTCCTGCTCGGGCTGACCACCGTCAGCGACTCCTTCCTCTACCTGCTCATCCAGCGCCGGCTGGGCCTGTCCGTCACCCTCTTCCCGCTGCTGCCGCTCGGCACCGCCGCCGCCTTCCTGCTGCTCGCCGTCCCGCTCGGCGCGCTCGCCGACCGGATCGGCCGCCACCGGCTCTTCCTCGCCGGACACGGCGTGCTGCTGCTCGCGTACGGGCTGCTGCTCTCGCCGCTGCGCGGACTGCCGGCGGTGATCTGCGTCCTGGTGCTGCACGGCGCGTTCTACGCGGCCACCGACGGCGTGCTCGCCGCCGCGGCCGCCGACGCCGTACCGGCCGAGCAGCGCGGCGCCGGGCTCGCCCTGGTCGGCACCGGGCAGGCGCTGTCCCGGTTCGCCTGCTCGCTGCTGTTCGGCGCGCTGTGGGGCGCGGTCGGCGGCCCGGCGGCGCTGGGCTGGTCGACGGGGGCGCTGGCGCTGTGCGTGCTCGGCGCGGCGGCGGTGCTGCGCCCGTCCGAACCGCTGACCGTGGCCGACGGCGGACCTGCCGGACCTGCTGCTGACTGCGATGCCGCACCCGTCGCCGCCGAGGAGAGCTCGTGAACCTGCCGAACCGGACCAGGATGATCATCCTGCTGGTCGCCGTCGTGCTGCTCGGCGCGGTCGGCACCGGGGCCGTCCTGCACGCGGCCGGCCGCACCGCCCGCCGGGACCAGGTCCAGCCCGGTGGGCCGTCCGTCGAGTCGGGCGCCGTCTCCCTCCAGGTGCCCGGCAGTGGACGCCGGTTGCTGTTCCGCAACATGGCCTGGGGTCCGCACCGGGACGAGATCACCACCGTCCCCGCCGACCGCCCCGACGGCCCGCGCACCGCCTCCGGCGTCCAGTGCCTGCGCTTCCACGCCGCCGCCGGCACCGGCATCTGCCTGCAGGCCCAGCGCGGCGCGCTGGAGGACACCTACCGGGCCGTCATCCTCGACGACCACCTGCGCGAGCGGCGTTCCTTCCCGGCCGCCGGCATCCCCACCCGCTCCCGGGTCTCACCGTCCGGGCACCTCGCCGCCTGGACGGTCTTCGTCAGCGGCGACTCCTACGCGGGCAGCGACTTCTCCACCCGCACCTCGATCGTGGACGTCCGGGACTGGAACCTCCGGGAGAACCTGGAGGACTTCGCGGTCATCCTGGACGGCCACCCGTACCAGGCGCACGACACCAACATCTGGGGCGTCACCTTCGCCGACGACAACACCTTCTACGCCACCGTCGCCGGCTCCGGGCAGACCCACCTCGTCCGCGGCGACCTCACCGCCCGCACCCTCACCGCCCTGCACGACAACGTCGAGTGCCCCTCGCTCTCCCCGGACGGCACCCGCATCGCGTACAAGAAGCGCGTCCCCGGCCTCCCCGCCGACGTACCCTGGCGGCTGTACGTCCTCGACCTCGCCACCATGACCGAGACCGCCACCGCCGAGCAGCGCAACATCGACGACCAGGCGCTCTGGGACGGCAACGGCACCCTGGTCTACGCCCTGCCCGGCGACTACGGCGCCGACCTGTGGACCGTGCCGGCCGACGGCTCGGGCAGCCCGCACTCACTCACCAAGGCCGCCGTGGCCCCCGCCTACCTGGGCTGAGGAACTCTCGGATACGGTCCCACGTCGAGCACAGTGCGACGTCCTGATCGAATGTCCGGATCGAACGTCCTGACCGATGGGGAGCGAGCAACCATGGACGGCATCCCACCCGAGCGCATGGTGACCGACTCCTGGCCCGCCCTGCACGGCCGCCCCGTCCTGCGGCGCACCGTCGCCGTCGGGCTGGTGCTGTGCGTGTCCGTCGCCGCCGCCCTCGTGGTGCGCGGCGTCAACGCGCTCACCGTCGGCCGCACCGGCCACGAGACCGACCGCGACCGCGCCGAACGCCTGGCCGGCCTCCACCCCTCCCAGCACCCGGGCGTCGGCCGGTACTACGTCCCGGTCGGCGCCGTCTACACCCACACCTCCGACGGCGCCCCCGTCGCCTACCTCCACTACCGCCTCGGCGGCGGCAAGGCCCCGGGCGTCGGCGACTTCCTCAGCGCCTACGACCTCCCCGCCCCCGGCCCGGCCGCCCCCCTCCCGCCCGACCTCGTCGCCGCCCTCGGCGGCGACGAGCCGGCCGAGGCCCCGGAACTCCCCGACGGGCCGATCAGCTCCCCCGCCCCGACCTTCTCCCCGTCGGCCGTCCCCTCCGCTTCTCCGTCCCCTTCGGCCTCCCCCGCTCCCGCCGAGGACACGCCCGTCCTGGCCCCCGATGGCGATGCCGATAGCGATGGCGATGGCGACGCCGGCCTGGAGGCAGCTCCGGAAGCTGCCCCAGAAGCCGCTCCCGAAGCAACCCCCGAGGCGACCCCCGACGACGAGCCCGTCGTCACCACCCCCGTCCCCACCCTGACTCCAGCCCCCACCCCGACGCCCACCCACACCCCCACCGCCCGCCGCATCTACGTGGCCGCCATCCCCGGCGGCCTCTCCGGCGCCGCCGACATCTACATCCGCGCCACCGGCTGACCTCGCCGCCGGGCATGCCGAAGCCCCGCCGGTGCGCGGCGGGGCCTGGACGGTTCGGGTGGCGGCGTCAGCCGGGCAGGCCGGGGACGGCGGCGATGGTGACGGGGTGGCCCATGGTGCTGATGCGCCAGGTGGCGAGGGCCTGGTAGGCGGGGGAGTGGTACCAGCCGTGGGCGTCGGCCTCGGTGGGGAACTCGAGGATGGCGGTCTTGGTGTAGGCGGTGTCTCCCTCCAGCCGGGCCGGGGCGGCGAAGGCGAGCAGGCGGCCCTGGTGGGGCTCCATGGTGGCGCCGACATTGGCGAGGTAGTGGCCGAGGTCGGCGTCGGGGGTGCTGTCGGTGCGGGTGATGACGATGTAGTGCATGGCGTACTCCGTGCGGTAGTGGTCAGCGGGTGGCAGAAACGACAGGGATGGCAGTGGTGGCAGGAGCGAGAGGAGCGACAGGGTTGGCGGGCGTGGTGGGGGCGGTGACGGCCTTGGGCCGCCGGGCGGGGGCCTGACCCGCGAACATGGCGCCGAGGGCGAGCGTCAGGCCGAGGAGCTGCCACCCGGTGAGGGTCTGGCCGAGGACGACGAGACCGCCCACGGTCGCGACCACCGGGTTGATCAGGCCGAGGAACGAGGTCGGTCCGGCGCCCAGCCGCTCGATGCCGCGGAACCAGAGGATGTAGCCGAGGGCGGTGCTGAAGAGGCCGAGATAGGCGAAGCCGGCCAGGTTGGCGGCGCTCAGGGCGGGCGGTGCGCCCTCGACGAGGGCCGCGAGCGGCACCAGGAAGACCGAGCCGGCGAGGAGCTGCCAGGCGGTGAGGTCGAGCAGGGTGGCGCCCTCTGGGCGGCCCCAGCGGCGGGTGAGGACGGTGCCCGTGGCCATCAGCGCGATGGCGGTGACCATCGCGGCGATCCCGACACCGTCCAGCCGGGCGCCGCTCTTGAGCACCAGGAGGGCGACGCCGCCGACTCCGATCAGTCCCGCGAGCAGTGCGCGCCGTCCGGGCCGTACGCCAAGGACGCCGATGGAGAGCCCGGCGACGAGCAGTGGCTGGATCGCCCCGATGGTGGCCGCGACCCCGCCGGGCAGGCGGTACGCGCCGACGAAGGTGAGCGGGAAGAACAGCCCGATGTTGAGCATCCCGAGCACGGCCGCGCGCCCCCACCAGGCGCCCTTGGGCAGTTTGCGGCCGATCAGCAGGAGCAGCAGTCCGGCCGGCAGGGCGCGCAGTGCCGCGAGCAGCAGCGGGCGGCCTTCGGGCAGCAGCTGGGTGGTGACCAGGTAGGTCGTGCCCCAGGCGGCCGGGGCGAGTGCGGCGGTGGCGGCGATTGCTGCGCGCTTGCGGTCCATGACGGCCATCCCCTGAACGTTGATTATCTGAACGTTGAGATAAGTTCTACGCCCCCAGGTAGGTGAACGTCAAGTATGTGAAGGCTAAGATATTTGGACGGGGGTCCGCGAAGCAGAACCAGGAAGGCGGCACACCATGGAGCAGCGCGACACCGTCGACGACATCGTCGAGCAGTGGGCGAGGACCCGTCCCGACCTCAACCCGAGGGCACTGGCCCTGATCGGCCGGCTGCGGCGACTCAACGTCCGGGTCGACGCCGCCCTGCGCGAGTACTTCACCTCCTGCGGCCTGGACTCCTCCGAGTTCGACGTCCTGGCCACCCTGCGGCGCTCCGGCGAGCCCTACGAGCTCAACGCCCGCGCCCTCCTCAAGTCCGCCATGGTCACCTCCGGAGCCATCACCAACCGGGTCGACCGGCTGGTGGCCAAGGGCCTGGTCGAGCGCAACCCCTGCCCCGACGACCGCCGCGCCGTCCTCGTCCGCCTCACCCCGGCCGGCAAGGAGCTGATCGACGGCGCCCTGGCCGGCCACGTCCGCAACGAGGAACGCATCCTCGCCGCGCTCGACGACGACGAGCGCACCCAGCTCGACGGCCTGCTGCGCAAGCTCCTCATCGCGCACGGGGACACCGAACCCCTCCTCGGCTGAGCGGCGACTCCGGTCGACGCGGGGGAGGGCCGGCGGGGAAGGATCGACGGGGAGCGTGACGCGGAGGCGGGCGTGTCCAGCGCCCGCCCGTCCGCGTTGACTCCGGCGGAACCGCACCCGCGGACCCTGCGGAACCGCACCGGAGGAGAAGCGCCGCGCCGACCCCCGGCGCGGCACCTTCGGCAGCGGCGCCTGACGGGCTGCCCGGCCGTACGTGCCGCCCGGCTGTACGAAAGGCTCAGGCGGACGCGCCGCTCAGCGGTACGCGACCAGCGCGTACCGCTCGTCGCACACCGGGCCACCCCACAGCTCGTCGTCCCCGCTGAGCGGCTCGACCCGCAGCTCGGCCACCAATGGTCGTACGGCACCGGCGAGTTCGTCCGCCCCGATGCCGCCGCTCCACGGCAGCCGCTCCGCCCCGGCCGCGTAGGGTGCCACGGCCTGCCCGGCCTCGCGCCACCGGCCCTCGATCAGGACCAGCCGGCCGCCCGGGCGCAGCAGCCCCACCCAGGCGCGGAGGGCCCGCTCGGGCTCGGGCAGCGTCCAGATCAGGTGGCGCGACAACAGGACGTCGAAACCCTCGCCCCCGACCGGCGGTGCCGCCGCATCACCCACCAGGACCCGGCCCGGCAGCCCCGCCGCCGCGAGCTTCGCCCGCGCCCGCTCGACCATGCGCGGTGCCAGGTCCACCCCGGTCACCCGGTGCCCGTCCGCCGCGAGCAGCGACGACAGCGAGCCCGTGCCGCACCCCACATCGAGCACGTCGCAGGCCTCACCCGGCACCCACCCCCGAACCCGCCGCACCCACGCCGCCCGGACGGAGGCGTCCCGCAACCCGTGGTCGGGCTCCTCGTCGAAGGCCTCGGCGGCCGCGTCCCAGTACTCGGCGATGTCGGGGCCGGAGCCGGAGCCGGGGTCGGAGGCGGGCCCGCTGGAATCGTCGGAGTCGCTCATGCCGGGCATTGTCCCCACCGCCACTGACACCGGCCGTACCGCTGCTCACCAGGCCGCTCCCCGGCGACGACCACGGCGAGGTGGTCGAGCCGTGAGCCCCAAGCGCGGTGACGACGTCCCGTCGCCGCCCATCGGTGACGAGTGGCGGCTGCGGATCGGTACGAGCGAGGCCGCCAAGGGCTGGAGTACGAGGTGACCGCAGGGGGGCGGGTGCGTTACCTGGTGGACGAGGCGGGCCGGGCCGTGCATGTCGTCTACGCCTCGTCCCGGCATCCGAAGGACACTGACGCGTAGTCCGGGCGGCCCGGTCCGCGCCGTCTCCGGTGCCTTGCGGCGCCCTCAGGCCGTCGCGTCCAGGGCCGGCGGCTGCCAGTCGTAGATCGGGGCGGAGCGGCGGAGGAGGGCGCGGGCGGGGAGGAGGCCGGCGAGGGTGAGGGCGCTGGTGCGGAGGAGGGTGGCGACGGGGGTGCGGAGGGCGACGAGGTCGCCGATGCGGCGGGAGGCGGTGACGATGGCGGTGGTGCGGGGGAGGCGGGTGGCGGTGTAGGCGGGGAGGGCGGTGGCGGGGTCCGTGGACGGGGTCAGCAGGGAGGCGAGGACGACGGCGTCCTCGATGGCCTGGCAGGCGCCCTGGCCCTGGAAGGGGCACATCGCGTGGGCGGCGTCGCCGAGGAGGGCGACCCGGCCCTGGTGGTGGGCGGGCAGCGGGTCGGCGAGGTCCCAGACGTCGTGGCGCAGGACGCGCTCCGGCTCGGCGAGCGCGAGGAGTTGGGGTACGGGCGCGCACCAGGTGCCGTACCGGCGCAGGAGTTCGGCCTTCTCGTCGCCGTCGGCGGCGCGGGCGCCGGCCGGGGCGAGGGCGGCGCCGTACACGTAGACGCGGCCGTCGGCGAGCGGGACGATCCCGGCGAGCTGTCCGCGTCCCCAGATCTCGCCGGCGGCGTCCGGTCGGCGGGTGGGGGTGACGATGGTGCGCCAGGTGGTGAAGCCGCTGTAGCGGGGGCCGGGGTGCTGGGGGAAGAGCAGGCCGCGGGTGGCGGATCGGATGCCGTCGGCGGCGACGACCAGCCCGGCGGGCCGGTCGCCGTCCGGGGTCCGGACGACGGCGGGTTCGGTGGCGCTGCCGGGGGTGACGAGCGAGGCGGGCGAGTCGGTGCGGACGGTGCCGTCCGGGAGGGCGTCGACCAGGGCGGCGATGACATCGGCGCGGGCGACGGCGGCGATCGGGTCGCCGAATTGGGCCTCGAAGGTGGCGGTGTCGGTGCGGGCGAGCCAGCGGCCGGAGGGGTGGCGCAGGCCGATGGCGGGGTGCGGGGTGGCGAGGGCGCGCAGGCGTTCGCCGACGCCGAGCCGGTCGAGGGCGCGCAGGGCGTTGGGGGCGAGGGCGAGTCCGGCGCCGACGGGTTCGAGCGAGGCGGCGCGTTCGTGGACGGCCACGGGGATGCCCTGCCGGTGGAGGGCGAGGGCGGCGGTGAGCCCGCCGATGCCGCCGCCGATGACGATCGCCTGGTGCCTGTCCATGGGTGGGCTCCTCATCTCGCACTACGGCTGTAGTTAGCGCTGCCCGCACACCGTACTACGGATGTAGTGCCGCAGACTACTGCCGTAGTAGGTTGGGACGCCCGAGGAGAAAGGCCATGATCGGACCCATGACGCCCCCGCGCCCGACCCTGATCGCCGACGCAGCCATCGCCCTGATCGCCGAACGCGGCCTGCGCGGGCTGACCCACCGCGCCGTGGACGAGGAGGCCGGGCTGCCCGCCGGCTCGACCTCCAACCTCGCTCGGACCAGGGCCGCCCTGCTCGAGGTCGCGCTCACCCGGATCGTCGAGCGGGAGACCCGGGAGCACCCCGTCCTCACCGGTGAGCCGCCGGCCGACACCCCGCCGCGCGAGCTGCTCGTACGGGTCGCCGCCGATCTGCTGTTCCAGGCGCTCACCACCGGACGCCGGCTCACCCTGGCCCGGCTCGAACTCGCCCTGGAAGCCACCAGGCGGCCCGAACTGCGCGCCGTCTACGACCGGTTGGGCGCGCGCTTCGCCGACGCCGCCGCCGTCCTGCTCGCCCGGTGCGGCTCGACCGACCCGGCAGCCGACGCCCGACGGCTGGTCCGCTGGTGCGACGGCGTGCTGTTCAACGCGACGGCCGGCAGCGGGCACTGGCGCACGCCGATGCCGGAGGAACTGCGCGACGATGCGGCGCGCTACCTCGACGCGCTGCTCACGGCGGCAGAGTAGGAGCCCGGGGGAGAGGCCCGGGTCGTCCCGCTTATACTCCGTTACTCCGTGTGCTCGATCGGCCAAGGGGGAGACATGAGCGTGGTCAGCCTCGTCGCACCGGTGTTCCTCCTGCTCGTGCTGCTGGTGGTGCGGGTGGTGACACTTCCGCTGCTGCTGTGGCTTCAACGGGCGACGCGCCAACGGGCGGCGGCGGCCGTGGGTGCGGGCGCCCCGGTCAGTCGGGTGCCGTTCATCGCCGCGCCGCTGGTGGGGCTCGTCTGCGCGGCAGGGCTGGATGCCCTGTTGTTCCTCGGCGACACCGACACCCTCCGGATGCTGCGGGAGCCGATCGACACCGACAACGTGCGCTACCTGAGCAGGGAGGCGCACCTGGCCCTCCACACGGCGAGGCTCTGGTACCTCGTTCCCGTGATCTCGGCCCTGGTGCTCTGGCTGCTGTTCTGGTTCCTGACCCAGCGCAACCTGCTGACCGTCCGCATGCCGGAGCAGGTCCGGTCGGCACGTGCCACCTGGCGCCGGGTCCTCGGCCTGCTCGCCCTGCGCGCGGTGATCGGCGTGTTCGCCCTGCCGTACTGGCTGGTCTTCGCCGTGCTGCTGTTCCAGATCGGTGCGGTCGTCACCAGCAGGCGGCACGAGCCGGTCGTCACCGGGTCGAACACCGCCGCACCGGCCACCCCTGCGCCGAACGCGGCCGCGACCACCCCGGCGCCGCAGGCGTACGTTCCGACGCAGCACGTTCCGGCCGCCCCGCCGGTGCCGCAGTTCGCGCCGCCCGTGTCACCTGCGCCGCCCGTATCACCTGCCCCGCCCGTGGCCCACGGTCCACTCCGTGTCCACGAGCCCCGCACGATCGGCGGCTACCAGCTCCTCGGCCGGATCGGCTCCGGCGGGATGGGCACGGTCTACCTCGCCCAGCGCCAGGGCTCCGCCACCCAGGTCGCCCTGAAGACCATCAACCTCGAACTCCTCGACGACGCCGAGCTGTTGCGCCGCTTCCAGCGTGAGTCCGAGGTGCTGGCCATGGTGCCCGGCGCCTACACCGCCCGGGTGCTCGACGCGGGCGTGGACGCCGGACGTCCGTACCTGGCCATGGAGTTGCTGGACGGCCGCCCGCTGGACGTCCACTTGCGGGAGCAGGGGCCGATCCGCTCCGCCGAGGCGCTCCGTGCGCTCGCGCTGGCGCTGGCCGTGGCGCTGTCCGGGGTGCACCGGCTCGGGCTGATCCACCGGGACCTCAAGCCGGCCAACATCATGCTGACCACGGCCGGCCCGCGCCTGCTGGACTTCGGCATCGCGGCGATCGTGGACGGCACCCGGCTCACCGCCACCGGCGGCGGGCCCGGCACCCTGACGTACATGGCGCCGGAGCAGTTCGGCGATGAGCGGGTCGGTACGGCCGCCGACGTGTGGGCCTGGGCGTGCTGCGTGGTGTGCGCGGCGCACGGGGCCAGCCCGTTCGCGGCGACCAGCACCGGCGCGGTGATCCGCCGGATCGTGGACACCGGGCCCGAACCGACCGCGCTGGCGGCGGTCCGGGCTCTCGACCCGGCGCTCGCCGCCGTCGTCACCCGCGCGCTGGCCATCGACCCGGCGCAGCGCCCGGCGGACGGCGCCGCCCTGCTGGCAGTGCTGGAGGCGGCCCAGCCGACGACGCCGGACCCCGTGGCCGTCGACGACCAGATCACCCGGGGTTGGCGGACCCTGGTCCTGTAGCGGCTCTGCCCGCGACCGTCACCCGGGGCGGATGGGCGCGGGCGGTCACCCGGGGCGGAGGGGCGCGGGCAGTCAGCCGCGGGCGGACACCCGCGCGAGGATCAGCTCGGCGCACTCGTCCGCCGAGGTCCGGGAGCTGTCCACCACCAGGTCGTACGCGACCCCCTCGTGCACTGCTTCCGCCTGCGCGGCGGCCATCCCGGCCACCCGGTCGCCGCGCGCGGCCTCCCGGGCCGCGGCCACCGCCGGGTCGCAGCGCACGCCGACCCAGAGCACGTCCAGGCCCTCCAGTGCCGCCCGCCAGCGGGCTTGCGAGGCGGTGGTGCCGAGGAACACCTCGTCCACCACGATCCGGGCGCCGGCCCGGGCCATCGCCGCCACCCCGACCGTCCAGGCGGCGTCCAGCGCGGCGAAGGCCGGCCCGACCTCGACCGTGCCGGTCCCGTCCTCCAGGGCGCCGATGCCCTCCCCGCCGCTGCGCAGCGAGGGCGGCAGGGCGCCGACCATGGTGTCCGCGCCGAGGTGCAGCCACGGCTGCGGCAGCAGTTCCTGCAGACGGTGGGCGATGCTGGATTTGCCGGAGCTGGAGCCGCCGTTGAGGACGATCACATGCATGCGCGCATCCTACGCAGTCGCCCCCTACACGGCGGCCGCCCCGCGCGGAGTGCCGTCGTAGGCCGCCGCCGCGGCCGCGAAGGACGCTGCCAGCGCCGGCGCCCCCGCCCAGTGCAGGTGCAGGTAGGAGGCGTGCACCCGGCCCGCGGCGAAGCCCTCCGTGCGGGGCCCGGTCGGCAGGCGCCAGCCCCAGGCGGGGTGTTCGCCCGCGCCCGGTTCGCACACCGTCCGGTGGAACTCGTGCCCGCGCACCCGGGTGCCGGCCGCCGCGAGCGGTGAGTCGTGCAGGGCGACGGCCTCCCGGTAGCCGAGGGTGAGGCGCTCGGTCATCCGGGCCTCGGTGTCGAGCACGCCGCACATCGGCAGGCCGTCCAACTCCCGCCCCAGATAGAGCAGTCCGGCGCACTCGGCGGCGATCGGCCCGCCCGACGCGGCGAAGGAGGCGATCGCCGAGCGCAGTTCGGTGTTCCCGCTCAACTCCCGTACGTACAGCTCCGGGAAGCCGCCGCCGATGACCAGCCCGGCGGTTCCCGCCGGTAGGGCCGTGGCGTGCAGTGGGTCGAACGGGACCACCTCCGCCCCGGCCGCGCCGAGCAGTTCGGCGTTCTCGGCGTACGAGAAGGAGAACGCCGGGCCGCCCGCCACCGCGATCCGCGGCCGACCGGCCACCGGGGTGACCTCGGCCGACGGGTCCCACGGCTCGGCGTCCACATCGGGTGCCGTGCGGGCGAGTTCCAGCAGCGCGTCCAGGTCGACGGAGGAGCCGACCAGCTCGCCCATGTCGGCGACCGCCTTCAGCGCCTCCGCCGAGCGCTCCACCGCGGGGATCAGCCCGAGGTGGCGGGACGGCGTGGCGACCGCCGCCGAGCGGCGCAGCGCGCCCAGCACCGGCACGCCGGAGCCCTCCTCCAGGGCCTCGCGCAGCAGGTGCTCGTGCCGGTCGGAGGCGACCCGGTTGAGGATCACCCCGGCGAGCCGCACCTGCGGGTCCCAGGAGGCGAAGCCGTGCACCAGCGCGGCCACCGAGCGGGACTGCGAGGAGCCGTCCACCACCAGCACCACCGGTGCCCGCAGCAGTTTGGCGACGTGCGCGGTGGACGCCAACTCCCCGCGCCCGGAGGCCCCGTCGAACAGGCCCATGACGCCCTCGACCACCGCGACGTCCGCGCCCGCCGCGCCGTGCAGGAACAGCGGCGCGATCCGCTCGGGACCGCACATGAAGGCGTCGAGGTTGCGGCCCGGGCGCCCGGCGGCGAGCGCGTGGTAGCCAGGGTCGATGTAGTCGGGGCCGACCTTGTGCGGGGACACCGCCAGCCCGCGCGCGGCGAGTGCCGCGATCAGGCCGGTGGCGACGGTGGTCTTGCCGGCGCCGGAGGAGGGCGCGGCGATGACGAGGCGGGGGACGGTGCTCAACGGTCTACCACTCGATACCGCGCTGGCCCTTGCGGCCGGCGTCCATGGGGTGCTTCACCTTGGTCATCTCGGTGACCAGGTCGGCGAAACCGGTCAGCGCCTCGGGCGCGTACCGGCCGGTGATGACGACGTGCTGGCTGCCCGGGCGGTCCTTGAGCACGGCCACCACCTCGTCGGCGTCGATCCACCCCCAGTGCATCGGGTAGGTGAACTCGTCGAGCACGTAGAAGCGGTAGGTCTCGGCCGCGAGGTCGCGCTTGACCTGCTCCCAGCCCTCCTTGGCCGCCTCCTCGCTGGTCATCTCCTGTTCGGCGGAGCGCTGGATCCAGGACCAGCCGGAGCCCATCTTGTGCCAGTCGACGGTGCCGCCCTCGCCGGAGGCGCCGAGCACGCGCAGCGCGTTCTCCTCGCCGACCTTCCACTTGGCGGACTTCACGAACTGGAACACCCCGACCGGCCAGCCCTGGTTCCAGGCCCGCAGCGCCATGCCGAAGGCGGCCGTGGACTTGCCCTTGCCGGGGCCGGTGTGCACGGCGGTGATCGGCTGCGTACGGCGCTGACGGGTCGTCAGGCCGTCGTCGGGAACGCTCTCGGGGACGCCCTTGGGCATGGGTCAGGCCGCCTTTCGCATGGTTGTCGCGAGGTTGTCGCGGACGGTCGAGGAACGGTTGTCCCCGCGGTTCTCGCGGACGAGCGAGGCCACGCCCTCGGCGCGCAGCTCGTCCAGGCTGACGGCGGTGCCGCCGAGCTGCCCGGCCAGGGTGCGGGCCAGGCCCAGCCGGACCGGGCCGGACTCGCAGTCCAGCACCACGTTCGCCGTGCCCTGCGCGGCGAACAGCGCGGCCGCGCGGTGGGAGCGGGCGAGCGCGTCGCGGCCACCGGTGGCCCGGCCGTCGGTCACCACGACCAGCAGCGGGCGGCGGCTCGGGTCGCGCAGCCGCTCGACCCGCAGCACCTCGTGGGCCCGCAGCAGCCCCTCGGCCAGCGGGGTCCGTCCGCCGGTGGGCAGCGACTCCAGCCGGGCCGCGCCGACCTCCACGGAGGAGGTGGGCGGCAGCGCCAGCTCGGCGCCGGCGCCGCGGAAAGTGATCATGCCGATCTTGTCGCGCCGCTGGTAGGCGTCCATCAGCAGTGACAGCACGGCGCCCTTGACGGCGGTCATCCGTTGCCGGGCGGCCATCGAGCCCGAGGCGTCGACCACGAACAGCACCAGGTTGGACTCCCGGCCCTGGCGCACCTGTTCGCGGAAGTCGTCCTTCCGCAGCACCAGCGCCCGGCCGCTGCGTCCGCGTGCCGCCTGGTGCGGCGCGGCGGCCTGCAGGGTCGCGGTCAGGTGCAGCCGGCCGAGCGCGCCCTGCGGGCGGCGGGCGCGGATGGTGTGCCCGCCGGTGGTCTCGGCGGGGGAGCGGCGGCCCTGGGCGCCGTGGCCGGTGCCGCGGACGGTGAACAGCTTGGTCCGGTACGGGTCCCCGGCCGCGGCCGGCGTCGACTCCCGTGCGGGGGCCGGGTGTTGGGTCGGGACCGGCGACTGTGGCTGGTCGTCCCCGCCGGTCGTGGACGCCTCCGGGGCGCCGCCGTCGGAGGGCTCGGGCGCCCCGCCGCCGTCCGGACCACCGCCGTCCGGGCCGCCCTCGGGGTCGGGGCCGTCGCCGTCCGGCCCCGGGCCGTCGCCCTCGGGCTCGGGGTCGGGCTCGGGGTCGGGCTCGGGGTCGTCCCCCTGGGCGTGCTCCTCCAGCGTCCGGTCCAGCTGCTCCTCGTCCAGCCCCGGCGCGTCGAAGGGGTTGCGGCGGCGCCGGTGCGGCAGCGCCAGCTGGGCGGCCTTGCGGACATCCTCCTCCAGCACCTCGGTGCGCCCGTCCCAGGCGGCGAGCGCGACGGCGGTGCGGGCCATCACGATGTCCGCGCGCAGGCCGTCCACCTCGAACGCGGCACACACGGCGGTGATCTGACGAAGCGCCACCTCGGTCAGCTCGACCTTGGGCAGCAACTCCCGTGCGGCGGTGATGCGTTCGGCGAGTGCCCGCTCCTCCTCGGCGAACCGCGCGGCGAAGCCGGCCGGGTCGGCGTCGTAGGCGAGCCGGCGGCGGACCACGTCGGCGCGCTCGGCCGGGTCCCGGGTGGCGGCGATCTCGACGGTCAGGCCGAACCGGTCGAGCAGCTGCGGCCGCAGCTCGCCCTCCTCCGGGTTCATCGTGCCGACCAGCAGGAACCGGGCCGCGTGCCGCACCGACACGCCCTCGCGCTCGACGTACGAGCGGCCCATCGCGGCGGCGTCCAGCAGCAGGTCCACCACGTGGTCCTGGAGCAGGTTCACCTCGTCGATGTAGAGCACGCCGCGGTGTGCCTTGGCGAGCAGCCCGGGCTCGTACGCCTTGACGCCCTCGGCCAGCGCGCGCTCCAGGTCGAGCGAGCCGACGATCCGGTCCTCGGCCACGCCGACCGGCAACTCGACCAGCTGGGACGGCCGTTCGTGGCTCCCGGCGGCGGAGTGCGGCCCGTCCGGGCACTGCGGGTCGGGCGCGGCCGGGTCGCAGGCGAAGCGGCAGCCGTCCACGGCGGCGATGGACGGCAGCAGGCCGGCCAGCGCGCGCACCATGGTCGACTTCGCGGTGCCCTTCTCGCCGCGGACCAGCACGCCACCCACGGCCGGGGAGACCGCGTTCAGCAGCAGCCCCAGCCGCAGGTCGGCCATGCCGACGATCGCGGTGAACGGATAGCGGACGTCAGTCATGCGTCACTCCCAGGTGCCCCGGGCGCCAGGAACGGCAGCGATCCGGCCGCCGGCACCCCGCCCTCGATCAGCTTCCACAGCGCGTCGGTGTCCGCGTGTTCCTCGATCAGGTCGCCCAGCCGGTCCAGCCGGGCCTCGCGCGCCTCGGCGAAGGAGGTGTCCGGCGCCGGGACGAACGCCCGGCCCGCCAACTCGGCGACCTCGCGCAGGAGTTCGCGACGGAAGTCGTCGTTCTCCAGCACGCCGTGCCAGGTCGTGCCCCAGACCGAGCCCACCCGGCAGCCGTCCAGACTCTGCCCTCGGCCATCGGAGACGAACGCCTGGCCCCCCTCCACGGCCACCACCCCGTGGTGGATCTCGTAGCCCTCGACCCGGTGCCCGAACGCCTCGCCGACCGGCCGCGCCAGCACCTTCTCGGCGCCGAACCGCACCTGCGTCGGCAGCAGGCCGAGCCCGTCGACGGCGCCCGCCTTGGACTCCACCTCGTCGACGATCCCGCGCGCCAGCATCTGGTAGCCGCCGCACACCCCGAGAACCGGCAGCCCGGCCGCCGCCCGCGCCTTCAGCGCCGGCTCCAGGCCGCGCTCGCGCAGCCAGGCGAGGTCCGCCACGGTGGCCCGGGTGCCGGGCAGCACCACCAGGTCGGCGTCGGCCAGCTCCTCGGGTCTGGTGGCCCAGCGCACCAGCACGCCCGGCTCCTGCGCCAGCGCGTCCAGGTCGGTGAAGTTGGACAGCCGGGGGAAGCGCACCACGGCCACCCGCAGCACGTCCGCCCCGAGCGGCCCGCGCCCGTCGACCCGGTCCACCACCGTCGACAGGTCCAGCGAGTCCTCGGCGTCCAGCCACAGTCCGGGCAGCATCGGCAGGGTGCCCAGCACCGGACGGCCGGTCAGCTCGTGCAGCATCTCCAGCCCGGGCGCCAGCAGCCGCGCGTCGCCGCGGAACTTGTTGACGAACCAGCCGGCCACGTGCCGCTGGTCCTCCGCCGACAGCAGCGCCAGCGTCCCGTACATCGCCGCGAACACGCCGCCGCGGTCGATGTCCCCGACCACCACCACCGGCAGCCCGGCGGCCGTGGCCAGGCCCATGTTGGCGATGTCGCGGTCGCGCAGGTTGATCTCGGCGGGCGAGCCGGCGCCCTCGCAGACGACCACGTCGTAGCGGCGGCGCAGGTCGGCCAGGCACTCCAGGGCGCGCTCCAGCAGGACGGGCTTGCGCTCGCGGTAGTCCAGCGCACCCACCTCGGCGACCGGCCTGCCCAGCAGCACCACCTGGCTGCGGCCGTCCGCGCCGGGCTTCAGCAGCACCGGGTTCATCGCCGCCTCCGGCTCCACCCGGGCGGCCTGCGCCTGCATCGCCTGGGCCCGCCCGATCTCGGCGCCGTCGGCGGTGACGAAGGAGTTCAACGACATGTTCTGCGCCTTGTACGGCGCGACCCGCACACCCTGGCGGGCCAGCCAGCGGCAGATGCCGGCCGTCACCACGCTCTTGCCCGCGTCCGAGGTCGTCCCGGCGACCAGCAGCGCGTTGCTCATGCCCCACCCCTCCTCTTACCGAACGCCCTGATCACGAGATGCCCCGCGACCGTCGTACCCAGTGCCAGCGCGCCCACCCGCCGGGAGAGCGCGCAGGCCCGCTCGATGTCGTCCACCGTCACCGGCCGCAGCTCCGCGCCCAGCACCGGACGGTGCTCCACGCGCTCGCCGTACTGCAGCGTGCCGCCCAGCCGCACGCCCACCGCCCCGGCGAACGCCGACTCCGCCTGGCCCGCGTTCGGGCTCGGGTGCGAGGAGCCGTCGCGCCGCCAGACCCGCCAGGCCGTCCGGGGCTGCGGGGCGGCGGCCACCGTCAGCAGTGCGGTCAGCCGGGCGCCCGGCCAGCCCGCCACGTCGTCCAGCCGGGCCGAGGCCCAGCCGAACCGGGCGTAGCGCGGCGAACGGTGTCCCACCATGGCGTCCAGGGTGTTCACCGCACGGAACGCCAGCAGCCCGGGCGTGCCCGCCAGGGCACCCCAGGCCAGCGCGTTCACCACGGCGTCGGCGGTGTTCTCGGCCACCGACTCGACCACCGCGCGGGCGATCTGCTGCCCGTCCAGCGCGCTCGGATCCCGCCCGCACAGGTGCGGCAGCCGCTCCCGCGCGGCCCGCAGGTCGCCGTCCTTCAGCGAGCGGCCGATGGCGCGGGCCTCCCGGGTGAGCGAGGTGCCGCCGAGGACCGTCCAGGTCGCGGCCGCCGCCAGCGCCGCCCGGCCCAGCGGGCGCCGGCCCACCGTACGGTCCAGGGCGAGCGCGCCCGCCGCGACCGCGCCCACGCACAGCGCCGTGTACCCGGCCCCGGCCGTACGGTCGTCGCGCCACAGGCGCCGCTCCAGCCGGGTCGCCGCGCTGCCGAAGACGGCCACCGGGTGGCCCCGGCGCGGGTCGGCGAAGCGGGCGTCGGCGGCGTAGCCCGCGACGGCGCCCAGTGCGAACGCGGCGGCGCGGGCCAGGGGGCGTCCGGTCGCAGGACGGACGGTCACAGGACGAACGCCGGAAGGGGGCTGATCGGAAGACAACTCATCGGGAGACAGCTCGGCGGAAGGCCGCTCGGAGTCCGGTGGGGCGGGGCAGCCTGCATCGCGTGCGTGTCCTCACTCAGGGTCCGCGCCCTGGATCGACGTAGCGGGGGCGAGAGTCTCCTGGCTTCCGGGTCGGACACACCCCCGGGGCCTTCCAGCGGCTTCTGACGGCCCGCCGTGGCGATCATTCCGAGCGTGCTCCCCGGTGACAGTGGCGGGACCGCGCCGGACTCGCACCGGCTTCCTCTCCATGCCTCCGATTGGCCCCAGGATCCCATCACGCGGCCGAACCGGGAGTCAACCGAGGTCACGGAGGGGTTGGTCACACCGGGCACCGCCCCGACGCGCTGTGGGATCGCCCAGCGGAGCACCGCCCCCGGACCGGCCGCTTCGTGGGTTCGGTCGCTGGGGCGCACCGCGGTCCGCGCCTACCGTTCGGTGGCATGCGTCGCAGAAAGACCCCCACTGTCCCGCCTCCGGTGCCGTTCTCCCCCGCGGCCGCCCGCGCCCACCGGGCCGGCCTCGGCCTGACCCCCGAGCAGGTCGCGGAGGGCATGGCCGCGCACGGCGTCCGGCTGCTGCCCGCCCACGTCCTCGCCTGGGAGGCCGGCGAGCTGCGCCCCAGCGAACCGGAGTTCGTCGCCCTCGCCCGCGCCCTCTGGTGCCCCGCCGCCCAGCTGATGGACACCCGCCCGGTACGGCTGCGCGACCACCGCGTCGCCCGTGAACTCGGCCAGGCCGCCGTCGCCGACCGCACCGGCACCGTCCTCGCCACCTACCGGCAGGCCGAACTGACCGGCCAATGGGACGGCGACGAGGAACAGACCCGCGCCCTCGCCGAGGTCCTCGACCTGACCCTGCCCGAGCTCGTGGAGGCCACCGGCCGCCGGGAGGCCCTCGGCCAGCTCCTCCGCCAGTGCGTCGCGGGCCGCTGGCAACCCCGCCTCCGCGCCCTCGCCCGCATCGTCCCGGCCCCCGCCGACACCCTCGCCGCCGCTCTCACCGTCCTCCACCAGGAACACCACGTCCCCACCCACTGGGGCGCCACCACCCGCGCCGCCCCACCCCCCACCACCGACTCCCTCACCCCCCGCTTCTGGCACCTCCTCGACGCCGCCACGGACTGACCCCGCGCCCCGACGCCGGACCCCGTCCCCGCGCCCCGACCCCGCGCCGAGTGACCCGGACGGCCCAGCCCGGTGGCCGGGCGGCCGGGGCGCCGGTGGACTGGTGCACGAACACCGTCCGGTCCGTGACCAACAGAGCGGGGATCGATATGCGCTGGGGAACCGCCGCCGTCGTGGCGGCCGCCGCCGTCGGAGCCGGGGCCGTCGTCCTGGTGATCGGCCGCCGGGCCTCCGAGCGGATGGTCCGCCCGGTCACGGCCGTGCAGGAGTCCGGGCCGGTCCTGGTCCGCGGCCTCGGCGTCGGGCGGATCACCTTCAGCCGCAGCCCCGAGAGCCTGCGTCCCGGCCGCTGGGCGGTCGAGTGGGACGACGGCGGCCACGCGGTCGTCGAGGAGGTCCTGCACAGCGACGAGGAGGGCGTCACCCGTCGGCTGGTCCGCGCCGACCGGGGCACCCTCGTCCCCGGCGCCGAGGTCCGCTTCACCCCGCGCGTCCACGTCGGCGACCCCACCCGGGCGCTCGGCCTCGCCTACACCGAGACCGCGGTCGACGGCGAACTCGGCGCCCTCCCCGCCTGGTATCTCGACGGCAAGCGCGGCACGTGGGTGATCCTCGTCCACGGCCCCGAGGCCGACCGCCAGCAGACCCTTCCGGTCCTGCCCGTCCTCGACCGTCTCGGCCTGCCCGCCCTCGCCGTCACCTACCGCGGCGACGAGGGCGCCCCGGCCTCCGCGGACGGGTACAGCCACTTCGGCGAGACCGAGTGGCGTGACGTCGAGGCGGCGGTACGGCTGGCGCTCGCCCACGGTGCGGGTCGGGTGATCCTCTACGGCTGGTCGGTCGGCGCCACGATGGTCCTGCAGACGGCGGCCCGCTCCGCCTGGGCGTACGCCGTCAGCGGCCTGATCCTCGACTCGCCGGTCCTCGACCTGCCGGCCACCGCCCGCGGCGACGCCGAACGGCTGGGCGTCCGGGGTGCGGCCGTCGAACTCGGCGCCCTCGCCGCCCAGGGCCGCACCGGCGTCGACCTCGCCGACTTCTCCCGCATCGCCGAGGGAGCCGACCTGCGCGTCCCGACCCTCCTCCTGCACAGTCCGGCCGACCGGGTCTCCCCGTTCCGCAGTGCCGAGCGCCTCGCCGCCGCCCGCCCCGACGTGGTCGGCCTCCAGCCCTTCCCCGGCGCCGACCACGGCACCCTCTGGAACTCCGCCCCCGACCACTACACCGAACTCCTCCGTCGCTGGCTCACCCCGCTCCTCTGACCGGGAGCCACCGCCCGTGCGGAGCGCGGGAAGTCGGACCCGCCGACTTCTCGTGCTCCAAGATCGGCCCGTCCCGCGCGCCCATCCGTCCGGATCCGGGCTCGACAGCCCTGCCGCCCGCCGACGGCTTCGGCGCGGCCCGCAGCGGTCGCCGCGCAGTGAGGGGCACATTTTTGGCCCCGCACACCACCCTCCCCCTCACGTTCCGTGACCGCTCGAACGGCCGCAGCAACCGTCGCGACTGACCTGGCATGAGCAGGTCACATGTTTCCGGCCAGGCGGTTTGCCTCTGTTGCCCGATCTTGCGGAGGTGTCGCCACCGGGCGCCCGGTCGTACGGACAACCGGATGTGACAGAAGGCCGGTACAAGGGGAAGACTGCTCGACGTGACGTCTCGGAACCCGCGCGACCGTGATGCCCCGCTCCCGCCTCCGATCGGTACCGGTGCGACGGTGACCCGTCTCCCCGGTACGGCCCACCGGCCAGCCGGTGGCAGGCCGAGCGGGGCGGTTGTACCCCGTAACGGCGTACCCCGGCGACGGGGACCCGCGCCGGCGCCCGGACGGGGCCGGGTTCCCGTGCCGGAGGGCTTTCCGGCGCCGGCCGAGCTGGCGCCGCTGGCCCGCCGGATGCTGGTGGACGCCGTCCGGATCGCCCGCTGGGCCGGGGAGCTGCCGGAGATCGACAAGCGTGGCGAGCTGCTCCCGGAGGACGCCCGTGCGGCGGGCCGGGCGCTGGCCATGACGGTCGGTGCCGCCGCCAAGGCCTGGGGGCAGGCGCTCCTGGTGGGCCTGGTGGAGGCCCGGGACACCGGGGCCGGTCCGGGCTGGCGCCTGCACGCCTGGGAGCACGACGACGAGGCCGTGGTGCGCGGCTGGTCGGCGCTGTTCGACGCCTGGACCCTGCTCGCCCCGGTGCCGCCCGCCGCGCTGCGCGGGGTGTTCGCCGTACTGGCCGGGCAGGCCGTGGACCAGGCTCCGCAGCTGCTCTCCTTCCTGCACCTGGTGGACGGTCCGGTGGCCGAGAGCGAGCTGCTGGAGCTGCTGCGCCGTGGCCTGGACGAGCGCCGGGTCGGCGGGGCCGGCGGTCCGGGCCTGTCGCCCGTGCCGCACGCGGCCTCCGCGGTGTCCGCGGTCCGCGGCACCTGCCGGGAGCCGCAGATCGACACCCCGGCCTCGCCCTCGGACGTGGCCGCCGTCCTGGACTGGATGCTGGACGGCCTGGCGGCCGTCGGCGCCCTGACGCGCAGGAACGAGGCCGCCGAGCTGTCGCCGCTCGGCCACTGGGCGGTGCGGGCGAAGCTGGAGGAGATCTGCACGGTCGCGCAGACCGCGGCCGGGCACATCGAGCAGAGCGCTTTCGAGCTGCTGAACGCCTGTGCGGACTACTCGCCGGGCCCGGCCCGCGCCGAGTACCGCGCCTGGGTGGCGGCCCGTCCGGCGGACCGGGCGGTGGCCGAGCTGCTGGAGGCGGCACGGGGCGACGACGCGCTGGTGCGCGGGCTGGCATTCGAGGCGCTGCGGGTGGCCGGAGGGCCGGCCGAGCAGGCGGTGCGGGCGGCGGTGGACGCGCCGGTGCTGCGCCCGTACGCGCTGCTGTGGCTGGCGGAGCGCGCGGACGAGGGGGTTTCCCCGGCGGACGTGCTGGGCGCGGACGACGCGGCCTGGCTCTGGGTGGACACGGCGGCGGCGGTGCTCGACCACGGCGAGACGGAGCTGCTGGTGGGCCATGTCGAGGGTGCCTCGGCGGGCGACCCGGTGCGGCTGTTCGCCCGGGCCCGGCAGTCCGGGCACCCGAGGGCGGCCTCGGTGCTGACGGCGGTCTCGGGCGTGCACCCGGACCCGGGGGTGGCGCGGGCGGCTCGCCGTTCGGCCTTCAGCGTCCACACCGGCGGGGCGTAGCCACCGCGGGCTCGCTGGAACGGAGCACGGCGAAGGGCCCGGAACCGATCGGTTCCGGGCCCTTCCGCGTGGGTCGAACGAGCGGCCTCAGCCGAGCCGCGACTCCGCCCGCCGGGCGCGGACGTCGCCGACCTTCTGCCCCACCTTGCGGCGGATGACCAGCAGCGGCGCCATCGCGGCGAGCGTGATCTGGGCGAACGCGCCGACGTGCATCAGCGCGTCGCCGCCGGGCAGGCCGGTGGCCCAGGCGGCCAGGCAGCCGATGGAGACCACGATCCAGCAGAGCGTGGCGGTGGCCAGCAGCCCCTGCGGCTTCGGGTACTCGATCCGGCTGACCATCAGGTACGCGGCGCCGAAGATGGCGAGCAGACCGGGCAGGAACGGCGGGTCGAGCAGCACGATGGCGATGACCGTCATCGCGCCCATCGGGCAGGGCATGCCCTGGAACACCCCGGGCCGCATCTTGACGGCCGAGAAGCGGGCCAGCCGCAGGACGACCGCGAGCAGCACGGTGATCGCGATGAGCGCCGAGAGCTTGCTGTTGGAGCCCTGGGAGACCATGCCCCAGACCGCGACGAAGTAGGCCGGCGCGATGCCGAAGCTGATCAGGTCCGCCAGGTTGTCCAGTTCCGCTCCGAGGGCGGAGGAGCGCAGCTTGCGCGCCACCAGGCCGTCGAAGAGGTCGCACATGGAGCCGATCAGCAGCAGCGTGACCGCGGTGGCGGCGCTGTGCCGGTCCGGAGCGGCGTCCGGGTTGGTGATGTGCGGGACAAGGACCCCGGTGGTGATCGAGTAGATCGCCAGGAAGCCGCAGACGGCGTTCCCCAGGGTCAGGAAGTCGGCGGTGGACAGGTGCTGGGGAGAGCGCGGGGCGCGCAGCTCGCGGTCGCGCGCCCAGCGGCGGCGGCGCAGGGCCGTCTCCTCGTCGTCCAGGCCGACGATTGTCTCAGGATCAGTCACGGTCAAGGCGCGTCACCCCGGCTGTGGTCTTCTGGCCGACCTCGACGCCGACCTCGACGCCGGCCGGCAGGTAGGTGTCGACCCGGGACCCGAACCGGATCAGGCCGATCCGGTCGCCCTGCTCGACCTTGGTTCCGGCGGCCACGTACGGCACGATGCGGCGGGCCACGGCCCCCGCGATCTGGACCATCTCGATGTCGCCGAGCTCGGTGTCGAAGTGCCAGACGACCCGCTCGTTCTGGTCGCTGTCCTTGTTGAACGCGGGGACGAAGCCGCCCGCGACGTGCTCGACCGACGTCACCGTGCCCGGCAGGGGCGCGCGGTTGACGTGGACGTTGAGCGGGCTCATGAAGATCGCGACCCGGGTGCGGCCGTCCGGCCAGGCGTCGATGCTCTGCACCACGCCGTCGGCGGGGGAGATCACTCTGCCCGTGGCGATCTCACGCTCGGGGTCGCGGAAGAACCACAGCATGCCCGCGCTGAGCGCACAGGCGGGAACCGCCGCCAGGGCCCACTTGCCGCTGCGCCGGGTGAGGGCGGTGGTCACGGCGGCCGTGGCGAGGGTGGGGACGAACCAGGGGGTGGCTCCGCGCGCGATGGTCACGCGGGGTCGCCGACCGGCCGCCGGGGCTGCGAGGGCATCGCGGTCCGTGACGGAAGTGCGAGGGGACGGGCTGATGGGCATCGAAGACCTTTGTCGCGGGGGATCATGGCCGCTGGACGGGGGCCACCGCGGGATCGGTAATAGAAGGGACGGCTTGCTGTCCCGGTGGATGCTATCGGGAGCACACGGTGGGTGGGCAACCCGCCTGCTCGTTCATGTGTCCGGTGGGAGCGCGTGTGCGCGTCCCACCTCTACGACCGTAGCTCGCCCCGGTCCGGTTCCCAAGGGACCTGACAGAGCTGGTGAGACTTGTCTCAAGAGGTGCCCCGGCGGAACCCGGTGGGGGAAACGGCCGTAGTGGCCGGAAGAAGGTGTGCGGAAGCGGCCGCCGGGCGTGTTGTCGCAGCTGTACGCCCTGCGGCCGCTTCCGGAGGGCCGTGCCGGACCCAGGCGGACCAGGCCGGGTCCGTGACGGGGCACGGCGCTCCGCCGGGACGGACCCGCACGCCCGTCGACCGGCGGTTCGAGGGGGCCGCCCGCGACGTGGTCCGTCGGCGGGCGGCCCGGGGATCACTCGGCGATCCGGTACTCCTCCAGGAGCCGGCGTCCGACGATCATCTTCTGGATCTCCGCAGTACCTTCACCGATGAGCAGCATCGGGGCCTCGCGGTAGAGGCGCTCGATCTCGTACTCCTTGGAGAAGCCGTAGCCGCCGTGGATGCGGAAGGCGTCCTCGACGACCTCCTTGCAGTACTCGGAGGCGAGGTACTTGGCCATGCCGGCCTCGAGGTCGTTGCGCTCGCCGCTGTCCTTCTTGCGGGCGGCCATGACCATCATCTGGTGGGCGGCCTCGACCTTGGTGGCCATCTCGGCGAGCTTGAACTGGATGGCCTGGTGCTCGGCGATCTTCTTGCCGAAGGTGGAGCGCTGCTGGGCGTAGGAGATGCCCAGCTCGAAGGCGCGGCGGGCGACGCCGCAGCCGCGGGCGGCGACGTTGACGCGGCCGACCTCGACGCCGTCCATCATCTGGTAGAAGCCGCGGCCCGGGACGCCGCCGAGGACGCGGTCGGCCGGGATCCGGACGTCCTGCAGCACCAGCTCGGTGGTGTCGACGCCCTTGTAGCCCATCTTCTCGATCTTGCCGGGCACGGTCAGGCCGGGAACCGAGGGGTTCGGGCCGAAACCGGCCTCCTTCTCGATGAGGAAGGTGGTCATGTTCTTGTACGGGCTGCTGCCGCCCTCGTCGGTCTTGCAGAGGACCGCGACGAGGGTGGAGGTGCCGCCGTTGGTGAGCCACATCTTCTGGCCGTTGAGGACGTAGAACTCCCCGTCCTTGACGCCCTTGGTGGAGATGGCCGAAACATCGGAGCCGAGGCCGGGCTCGGACATCGAGAAGGCGCCGCGGATTTCGCCGGCGGCCATCTTCGGCAGGAAGTAGTCCTTCTGTTCCTGGGTGCCGTGGGCGTTGATCATGTGCGCCACGATGAAGTGGGTGTTGACGATGCCGGAGACCGACATCCAGCCGCGGGCGATCTCCTCGACCACCAGGGCGTAGGTGAGCAGCGACTCGCCGAGGCCGCCGAACTCCTCGGGGATGGTGAGCCCGAAGAGGCCGAGCTGCTTCATGCCCTCGACGATGGCGGTCGGGTACTCGTCCTTGTGCTCCAGCTCGGTCGCGACCGGAATGATCTCCTTGTCGACGAAATCCCGCACGGTGGCGAGGATGTCCCGCTGGATCTCGGTGAGGCCGTCGGTCTGTGCGAGGCGTCCCATCGTGCGGCTCCGGAAAGGTCTAAGAGGGCGGGGGGGGGATTGCGGGGGCCCTGCCGGCGTGGCAGCAGGGCCCCCGTTACCGGGTGGGGGTCGGCCGATGACGGCGGCCTGCCCGTCCGGGGTCTCCAGGGGAGAGGGGAGTCAGGAGAGCGGGGTCGGGCGGCCGGGCTGCTCGCCGCCCCGCTCCTTGATGTACGTCTCGGTCGGCACCATCACCTTGCGGCGGAAGATGCAGACGACCGTGCCGTCCTGCTTGTACCCCTTGGTCTCGACGTAGACGATGCCGCGGTCGTCCTTGGACTTGGACGGCCACTTGTCGAGCACGGTGGTCTCGCCGTAGATGGTGTCGCCGTGGAAGGTCGGCGCGATGTGGCGCAGCGACTCGATCTCCAGGTTGGCGATCGCCTTGCCGGAGACGTCCGGGACGGACATGCCGAGCAGCAGCGAGTAGACGTAGTTGCCCACGACGACGTTCTTGCCGAAGTCCGTCGTCTTCTCCGCATAGTTGGTGTCCATGTGGAGCGGGTGGTGGTTCATGGTGAGCAGGCAGAAGAGGTGGTCGTCGTACTCGGTGACCGTCTTGCCGGGCCAGTGCTTGTAGACCGCGCCGACCTCGAACTCCTCGTAGGTGCGTCCGAACTGCATGGCTCAGGCCTCCGGGATCTCGAACTTGGTGGTGCGCTCCATGCCCGCGGCCCGGCCCTTGCCGGAGATGACCAGGGCCATCTTGCGGCTGGCCTCGTCGATCATCTCGTCGCCGAGCATCGCGGAGCCCTTGGCGCCACCCGCCTCGGAGGTGCAGTAGTCGTAGGCGTCGAGGATCAGCTCGGCGTGGTCGTAGTCCTCCTGCGAGGGCGAGTAGATCTCGTTCGCGGCGGCGACCTGGTCCGGGTGGAGCACCCACTTGCCGTCGAAGCCGAGGGCGGCGGAGCGGCCGGCGACCTCGCGGTAGCCCTCCTGGTTGCGGATCTGCAGGTACGGGCCGTCGATCGCCTGCAGGTCGTTGGCGCGGGCGGCCATCAGGATGCGCATCAGGATGTAGTGGTAGGCGTCGGCCGGGTAGCCGGGCGGCTGCTGGCCGACGACCAGGGACTTCATGTTGATGGAGGCCATGAAGTCGGCGGGGCCGAAGATGATGGTCTCCAGCCGGGGCGAGGCCTCGGCGATGGCGTCGACGTTGATCAGGCCCTTGGCGTTCTCGATCTGCGCCTCGATGCCGATCTTGCCGACCTCGAAGCCCATGGTCTTCTCGATCTGGGTGAGCAGGAGGTCGAGGGCCTTGACCTGCTCGGCGTCCTGGACCTTGGGCAGCATGATGCAGTCGAGGTTGGGGCCGGCGCCCTCGACGACGGTGATCACGTCGCGGTAGGTCCAGTGCGTCGTCCAGTCGTTGACCCGGACGACCTTGGTCTTGTTTCCCCAGTCGCCGTTGTTCAGGGCGTCGACGATGGTGTGGCGGGCGCTCTCCTTGACCAGCGGGGCGCAGGCGTCCTCGAGGTCGAGGAAGACCTGGTCGGCCGGGAGGCCCTGGGCCTTCTCCAGGAAGCGCGGGTTGCTGCCCGGTACGGCGAGGCAGGAGCGGCGCGGGCGCAGGCGGTTCACGTTCGTCATGAGGGTGGGTCTGTTCCTTCCCAGTGGTCAGCTGGTCAGCTGGTCAGTTCGTGGCCGAGGTCGGTGCGGGCGTCCACGGCTGGAGCTTGTTGGCGAGCCGGATCTCGTCCACGATCCGGCCGATGATGGTCGTGATGCCGAAGTCCTTCGGGGTGAACACGGCGGCGACGCCGGCGGCCTTGAGGGCCTCGCCGTCCGCTGCCGGGATGATGCCACCCACGATCACCGGGACATCCTGCACCCCGGCGCGGTTCAGGCGCTTCAGGACGTCGGGCACCAGCTCGCAGTGCGCGCCGGAGAGGATCGACAGGCCCACGCAGTGGACGTCCTCCGCGACGGCGGCGGAGACGATCTGCTCCGGGGTCAGCCGGATGCCCTGGTAGACCACCTCGAACCCGGCGTCGCGGGCCCGGACGGCGATCTGCTCGGCGCCGTTGGAGTGCCCGTCCAGGCCGGGCTTGCCGACCAGCAGGCGCAGCTTGCCGGCGCCCAGTTCCGCGGCGGTCGCGGCGACCGCGGCGCGGACCTGCTCCAGCTCCCCGCCGGGCTCGGCGGCGACCGCGACGGGCGCGCCGCCGACGCCGGTGGGGGCGCGGTACTCGCCGAAGACCTCGCGCAGGGCGAAGGACCACTCGCCGGTGGTGACGCCGGCCCGGGCGCAGGCGAGCGTGGCCGGCATCAGGTTGGCCTCGGTGGCGGCGACGGCCTTGAGCTCGGCCAGCGACTCCTGGACGGCGACCTCGTCGCGCTGTCCGCGCCAGGCCTCCAGGGCGGCGAGCACGGACTGCTCGGAGGCCGGGTCGACGACCATGATCGCGGTGTCGAGGTCGGCGGTGAGCGGGCTCGGCTCGGTGGTGTCGAAGCAGTTGACCCCGATGATCTTGTCCTCGCCGGACTCGATCCGGGCCCGGCGGGCGGCGTGCGAGGCGACCAGGTTGGACTTCAGGTAGCCGGACTCCACAGCCGGGATGATGCCTCGGTTGCCGGCCTTGACGCCCATCTCCAGCACCTTGGCGATCTCGGCCTCCGCGCCGGCCAGCAGCTCGGCGGTCTTGGTCTCGATCACCTCGGAGCCGTTGAAGATGTCGCCGTACTCCAGCAGGTCCGACTCGTACGCCAGCACCTGCTGGATCCGCAGCGACCACTGCTGGTCCCACGGGCGGGGCAGGCCGAGCGCCTCGTTCCAGGCGGGCAGCTGGACGGCCCGGGCGCGGGCGTCCTTGGAGAGGGTGACGGCCAGCATCTCCAGGACGATCCGCTGGACGTTGTTCTCCGGCTGGGCCTCGGTCAGGCCGAGGGAGTTGACCTGGACGCCGTAGCGGAAGCGGCGCTGCTTGGGGTCCGTCACGCCGTAGCGCTCCAGGGTGACATTCTCCCACAGCCGGGCGAAGGCGCGCATCTTGCACATCTCCTCGACGAAGCGCACGCCGGCGTTCACGAAGAAGGAGATCCGGGCGACCACGTCGCCCATCCGCTCGGCGGGCACCTGGCCGGAGTCGCGGACGGCGTCGAGCACCGAGATGGCGGTGCACATCGCGTACGCGATCTCCTGGACGGGCGTGGCCCCGGCCTCCTGCAGGTGGTAGCTGCAGATGTTGATCGGGTTCCACTTGGGGATGTTGCCGACCGTGTAGGCGATCATGTCGGTGATCAGCCGCACCGACGGGCCGGGCGGGAAGACGTGCGTCCCGCGCGACAGGTACTCCTTGACGATGTCGTTCTGGGTGGTGCCGGTGAGCTTGGCGATGTCGGCGCCCTGCTCCTCGGCGACCACCTGGTAGAGCGCCAGCAGCCACATCGCGGTGGCGTTGATCGTCATGGAGGTGTTGGTCTGCTCGAGCGGGATGCCGTCGAACAGGGCGCGCATGTCGCCGACGTGGCCGACCGGGACGCCGACCCGGCCCACCTCGCCGCGGGCGAGGATGTGGTCGGAGTCGTAGCCGGTCTGGGTCGGCAGGTCGAAGGCGACGGACAGGCCGGTCTGGCCCTTCGCCAGGTTCCGCCGGTAGAGCGCGTTGGAGTCGCTCGCGGTGGAGTGGCCGGCGTAGGTACGCATCAGCCAGGGCCGGTCCCGCTTCTGGGGTTCGGTCATCGGATCGGTCTCACACGTTCCGGAAGCGGTTGATGGCGGGCAGGTGCTTCTCGCGGAGCTCCCGGTCGCGCACGCCGAGGCCCTCCTCGGGGGCCAGGCAGAGCACGCCGACCTTGCCCTGGTGCTTGTTGTGGTGCACGTCGAGGGCGGCCTGGCCGGTCTCCTCCAGGGAGTAGACCTTGGACAGGGTCGGGTGGATCTTGCCCTTGGCGACCAGGCGGTTGGCCTCGAAGGCCTCGCGGTAGTTCGCGAAGTGCGAGCCGACGATGCGCTTGAGCGACATCCACAGGTAGCGGTTGTCGTACTGGTGCATGTAGCCGGAGGTGGAGGCGCAGGTGACGATGGTGCCGCCCTTGCGGGTGACGTACACCGAGGCGCCGAAGGTCTCGCGGCCCGGGTGCTCGAAGACGATGTCGACGTCCTCGCCGCCGGTGAACTCGCGGATCTTGGAGCCCAGGCGCTTCCACTCGCGCGGGTCCTGGTTGTTCTCGTCCTTCCAGAACCGGTAGCCCTCGGCGGAGCGGTCGATGATCGCCTCGGCGCCCATGGCGCGGCAGATGTCCGCCTTGGCCTCGCTGGAGACCACGCAGATCGGGGTGGCGCCGCCGGCCAGCGCGTACTGGGTGGCGTACGAGCCGAGGCCGCCGCTGGCGCCCCAGATCAGCACGTTGTCGCCCTGCTTCATGCCGGCACCGTTGCGCGAGACCAGCTGGCGGTAGGCGGTGGAGTTGACCAGGCCGGGGGAGGCGGCCTCCTCCCAGGTGAGGTGCTTCGGCTTGGGCAGCAGCTGGTTGGTCTTCACCAGCGCGACCTGGGCCAGGCCGCCGAAGTTGGTCTCGAAGCCCCAGATGCGCTGCTCCGGGTCCATCATCGTGTCGTTGTGGCCGTCCGGGGACTCCAGTTCGACCGAGAGGCAGTGCGCGACGACCTCGTCGCCGGGCTTCCAGGCGTTGACCCCGGCGCCGGTGCGCAGCACGACGCCCGCGAGGTCGGAACCGAGGACGTGGTACGGCAGGTCGTGGCGCTTGGTGAGCGGGGACAGCCGGCCGTAGCGCTCCAGGAAGCCGAAGGTGGAGACCGGCTCGAAGATCGAGCTCCAGACGGTGTTGTAGTTCACCGAGCTGGCCATGACGGCGACCAGGGCCTCGCCCGGGCCCAGCTCGGGCAGGGCGACCTCGTCGAGGTGAAGGGACTTGCGAGGGTCCTTGTCGCGGCTGTCGAGGCCGGCGAACATCTGCTCCTCGTCCTTGTGGAGCGTCACCGCTCGGTAGGACTCGGGGAGCTTGATCGCTGCGAAGTCCGCCGACGTGCTGTCGGTGCTGAGGATCGCGTCGAGGATTTCCTGCATGGCTGCCTCCGAAGGCGTACCTGTGTGAGGGTCACAGGGCGTCTGGGGGAACCGGGAGCGGACACCGGCTTCGCTGAGTTGGGTGGTGGGCGGGTCAGGCTGGGCGCCCGGTGTGGACCGGGCCGGGCTGGCACTGCTCCCGGGGTGTGGGAACACCGGACGACGGCGCGCCGAGGTGGGGAGCCGCGGCGCCGCGACTGGTGAGTAACAAGGTAGTGGCACCCTGTGCCACTCGTAAAGACACCGGGTGTCAGGAATTCCCGAGGCTCGGAACGGGCCGAAACGGCGCGTGACGCGCGTTGCGCGGGTAGCCGAAAGGCCCGCGCCGATTCGTCGGCGCGGGCCTTCGATGCTGCTCTGACCTGCGAAAATGCCGGGCTTACGACTCCCGGGCGCCGCTCAGTGCGGCCCGGATGCTGTCCACCACGACATCCAGCGGGGCATCCGTCCGGGCGACTGTGATGAGCACCTCACCCCCGGGGCTGGCACTCAGTACGCTCTCCGCCACGATGTCACCGGGTGCCCCACTGGCACCGGGTGCCACCAGGGATCCCCGGCGTCTGGCCCCCGGGGCACTGGCCGCCCAGAAGGTCCGCCGGATCACCTCGAAGGAGTGGTCCAGCTGCGCCTCCACGTCCCCCCGGCCGCCGGCCCGCAGCCAGCGCCGCAGCACGTGGTTGTGCGCCGCGACGACCGCCGCCGCCGACACCTCGGCCAGCATCGAGTCGTCCTCGCCGCCGCGCTGCCAGCCGGACGGGATGGACTCGCTGGTGTCGAACCGGCCCAGCAGGTACCGGGTGAACAGCCGCTCGTAGCGGGCCACCACGGCGATCTCCCGCTCGCGCAGCGCCGGGACCTGACGGATCAGCTGGTACCGCGCGACCGACACCCCCGGGGTGGAGGCGTACATCCGCAGCACCTCCTTGATGCCGCGGCAGACCACGTCCAGCGGGTGCTCCTCCGGCTCGGCGCTGGCGAGCAGGTCGGCCACCCGCACGAGGGTGTCGTCGTGGTCCGGGAAGATCGCCTCCTCCTTCGACCGGAAGTACCGGAAGAAGGTGCGCCGGGCCACCCCGGCGGCGGCCGCGATCTGGTCGACCGTGGTCTCCTCGTAACCCTGCGAGGCGAACAGCTCCATCGCGGCCGTGGCCAGGTCCTGACGCATCTGCTGACGCTGCGCCGCCGCCCGGCGGCTGCCCGGCCCGGCCTCCGGCCCGGTGCCCCCGGTCGAGGGGGCCGTCCGGTCGGCGCGGTCGGCACCGTGCGAACCGGCGGGGTGCTGCGGGGAGGCTGACTGAACCCGATCCATGTCCGGAACGCTACACGGCCCCGCGGGCGCGGCCGCGGGCCTTCCCCGGCGCACCGGGGCGACCGGGCCGGCCACGGCCGGCCGTGGCCAGCGCGCGGACACCGTCCCCGGGCTCCAGCCGGGCCGCGCGGCGGGCGCCGCCCCGTACGGGTCGCCGCCCCCCGGCTGCGGCGTGGTCACCGGCGCGCGTGGTCGCGGAAGCCGCGGCCGGTCTTGCGGCCCAGGCAGCCCGCCGCGACCAGGTGCTCCAGCAGCGGCGCGGCGGCCAGGCCGGGCTCGCGGAACTCCTGGTGCAGCACCTGCTCGATGGTCAGCGAGACGTCCAGGCCGACCACGTCCAGCAGCTCGAACGGGCCCATCGGGTAGCCGCAGCCGAGCTTCATCGCGGTGTCGATGTCGTCCACCGTCGCGTAGTGCTCCTGCAGCATCCGCACCGCGTCGTTCAGGTAGGGGAAGAGCAGCGCGTTGACGATGAAGCCGGCCCGGTCGCCGCACTCCACCGGGTGCTTGCGGACCTTGGCGGTCAGCTCCAGCACGGTCGCGGTGACGTCCGGCGCGGTCAGCACGGTGGAGACCACCTCGACCAGCTTCATGGCCGGCGCCGGGTTGAAGAAGTGCATGCCGATCACGTCCTGCGGCCGCGAGGTGGCGGTCGCGCAGCTGATCACCGGCAGCGAGGAGGTGGTGGTGGCGAGCACCGCACCCGGCTTGACGATCTTGTCCAGGGTGGCGAACAGCTCCCGCTTGACCTCCAGGTCCTCGGCCACCGCCTCGACCACCAGGTCGACGTCGGCCAGCTCGGCGTACCGGCCGACCGGGGTGACCAGCGCCAGCGCGGCGTCCCGCTGCTCGGCGGACATCCGGCCCTTGGCGACCGAGCGCTCCAGGGACTTGGCCAGCTGCGCCTTGGCCCGGTCGGCCTTCTCCTGGCTGCGGGCGGCCAGCAGCACCGGGTGTCCGGCCTTGGCGAACACCTCGGCGATGCCGGTGGCCATGGTGCCCGAGCCGCAGACACCGACGGTACGGACCTCGCGGCCCGGCACCTTCGGCAGCGCCGGCCCGGTGGCCGCGTCCACGGCCTTCGAGGAGCCCGGCGCCTCGTAGGTGTAGAAGCCGCGGCCGGTCTTGCGACCGAGCAGCCCGGCCGCGACCAGCTGGCCGAGGATCGGGGCGGGGGCGTGCAGGCGGTCCCGGGACTGCTCGTACATCGCCTCCAGGACGGTGCGCGCGGTGTCGACGCCGATCAGGTCGAGCAGCGCCAGTGGGCCCATCGGCAGGCCGCAGCCGAGCCGCATCGCGGCGTCGATGTCCTCCCGCGAGGCGTACTTGGACTCGTACATCGAGGCGGCCTGGTTCAGGTACGCGAACAGCAGGCCGTTCACCACGAAGCCGGCCCGGTCGCCGGCTGCCACCGGCTCCTTGCCGAGGTCCCGGGCGAAGGCGGCGGCGTCCTCGGCGGTCTGCGGGGAGGTCAGCACGGTGCGGACCACCTCGACCAGCTTCATGGTGTGCACCGGGTTGAAGAAGTGCAGGCCCAGCACTCGCTCCGGACGGGCGGTCGCGGCGGCGATCCGGGTCACCGAGAGCGCGGTGGTGCCGGTGGCCAGCACGGTGGCCGGCGGGCAGATCCGGTCCAGCTCGGCGAAGATCTCCCGCTTCAGCTCCAGCTGCTCGGGCACCTCCTCGATCACCAGGTCCGCTCCGGTGGCGGCCGCCAGCTCGTGTCCGACCGAGATCCGGGCCAGCAGCCCGGCGCGCTCCTCGGCGGTGAGCCGCTCCCGGTCGACCGCGTGCGCGGTCGCCTCCTCGATCCGGGCCAACGCCCGGGCGGCCGAGTCCTCGGTGGCCTCGATGCCGATCACCCGGCGGCCGCTCTTGGCGACCGCCACCGCGACGCCGGCACCCATCGTGCCGAGGCCGACGACGGCAACAGTGGGGAAGGGACGCTCCATCTGTCCTGAACTCCTAGTCATGAAGGGCCCGCGCGTGCTCCGGCGGGCACGCCGCCGCGCCCGGACACCGGGGGCGGCCGCCGCCGGAGGAGGGTTCACGCGCGGGGGCTTGGGGAGATGACGGGGTTCGGCCCACCAGGGCAGCGGCCGGTCCGCTCCGGCCGAACTGCGGGTGTTCCGTGGTACTCAGGCGCTCGAAGGTGAAGGAAGCGGCTCTGATGCGAGGAGAAACCCGGCCCGCCGCGGTTCGCGGCGCCGGCCGGTGAAAACGCACCGCGCGAGCGCCGCAGACACGGCGATCGCAGGCTCCCGCCGGTGCGGCTCCCGAAGCCCGGCGATGGTGCGTGCGGCCACTGTAGCGAAGCTACTCACCGGTAGGAAGGGGGCGTGCGCGGAAAACCGTTCGGGCGCGGGCCCGGCCTTCGCTAGGGTGATCGACGCGGGGGCGGCTCCGCGGCGTGCTTCCTTCTCCTCATCTTCCAATGAACCGAGTGCGCCCACTCTCCGCCCCCGCTTTGTCGTATCCACCGGGGGAAGAGCAGTGAAGAAGCAGAACACCGCCGCGGCCGGGACGGCCCTGGCCACCTACCTGCTGCGCCGCCACGGGATGTTCCCGGTCGAAGCCGGGGCCCCGCCCGAGGAACCGCAGCCGTGGACGGCCAAGGGCCTGGTCGCCCTCGAGGCCGACCTGGCGCAGAGCGGGTACGTACTGACCCGCGACCTGCGCACCGCCCTCGGCCGACTGCGCCCGGCGGACCTGGCCGCGACCGGAAACCGGCTGCTGGGGGAAATCGACGCCATGCTCGGCGCCGACCGCCGCCACGACCCGCTGTTCCGCCGCTTCCCCGACGGCGTGCCCTCGCACGCGCACGCCTCCTACTCCGCGATGATCCGGGGCTTCCTGCTCTGCCAGGCGAGCCAGATCTGCCTGCTGTGCGCGCGCGGCAGCGTCGAGGCCGGCGTCGGCGCCCTCGCCCCGTGCGCCCACCTGCTGTGCGGCGAGTGCTACGAGGAACTGGTCGAGCAGGGCCACGGCCGCAGCTGCCCGATCTGCGACGCCCCGCTGGAGCGGCCGCGCCACCTGAGGCCCGACACCAAGGGCGCCCGCGCCGTCGCCGACGGCCTCCCGCCCGGCAACCTCCTCAAGCCGCTGCGCCTCGCCGAGGCCGTCACGCTCACCGAACTCGCCGGCACCGCGCTGGCCGCCCTGCTCGCCCGGCAGACCCCGCTGAGCCCGCAGGACCGCGAGGACCTCACGCTGCTCCTCGACCACACCCCGGCCGACCCGGCCGCCTGGCTGCCCGCCGAGATCCCCGTCCGGGAGAGCCGCGCCACCGTGCTGGCCGCACTGCTGCGCCGCGACCCGGAGCGCGCCCGCCCGCTGCTCGCCGGCCACCTCACCACCGCCACCGACGTGCTGCGGCTGATCTGGGCGTGGTCCGGCGCCGAACCGGACCTGCTGCCGGGGACCGCCCGCACCCTGCGGCTGCGGGGCCTGCCCCGCCCGCTGCGGCGCGAACTGCTCGCCGTCCTGGACGCGTTCCCGGTCGGCACCCTCGCCGAGGACCTGCGCCGCCACCGTGAGCCCTGGCTGCGGGTCGGCGAACTGCTCCACCCGTACGAGCACCGCGCCCGCTTCCCGTACGCGGCGGCCGCCTTCGCCGTGCTCCGGCAGAGCGACCTCGACCTGCACGGCCTCGGCCCGCAACTGCGCGAGGCGCCCGCCCCGCTGCGGGTGCGCGAGACGCCGGGCGGGCACACCCGGCTGACCGTCGAGACCTTCGCCGCCGGGGTCGAGCACGCCCTCGAGCAGGGCGACCTGCCCGCCGCCGTCCGGCTGCTGACGCGCCGCCCGGGCGAGCTGGTGCGCCGGCTGCACCACCTGCTGCGGGTGCACGAGGCCTGGTTCCCCGGCCGGCCGCTGCCCGCCGAGCTCGCCGAGGCGCTGCCGGGAGCGCTGCGCGCGGTCGCGCCCGGCCCGCTGCTCGGCGCGTACGGGCGGCTGCGAGCCCCGCGCGCGCTCGGCGAGCGACGGCTGTACTTCCCGCGCGGCCGGGTCGCCTCGGCGAAGGCCCGCTCCGACTGGGGCACGCGCGTCCCGGCCGGGCTCAGCGCGCCGGTCTGCGCCCTGATCGAGGCCGAACTGCTGCGCCGGGCCGAGCGGTCGGCGGGGGAGGCGGGGCGCTACGAGGTGGCCGTGCTGGACGACGGCCTGGCCGACCTGGTGGTGCCCTTCGCCGAGCGCGCGAGCGCCAAGACCCTGGTCGCCGTGCCGCGCGGCAGCGTGCAGCGGCTCCCGGACGGGCAGCACCTGCGGCTGTTCGTGCACTGGATGCAGCGCCCGCACCAGCGGGTCGACCTCGACCTGTCGGTCGCCTTCTACGACGAGGAGTGGCAGTTCGTCGGGCTGTGCGACTACACCCGCCTGGTCCTCGGTGGGCGAGCCGCCGTCCACTCCGGGGACTACACCACCGCCCCGCCGCCGCACGGCGCCACCGAGTTCGTCGACCTCGACGTGCAGAGGCTGGGCAAGGCCCGTGCCCGGTACGCCGTGGTGGTGGTGTTCAGCTACAACGACATCCCGTTCGAGGACCTCACCGACGCCTTCGCCGGCTTCATGACCCTGACCCCGTCCGAGGCGGCCCGGCAGCGGAAGGGAAGCTTCCACCCGCAGAGCGTCCGCCAGCGGCTGGACCTCGCCGGGGACGCCAAGATCTGCGTGCCGATGATCGTCGACCTCCAGACCCGCGACTACACCTGGACCGACCTCAACCCCGGCTCCGGCAGCGGCTTCCACAACCTCGACCGGCACCACGACAGGATCGGCTCGCTGGCCGAGGACGTGCTGGCGCACTTCGCGCCCGGCGCCCGGGCCACCCTCTGGGACCTCGCCTGCGCGGCCGCCGCGGCCGGCAGCGACGAGGTGCTGGTCCGCGACCGGACGGGCTGCGGGCTGGACGTCTACCGCCGGGGCGCGGACGAGCCGGTCGCCGACTTCGCCGAGCGGCTGCGCGGACGCCACGTGAGCGACCGGCGCACCGAGGAGCGGCCGGACGACACCGCCCGGCTGATCGCCGAACGCCTGACCGACTCCAAGGCGTTCGTGGCGCTGGTGCACGCCGACGTGCAGGCCCCGGCCGGGGCGCACGGGACGTTCTACCGGCTCTACCCGGGCCGGACGGACGCCGCCCCGGACGCCCTGGAGCGGATCACCGCGGGGGAGCTGGTGGCCCGGTTCGCCCCGAACGGGTGAACGGATGGACGGCCTTCCGTTTGGACCACCCGATAGGGGAGTTACGGAAGCCCGACCGGCGGGGCAGCATGGGGACATGACCATCGGAACCGCCACCGCCGGCCCCACCGCGCCCGGTCCCGCCCAGCCGTCCGGGGCCGCTGGGCCGCTCGGCGCCGCCGGGGCGGCCGCCGTCGCGCTGCCCCCGCGCGCCGAGCGGGCCGAGCGCGCCGAGGCGGCCACCGACCGGCTGCGCACCGCCGCCGTGGAGGCGGTGGCCGTCACCTGGGTGGACAACGCGGGCATCACCCGGGTCAAGGCGGTGCCGCTCGGCGCCCTGACGCACGCCGCGCAGTGGGGCGTCGGCACCGCGCCGTGCTTCGACGTGTTCCTCGCCGACGACGCGATCACCACCAGCCCGATCATCGGCGGCCCCACCGGGGACCTCAGGCTCTACCCCGACCTGGAGCGGGTCGTCCCGCTGGCCGCCCAGCCCGGCTGGGCCTGGGCCCCGGGGGACAGGTACACCCAGGCCGGCGCCCCGCACCCCGGCTGCCAGCGACTGTTCGCCCGCCGGGCGGAGGCGGCGGCGGCCGCGCGCGGGCTGGGCATCAAGGCCGGCATCGAGGTCGAGTGGGTGGTCGCCCTCGCCGGCTCCCCACAGGAGGAGCCGCGGTACCCGACGCACGGCCCCGCGTACGGGATGCACCGGCTCACCGACCTCTCCGACTACCTGCGGGACGTCCTGCGCGCCCTCGGCGAGCAGGGGCTGAACGTGCTGCAGATCCACCCCGAGTACTCCCCGGGCCAGTTCGAGGTCTCGGTCGCCCCCGAGGGCCCGGTCGGCGCCGCGGACACCTCCGTCCTGGTCCGGCACACCATCCGCGCCGTCTCCGCCAGGCACGGCCTGCGGGTCTCCTTCGCGCCGGTGGTCGAGGCGGGCGCGGTCGGCAACGGCGGCCACCTGCACCTCAGCCTCTGGCGGGAGGAGCGCAACCTCGGCCACGGCGGCCCCGGGCCGCACGGACTGACCGCCGAGGCCGAGGGCTTCCTCGCCGGGGTGCTCGACGCGCTGCCCGAACTGCTGGTGCTGGGCTGCTCCAGCCCGGCCGGGTACCTGCGGCTGGTGCCCTCGCACTGGGCGGGCGCCTACCAGTGCTGGGGCCTGGAGAACCGCGAGGCCGCGCTGCGCCTGGTGACCGGCTCCACCGGGGAGCGGGCCGCCGCCGCCAACGCCGAGGTCAAGTGCTTCGACGCGAGCGCCAACCCGTACCTCGCGGTCGGCGCGGTGATCGCGACCGGCCTCGCCGGGCTGGACCAACGCCGGGCGCTCCCGCCGGAGTTCACCGGAGACCCGGCGGCCGCCGAGCCCGGCACGGTGCCCCGGCTGCCGGAGAGCCCGGCGGAGGCGCTGGCCGCGTACGAGCGCTCGGCGGTGCTGCGCGAGGCGCTCGGCGAGCCGCTGTACCAGGCGGTGCTGGCGGTGCGCCGCGCGGAGAGCGAGCAGTACGCCGCCGCCACACCCGAGGAGGTGGCCGCGGCCGCCCGCTGGCGGTACTGACCGGTGGCCCGGCCGGAGCCGCCCGCGCTGGTCGACCACCACTGCCACAGCGTGGTGGTGGCCGACCTCGCCGACGACGCCCTGGCCGGGCTGCTCACCGAGTCCGACCGCCCGCCCGCGCCCGGCTGCTCGCCCTTCGACAGCGCGCTCGGCCTCGCCGTGCGGCGCTGGTGCCCGCCCGCGCTCGGCCTGCCGGCGCACGCCCCGGCCGCCGACTACCTGGCCCGGCGGCGCGAGTTGGGCGCCGCCGAGGCGACCGGACGGCTGCTCGGCGCGGCCGGGCTGGACACCTGCCTGGTGGACACCGGGCTGACCGCCGCCGCGGGCCTGCCGCTGCTGCCGCTGGGCGAACTGGCCGAGGCCGCCGGGGCGTCGGTGCGTGAGGTGATCCGGCTGGAGTCGGTCGCCGAGTCCGTCACGGCCGGTGCCGAGGACTGGCCGCGGGCCGTCGCCGAGGCGTTGGCGGCCGCGGCCGACGGGGCCGTCGCCGTGAAGTCGGTGCTCGCCTACCGGCACGGCCTGGCCGCCCCGGCCGAACGCCCTGCCGGGCCGGCCGTGGTGGCCGCGGCCGGCGCCCGGCTGCGCGGCGGGCAGGACCGGCTGACCGACCCGGTCCTGCTGCACCACCTGCTCTGGACGGCCGTGGACGTCTGCGCCGAACTCGGCCTGCCGCTCCAACTCCACACCGGCTTCGGCGATCCGGACCTCACCCTGCACCGGGCCGACCCGTCCCTGCTGACGGACTTCGTGCGCGCCGCCGAGCCCAGCGGCGTCCCGCTGGTGCTGCTGCACTGCTACCCGTACCACCGCCAGGCCGCCTGGCTGGCCCAGGCCTTCCCGACGGTCTTCACCGACCTCGGGCTGACCGCCTCCTACACCGGCCCGCGGGTGGCGGCCGTGCTGGGCGAGATGCTGGAACTGGCGCCATTCGGCAAATTGCTGTTCTCCACCGACGCCTACGGGCTGCCCGAACTTTTCCTGGTGGGCACCTGCCAGTTCCGGCACGGACTGGGTGGGTTGCTGGATCGCTGGCAGGCCGATGGTGCGTGTTCCGCGGCCGACGCGCGACGGCTGGCGCGCCTGATCGCCGCCGACAACGCCCGTCGGCTGTACGGGTTGTAACGGCATCCTAGCTGCTCCGCAGCTGTGCCGCGGCGGCGCGATCCGGTCGGCCGCGAGCCTTCCGAAGCGTGGGGTCGCACGTCGGCGAACCATCACTTTTTAACAATCTTGAACCTGTTGCCCTTGTTGACCTGCGGACTTCCGGCCCCCGTTGTTGATCGAGATGTGACGATTAGATGACTGTCTCTTGCGCTTATCAGCGAATATTCATTAACGTCCCGGTCATTGCCAGTGCACCTGCCAACCGCAGCTGCCGCATGACGACTCGGGAGGGCCAACCCCAATGAGAGTTCCTCGGATCAGCCGGACCCGGTACGCGGCAGTGGGCCTCGTGCTCGCCACCGCCGGCGCCCTCGCGCTCCCGGCCGGCACCGCCGTCGCGGCTCCCTCGGCCGACTCGACGACCGGTCCGCTGCTCAGCTACGTCGTCAACACCAAGGCCAACCACGGTCAGGTGCAGAAGGTCGAGCAGGCCGTCAAGAGCCTCGGCGGCTCCGTTGTCTACTCGTACGAGCAGATCGGCGTCGTGATCGCCCGCTCGACCGACACCAAGTTCGCCGAGAAGCTGCGCCTGGCCAAGGGCGTCGACTCCGTCGGTGCCAGCCGCACCAAGGGCATCACCGCCGCCGACCAGGGCAAGGCCGAGGTCGCCGCCGAGCCCACCGGCACCGCCGCCGCCGGCCAGGAGCCGTACGAGGCCAACCAGTGGGACATGCGTCAGATCGGCGTCGACAAGGCGCACAAGATCTCGCTCGGCAGCCGCAACGTCACCGTCGGCGTGCTGGACTCCGGCATCGACGCCACGCACGAGGACCTGGCCGCCAACGTGGACGCGTCCCAGTCGGTCTCCTGCATCGACGGCGGCAAGCCGAACACCGACTGGAAGGCCTGGCAGCCGGGCCCCGACGGTGACCACGGCACCCACGTGGCCGGCACCATCGCCGCCGCCAAGAACGGCAAGGGCATCGTCGGCATCGCTCCGAACGTCAAGCTCGCCGCCGTGAAGGTCGTCGACGACGGCGGCTTCATCTACCCCGAGTACGCGATCTGCGGCTTCGTGTGGGCTGGTGAGCACCAGTTCAAGGTGACGAACAACAGCTACTACGTCGACCCGTGGATGTTCAACTGCCCCAACGACAAGGACCAGGCGGCCATCACCGCCGCCGTCCGCAAGGCCGTCGCGTTCTCGCAGCGCAAGGGCGTCCTGAACGTCGCCGCGGCGGGCAACGAGAACATCGACCTGGCCCACAAGACCACCGACGTCTCGAGCCCGGACGACACCACCCCCGGCACCCGCCCGGTCACCAACGACTGCCTGTCGCTGCCGACCGAGCTGCCGGGCGTCATCGCCGTCTCCTCCGTGGGCGTCAACGGTGACAAGGCCTACTACTCCAGCTACGGCAAGGGCGTCGTGACCGTCGCCGCGCCGGGTGGCGACAAGCGCTACCAGCTGCCGAACACCCCGGACAAGGACGGCCGCATCCTGTCCACCCTCCCCGGTGGCAAGTACGGCTACATGCAGGGCACCTCGATGGCCTCCCCGCACACCACCGGTGTGCTCGCCCTGCTCGCCAGCACCTTCCCGTGGGCCAGCCCGGACGAGCTGACCGAGATGCTGACCAGCCAGGCCGAGTCCCACCCGTGCCCGACCGGCGAGGTCAACCCGGGCGGCGCCGGCCAGTGGAAGGCCACCTGCGAGGGCGGCGCGGACGACAACGGCTTCTACGGCGCGGGCATCATCAACGCCGAGAAGGCGGTCCAGTGGTGGCGCTGAGGCGCTGACCGCGACCACACCTGATCGCTGAGCCGGGGAGCGGGGCCACGTGGGCCCCGCTCCCCGGTCGCGTTTGAGTACCCGTACTCAGGCCGCCGCCGCGCCCGCCGCCCAGGATGGAGCCGTACCCACCGGAGCCACCACAGGAGTTGAGCGGCATGGCGCAGAGCCTCACCGGCCGGCAGGCCCTTCCCGGCAAGCGGAACCGGCTCGCGCTGGCCCTGGGCGTGGGTCAACTGCTGCTCGCCGCCCCGATGCTCGCCACCCTCGCGACCGGCGGCCTGGTGGTCGCGGTGATGGGCCTGGCCGCCGGCGCTTCGGCGCCCGCGGTGCTGCTCCTCGCCCTGCTGCTCACCGCCGGCCCGCTGATCGGCCTGGGCGTGGCGTTCCTGATCGTCCGGCTGCAGGGGCTGCCCAGGGACGTCGCGTTCCCCGCGGTCAGCTTCGGCCTGCTGCTCGGCACCGCCGTCGAGTACTTCGGCTGGATCCGCCCCGCGCTCGGCTGACCCTGTGGCCGACCTTCGGTCGACCCTGCGGCTGACACTCGGCCGACTCCCGGTCAGCCCTCGTCGACGTGGTGCTCCCAGACCGTCTCCACCGACGGCTTGCCGTGCAGGTCCGGCACCTCCCGCAGCCAGGCCGGGCGCCCGGCCCGGGTCCGGGCCGCCCGCCGCCGTTCGGCCTCGCGCAGCTGCTCGGGCGTGGCGAAGCCCTCCGGCAGCCACTCCCCGGCGAGCACCACCCGGGCGGCCAGATGGGTGACGTACGCGTGCCGGACGGCGTCCGCCGAGTCGAAGCCGGGCTCGTCGGCCAGCCACTCGTCCGGGACCAGCGCCAGCACCTCCTCCAGCAGCGGCACGGTGACCAGCGGGCCGAGCTCCTCGTCGGCCAGCCGGACGTCCGGGGCCGAGCCGCCGAGCGCGTGCGCGCTGAGGTCGTAGCGCTTGCCGACCGAGGCCTCGGCGCCCGCCCAGCGGTGGTGGAAGATCAGCGCGGCGCCGTTGTCGATCAGCCAGAGCCGCCCGTGCCAGACCACCAGGTTGGGGTTGTGCACGGTGCGGTCGACGTTGCCGGTGAGCGCGTCCAGCCAGACCACCCGGCCGGCCTCGACGGAGTCCACCGTGATCATCCCCGGCCGGAAGTCCCGCGCCCCGGGCAGCAGGTCCATCCCGAGGTTGAGGCCCGCGCTGGCCTTGAGCATGTCCTGGATCTCGGTGTCCGGCTCGTCGGCGGCGACGGCCGGGTCGAAGTCCACCAGCCGCAGCTCCGGCACCCGCAGGCCCAGCCGCCGGGCCAGCTCGCCGACGATCACCTCGGCGATCAGCGCCTTGCGGCCCTGCGCGGCCCCGGTGAACTTGACCACGTACGTTCCCAGGTCGTCGGTCTCCACCACGCCGGGAACGGAGCCGCCGGCCCGCAGCGGGTCGACGTAGCGCACTGCAGTCACCAGATCGAGCACACCGGTCACCCTATCCCGAGGCGTCACGGGCGTGACCCTGTGATTGGCTTGCCGGTGAGAGCGCTACCCCCCACACGAGGAGAGCAAGGTCATGGGACAGGTGCAGGCCACCACCGAGCGGGACTACGATGCCGCCCCCGAGCGGGTGTACGAGGCGCTGGCCGACTACCAGGTGACCCGCCCGAAGCTGCTGCCCGCGCAGTACAGCGAGTACGAGGTCCGGGTCGGCGGCACCGGCGCCGGCACCCAGGTGCACTGGAGGCTGCAGGCCACCGAGAAGCGCGTGCGCGACTGCCTCTTCACCGTCTCGGCGCCGACGCCGGACCAGCTGGTGGAGAAGGACGCCAACTCCAGCATGGTGATCACCTGGACCGTCTCCGCCGCCGGCGAGGGCCGCTCCAAGGTCACCGTGACCGCCACCTGGCAGGGCGCGACCGGCATCGGCGGATTCTTCGAGCGCACCTTCGCCCCGAAGGGCCTGAACCGCATCCACGACCAGGTGCTGGCCAACCTGGCCGCCGAGGTCCGCTGAGCTCCACCGAGGTCCGCTGAGCTCCACCGAGGTCCGCCGCCGACGCGGCCCGGTATGCTGACCGGCGCGATTCGAGCGGGTTGATCCTTCAACGCGCTTGAATCGCGCGGGAATTCGAGCGGCTCGGCCACCCGTGCGAGCCGAAAGCCGTACGGGTGGCCGAACCGCCACCTCCGGGTGACGAGGGCCGCCCGGCACGGGCGAGCCATCCTAGGCTCGCCGCCGTGCATATGACGATCCTTCACATTTCGCAACCGGTGGACGGCGGGGTCGCCCGCGTCGTCGCCGACCTGGTCCGGGGGCAGCGCGAGGCCGGCCACCGGGTGCTGGTCGCCTGTCCGCGCGGTGGACGGCTGGCCGAGGAGGCCGCCGCGGTGGGCGCGCTGGTCCAGGACTGGTCCGCCGGGCGCTCGCCGGGCCCGGGTGCCGCCGCCGAGGCCTGGCGGCTGCGCCGGATCGTCCGGGCGGCCGCGCCCGACGTGGTCCACCTGCACAGCGCCAAGGCCGGGCTGGCCGGCCGGCTGGCGGTGCGCGGCGCCGTCCCGACCGTCTTCCAGCCGCACGCCTGGTCCTTCGCCGCCGTGGACGGCGCGCTGGCCGCCGCGACCCTGCGCTGGGAGCGCTTCGCCACCCGGTGGGCGCACCGGCTGCTCTGCGTCAGCGTCCAGGAGCGGGCCGACGGCGTGGCGGCCGGGGTGCACGCCGACTGGGCGGTGGTGCCCAACGGGGTGGACGTCCGGCACTACGCGCCCGCCGACCGCCGGGCCGCCCGGATCGCGCTCGGCCTGGACCTGGACGCCCCGCTCGCGGTCTGTGTCGGGCGGCTGTGTCGGCAGAAGGGCCAGGACGTGCTGCTGGCGGCCTGGCCGGAGGTGTTGCGCCGGGTGCCGCAGGCCCGTCTGGCGCTGGTCGGCGGCGGGCCGGAGGAGCAGCGGGTGGCGGAGCTGGTCCGGGATAGCGTCGAGCCGGCCCGGGTCCGGCTGGTCGGGGACGTGGCGGACCCGCGTCCGTGGCTGGCGGCGGCCGATCTGGTGGTGCTGCCCTCGCGCTGGGAGGGGATGGCGCTGGCCCCGCTGGAGGCGATGGCGGCGGCCCGTCCGGTGCTGCTGACCGATGTGCCGGGGGCGAGGGAGTGCCTGCCGCCGGCGGAGCGGGAGCACGCGGTGGTCCCGCCGGAGGACGCGTCGGCCCTCGCCACCCGAATGGCGGAGGCGCTGTCCGATCCGATCGAATGCGAGCGACGCGGCGCGCGGCTGCGCGACCACGTGGTGGTGCGGCACGACGTGCGCACCGTGGTCGAACAGGTGGACGTCCTCTACCGCCATCTGCTGGGCGCCGGACCGTCGGCGCGGCGGCGCCGGGCCCGTGTCCCAGAGCGGATCTGATCGTTTCACATGCCGTGAATGCCCGCCGTTCCGGCGCTGTCGTATTCGCACCCTCAACCGGATATGGGACGAGGCGTCAAATCTGAAATACCTATCAATGGGCGGCTGGAATGAAGCGGCAAGTCAACTTACGGCCCGTAGACCCTGGTTCGGTATTGTCGGATTTTGCCTGCTTCGTTCAGATTTCATACCGGGAATTCACGGCTGAGCCCCTCGCGACCGAGTCCAGTGCGACCGGCCCCATTGCGATCGGCCCCGCCGCGGGAGATCCGAAAGCCGCCAGTGGCAGCAGGTGCTGTCAGGACCGCGCCCACCGGGCCGGGATGGCCGCCCCGGGCCAACCGGTGTCGGGGCACCGTCACCCCGGGCACACAGCAGGGGAGATCGTGCGCTGATGACCATTGACCACGACAGTGTGCCGCGATCGGGCCTGCCCCTGGCCGGCCCACGCCGGCCGGGCACCGGGCTCCTCGACCGCCCGGCGGGATCGGCACACAGTCGGACGGTCCCGGCGCAGCGCCGGCACCGTGGGGCGGTCCGCAACCGGCTGGCCCTGCCGCTCGCCCTGGTCCAGGCCGACACCATCGCGCTGTTCTCCGCCACCGGCATCGCCAACCGGGCCGTCGACCCGTCCGCCCCGCTCGACCCCCTGCTCGGCGTCCCCGCGGTCCTGCCCCTGCTGCTCCTGCTCAACCTGGCCGGCGGCCTCTACCGGGCCCGGCTCACCCTGTCCGTCCTGGACGAACTGCCCGTCCTGGCCGCCCGGGCGGTGGTCGCCGCCGCCTTCGCCGTCACCCTGTCCGGCTGCCTGAGCGGCCACTGGCCCGACTACGGCCCGGCCGACCCGGCCCGCCTCACCGTCCTGCTCGGCGCCCAGCTGCTGGTCGCGACCGTCGGCCGCGCCGTCCTCTACCGCCTGGTCCGGCGGATCCGCCGCAGCCGCCCCAGCCCCGCCCTGGTGCTCGGCGCCGGCGGGCTCGGCCGCCGGATCGCCGCCGCCCTCGGCGAGCACGGCGAGTACGGGATGCGCCCGGTCGGCTTCCTGGACGCCGACCCGCCGCTGCTCGCCGGCGACACCGACCTGCCCGTCCTCGGCGGCCGCGAAGTGCTGGAGCGCGAGGTGCGCCGGCACCGGATCCAGCACGTGATCGCCACCGCCGGCGCCGGTGACGAGGCCGAGACCGCCGCCGCCCTGCGGGAGGCCACCCGGCTCGGCTGCCAGGTCTGGCTGGTGCCCGCGCTGCGCGAGTTCGGCTCGCTGCCCACCGCCCCGATCGCCGGCAGCGACCACCTGTGGGGCTTCCCCTGCCTGCGGGTCGGCCGCCCGGCGATGCGCCGCCCCGGCTGGGCCGGCAAGCGCGCCCTGGACATCACCGCCGCCGCGTTCGGCCTGCTGCTGCTCGCCCCCGTCCTGGCGCTCTGCGCCCTCGCCGTCCGCTTCGACACCGGCCCCGGCGTGCTCTTCCGCCAGCAGCGCACCGGGCTGGACGGCCGGGTCTTCACCGTCCTCAAGTTCCGCACCCTGCGCCCGAGCAACGAGCACGAGTCGGCGACCCGCTGGAACATCTCGCAGGACCACCGGATGGGCGCCGTCGGCCGACTGCTGCGCAAGAGCTCGCTGGACGAGCTGCCGCAGCTGTGGAACGTCCTGCGCGGCGACATGAGCCTGGTCGGCCCGCGCCCCGAACGCCCGTACTTCGTCATGCGGTTCGGCCAGGCCTACCCCGAGTACGCCGACCGCCACCGCGTCCCGGTCGGCCTCACCGGCCTGGCCCAGGTCAACGGCCTGCGTGGAGACACCTCCATCGAGGACCGGGCCCGGTTCGACAACCGCTACATCGAGAGCTGGAGCCTCTGGCAGGACGTCAAGATCCTGTGCCGCACCGCGGCCCTGATGCTCCACCCGGACGGGAGCTGACCCGCGTGGCCCTGACCCTTCCCGCCGTCCCGCGCCCCGCCTTACGGAGGGCGCTGCCCGCGCTCGCGGACCGGCCCAGCCTGCTCGCCGCGGCCACCGTCCTGCTGGTCTGCGTGCCGACCGGCGAGAAGGACGTCACCGCCGCCGTCCACGTCACCGCCGCCGACCTCGCCTCGCTGGCGCTGGTCGCCCTCACCGCGCTGAACCTGCTGCGCGGGCGGCTGCCCGCCGTCGGCCGGACCACCTGCGCGCTGTTCGGCGGGATCGTGGTCGCCGCCGCCGTCGCCACCGTCGGCTCGATCGACCCGGCCACCAGCGTCACCGGCTTCGTCCGGCTGGTCCAGGTCTTCGTGCTGGTGCCCGCCGCGGTGCTCTGCTCGCTGCGCGACCGCACCGACCAGCGCCTGGTCCTCGGCTCCTTCGTGCTCGCCGGGCTGATCCAGGGCATGGTCGGCGCGAAGCAGTACCTCACCCACACCGGCGCCTCCTACACCGGCGAGCCGATCCGGGCCGTCGGCACCTTCGGCGCGCTGGACGTCATGGCGATGTCCACGGTGGTCAGCTTCGGCCTGCTCGCCGCCCTGGCCCTGGCGCTCGGGGCCCGCGAGCCGAAGGTCGCGCTCGAGCGACCGGAAGCGAGTGGGGAAGGCGCCACACGGGGGCCTCGTGGCGACGCCCGGCTGCGGCGGTCGATGTTCGCCGCCGCCGCCTTCCTCACCTTCCCGCTCGCCGTCTCGTTCAGCCGCGGCAGCTGGATCGCCACCGGCGTCGCCGCCACCGTGCTGCTGCTGCGCGCCGACGCCCGGCTGGCCGTCCGCAGCGCCGTCCTCGGTCTGGCCGCCGCGGTCGTCCTGGTCGGCGGCCTCGGCCTCGGCGGTTCCGGCGTCACCAAGCGGGTCAGCTCGATCGGCTCCGTCTCCGCCGCCCCCGACCAGTCCGTCTCCGACCGCTACGACCTGTGGGCCACCGCCGGGCGGATCTGGCAGGACCACCCCGTCCACGGCGCCGGGCCCAAGGCCTTCCAGCAGCTGCGCGACAGCCACGCCCCGCTGCGGCTGTCCTCCGGCAGCGACGCCGCCGACCCCACCATCGGCTTCCAGCGCGAGCCGCTGCTCTCCCCGCACAACATGTACTTCCTGGTCCTCAGCGAGCAGGGCCTGATCGGCATCACCGCCTACGCGGCGCTCTTCCTCGCCCTCCTGCTCGGCTGCCTGCGCCGCTCCCGGGGCTTCGGCCTCGCGGCGCTCGCCCTGCTGACCTGGGTGCTGGTCGACTACCTGTACGCCGACATCGGCGGCACCACCACCGTGCTGACCTCCGTCGTCCTCGGCCTCGCCGCCCGCGCCGCCGCCGGGGAGGCGGACCTGTGACCACCGACCGGCCGGCCGCCCTGGCCTCCGCCCTGCCGGCCCCGCGCAGCGCGCCCGCCGAGCAGCCTGCCCCCGCACCCGACCCGGTGCCCCGGCGCGGCTTCCTCGCCAAGGCCTTCGGCATCACCGCCGTGCTCAGCGCCGCCGGCTCCGGCCTCGGCCTGCTGCGCGACCTCCTGCTGGCCCGCTACTTCGGCGCCAACCAGGGCACCGACGCCTTCCTGGTCGCCTGGACCGTCCCCGAGACGGCCGCGCCGCTGCTGATCGAGGACGCCATGTCCTTCCTCATGGTGCCCGCCTTCGCGCTCGCCCTGGTGCTGCGCGAGGAGGACCCGGACGCCCCCGACCCGGTCCGCCAACTGGCCCGCGCCACCCTGCCCTGGCTGCTGCTCGCGCTCAGCTGCCTCGCCCTGGCCGCCGCCCTCGGTGCCCCGCAGCTGGTCGAGCTGCTCGCCCCCGGCCTGCCCGACCCCGGCCTGGCCGTCACCTGCACCCGGATCACCGCGATCACCGTGCTGCCCTTCGGCGTGGCCGGCTACCTGGCCGCCGCGCTGCGCGCGCACCACCGCTTCACCGCCCCGGCCGGCATCTACGTCGTCTACAACCTCGGCATCCTGGCCGTCCTGCTCGGCTTCCACGCCTCCCTCGGGGTGCGCTCCGCCGCCCTCGGCGTCGCGGCCGGCAGCCTGCTGATGGCCGGCCTGCTGGTCGGCCCGTTCCTGCGCGGGCTGCGCCAGGGCCACCCCGGCAGCAGCACCGGCACCGGTACAGGCGGCGGCAGCGGCGCCGGCCGCGCCCGCCGTTCGCGCAAGGCGCTGGTGCTGATGCCGCTCGCGCTGCTGCCGGTGGGCGCCTTCACCCTGACCCGCCAGTCGCAGGTCTTCGTCGAGCGCTACCTCGGCTCGGCGCTGCCGCCCGGCACCATCTCGCACCTCAACTACGCCGCCAAGGTCTCCCAACTCGCGATGACGGCGGGCATCCTGATCTGCACCGTCACCTTCCCGCTGGTCGCCCGGGCGCTCGCCGCCGGAGACCTCGCCGGCGCCCGCGACCGGGTGGAGAAGGACCTCGGCCAGGCGGCGGCCGTCGTCCTGCTCGGCACCGCCTTCCTGATGGCCTGCGCCCCCTCCGTCGTCGCGCTGCTGTTCGAGCGCGGCGCCTTCGGCCCCCGCGACACCGCCGCCACCGCCGACGTCATCCGGGTGTACAGCTTCGGCCTGCCCGCCCAGGCGCTGATCGGCGTGATGATCCGGCCGTACTTCTCGCTGCGCCCGGTGGTCCGCCGGGCCGACGACCCCGGCACCGAGGACGGCCGCCGCCGGCTGCTGGACTGGTTCCCGGCCGCCGCGATGGTGCTCGGCCTCGGCGTCACCGTCGCCACCGGCCTGCTCGCCACGCCCACCTTCGGCGCCCTGGGACTCGCCGCCGGCAACGCGGCCGGCATCACCACCACCGCCGCGCTGCTGCTGCGCGGCCTGGTGCTGCGCGGCATCCCGCTACGGCTGCGCCGGGTCCTCGGCGGCCACGGCCGGCTGGTGGCCGCCGCCGCCGGGGCCACCGTGCTCGGCACCGTCGCCGCCGGACTGGCCGCCGACCCCCTGCTCTCGACCCTCCTCGGGGGCCTCACCGTGGCGCTGGCCTTCGCCGCCCTGGGCGCCGGTCTCGGTGCCCACGAGGTGCGCGGTCCGGTCCTCGCCGCCGCCCGGGCCCTGAACCCGCACACCGTCGCCACCGTCGCCGAAGAAGGGAAGCGTCCCCATGGACAATGAACGGGGCACCGTTCGTTCGGCCCAGGCGGGCGTCAGCAACGCCTCGCCGCACCGGGCGCGACTGCCCAGGAGCCGTCACCCGGTCGGTGAACCGCCGATTCCCGGCCCCGCCTCACCGTGGATCCTGATGTACCACTCGGTGGCGGTCGAGAAGGAGGACCCCTACCGGCTTACCGTCAGCCCCGAGCGGTTCGCCGAGCAGATCGCCTGGCTGCACCGGCGCGGCCGGCGGGGTGTCTCGGTCCGCGAGCTGATGCGGGCCCGCGCCCTCGGCCGGGACGACAAGCTGGTCGGCCTCACCTTCGACGACGGCTACGCGGACTTCGCCCGGTACGCCGTACCGATCCTCCAGGCCTACGGCTTCACCGCCACCGCGTACGTGGTCGCCGACCTGCTCGGCCGCGACAACAACTGGGACACCGAGGGCCCGCGCAAGAAGCTGCTCACCGTCCCGGAGGTCACCGAACTCGCGGCCGCCGGCTGGGAGATCGGCTCGCACGGCCTCGGCCACCAGGCGCTGCCCGGCCTGTCGGCCGAGGCCCTCGCGGTGCAGGCCCGGGAGAGCCGGCGCCTGCTGGAGGAGGTCGTCGGCGGCCCGGTCACCGGCTTCTGCTACCCGTACGGCGCCGTCGACCTGCCCGCCACCCTGGCCATCCGCGACGCCGGGTACGACTACGCCTGCGCCATCGCGCACTCCCCGCTCACCGGCCGATTCGCCCTGCCCCGCTGCTACGTCGGCGACCGCGACGGCGCCTGGCGGCTGCGCGCCAAGAAGGGCCGGCACCGACTGCGCGACGCCCTCACCGAGCTGCGCCGCGCGCGCAGGGCGCGCCCCGAGCGCCCCGGAGGCGAGCGGGCGGTCACGGAGCGTCGGCCGTGAGGGTGCTGCACATCGTCACCGGGCTCGCCTCCGGCGGAGCGGAGCGCCAACTCCACCTGCTGCTCCGGCACTTGCCCGCGCACCAACAGTGCGAGGTGCTCGCCCTGACCAACCCGGGCGCGGTCGCGGCCGCCCTGCGCGCCGACGGCGTGACCGTCCACCACCTCGGCATGCGCGGCAACCGGGACCTCGGCGCGCTGCCCCGGCTGGTCCGGCTGGTCCGGGCCGGCCGCTACGACCTGGTGCACACCCACCTCTACCGGGCACAGCTGTACGGCCGGCTGGCCGCGCGGCTGGCCGGGGTGCGCGCGGTGGTCTCCACCGAGCACTCGCTGCACGCCGGGGTGATCGAGGGCCGCCCGGTCACCCGGGGCGTCAAGGGCCTCTACCTGGCGGCCGAGCGGCTCGGCTGCACCACCGTCGCGGTCTCCCGGCAGGTCGCCCAGACGCTGCGCTCCTGGGGCGTGCCGCCGGCCCGGATCGAGCTGATCCCCAACGGCATCGACACCGGCCGCTACCGCCTTCCACCCGTCGACCGGGCCGTCACCCGCCGTCGGCTGCGGGCCGAACTCGGCCTGCCGGAGGGGAGTTGGGTGATCGGCGGGGTGGGCCGGCTGGTCCCCGGCAAGCGCTTCGAGGTCCTGGTCGAGGCACTCGCCGAACTCGACCCGGCGACCCGGCTGGTGCTGGTCGGCGAGGGTCCGGAGCGCGCCGCGCTGGAGCGCCGGGCCGCCGCACTCGGCGTCCGGGAGCGGCTGGTGCTCACCGGCGAGCGCGACGACGTGCCCGAGCTGCTGGCCGCCCTGGACGTGCTGGCCGCGCCCTCCACCGCGGAGACCTTCGGCCTCGGCGTCCTGGAGGGCCTCGCGGCCGGGCTGCCGGTGCGGCACAGCGCCTGCCCGGCGCTCGACGAACTGCCGCCCAGCGCCGCCCCGCAGGCTCGCCGGATCCCGTCCGAGCCCGCCGCCTACGCCGGTGCCCTGCGCGACCTGCGGCACCTGAGCGAGCACACCGCCGACCCGCTGCCGTACCCGCCGGCCGTCGGCCACTACGACATCGCCCGGGTCGCCGCCGACCTGGGCGCCCTCTACGACCGGCTGGCCCGCGCTTGACCGCCCGCCACCGCCGGAACCGCCGTCCCATACCCAAGGAGCCACACCCATGACCACACCGCGCCGAAGCGCCCGCCGCCTGGTCCGCCGCTGGTGGCCGGTGGCGCTCGCGGTTCCGTTGGGCGCCGCGGCCGGCGCCGGGTACGCCGTCGTCTCGCACCCCTCGTACGCCGCCAACGCCTACGTCCTCGTGGTCCCGCAGAACCCCGGCGAGGCCGCGACCGCGACCAACTTCGCCCAGGCGTACGGGCGGCTGGCGGGCCAGCCGCAGGTGCTCGCGGTGGCGGCCGCCGAGACCGGCCACACCCGGGCCGAGCTGGAGTCCCTGGTGCACGGGACGACCTCCCCGGACGCCCCGATGATCGAGATCACCGGCACCGGGACGCGCGCCCAGGAGGCCGCCCGGACCGCCGACGCGGTGGCCCGCTCGCTGGTCGCCTTCGCCAACACCAGCAGCAAGGACACCAACGTCCGGCTGGTGACGCTGGCCCCGGCCGCCGCGCCGGACACGCCGACCACACCCTCCGCCAAGCTGGACGTCGCGGTCGGCGGCGCGGCCGGACTGCTGCTGGGCGCGCTGGCGATGACGACCCGCCGCCGGGGCGAGGCCGAGGCACCGCAGGCCGCCGAGGGCACCGGGACCCCGCAGACCCCTGCGGCCGCCGGACCGGCCGAGGCCCCGACGACGCCGCGCCCGCGCAGCGAGGACCAGCCTGCCAAGGCCGGGCCGGACACGAAGGCCCACGCCGTGAAGGGCAGCACCGTGAAGGGCAGCACCGCGAAGGGCAGCACCGCGAAGGCCGACGCCGTGAAGGCCGCCACCGCGAAGAGCGACGCCGTGAGGAGCGACACCCGGAAGGCTGACACCGCGAAGGCCGCCGCCGCCGAGGCCGAGCCCGAAGCGGCGGAGGAGCCCCCGGCCACGGAGAAGCCGACGGCGAAGGAGAAGTCGGCGGCCAAGGAGAAGAGCGCGGCCGGGAGCGGCCGATGAGCACCGAGACCCGCAGCGCAGGCCGGACGGCCCGGTCGGCGGCGTCGTCCTGGACCACCGAGCTGCGCTGCGAGGACGACGCCCTGGACACTCTCGCCGAGGAGTGGGACGACCTGGCCGCCCGCTGCCGGACCGCCACCTTCTTCCAGGCCGCCGCCTGGCAGCGCTCCTGGTGGCGCCACTACGGCCGCCCGGGCGGCCTGGTCGTGGTGCTGGTCCGCCGGGACGGCCTGCTGGTCGGCGCGGGCGCCTTCCGGCGTCGCGGCGGCCCCTTCGGCGGCCTGACCGGCCTGGGCGCCGGGCTGGCCGACTACACCGACGTCCTGCTCGACGACGAGTGCGCCGACCGGGCCGCCGCCGAGTTCGCCGCCGCGCTCCCGCTCACCCGACCGTGGCACTGGCTGGAGCTGCGCGAGGTCCACCCCGAGGCGGCGGTGCAGCGGGTGTACGCGCACTGGCGCGGCGACCGCCGCCGCTTCGAGGACTCGCTCTGCCAGTACCTGCCGGCCGTCCCGATGGAGCGGCTGCTCAAGCGGCTGCCCGGCAAGACCGCCCAGCGCAGCCGGGTGAAGCTGCGCAAGATCGCCGAGGCCGGGGTGCAGGTCCGTTCGACGCCGCCGGCCGAGGTGGCGGAGGCGCTGGAGGAGTTGCTGCGGCTGCACTTCCTGCAGTGGCAGGTACGCGGTGTGACCCCGGATCACCGCACCGAGCGGTTCGCCCGGCACCTGACCGAGTCCACCACCGGCCTGGTCGCCACCGGCAGGGCCGCCGTCCACCAGTTCCACCTGGACGGCCAGGTGGTCGCGGTGAACCTGCTGCTGCTCTGCCCCTCCTTCGGCGGGCTGTACCTCTACGGCGCGCACCCGATGCTGCGCGAGCGGCTGGACATCGCCGGGCTGCTGTTCGGCGCGGCACTGGACGAGACGGTCGGCGCGGGCATCCCGCTGCTCGGCCTGCTGCGCGGCCAGGAGCCGTACAAGCAGCGCTGGCGCCCGGACCGGCTGCCCAACCAGCGGCTGCTGCTGGGCCCGTCGGGGCCGGCGCCGGCGGCGCTCGTCCGGGCCGGGGCGGTGCGCGCCCGGCAGGCGGCGTCGCACCAGCTGCGCACCCGCTTCCCCAGGCTCAAGGAGGCGCTGCTGGCCCGCCGCCGCAGCTGACCGTTCAACGCCGGGTGGGCGTCGGACCGGCCGACGGGCTCGCGGCCGGGCCCGTCGGCGGCGTCGCGGTCGCGGTCGCGCTCGGCCGGACGGTCGCGGTCGGCAGCGCCGGAATGCTCGGCACCGCGGGTACGGTCGGCACCGCCGGAGCGGTGGGCGCCGGGGGCGCCGTCGGCACCACGGCCGGCGCCCCCTTCGACCCGGACATCAGCTGCTTGAACCGCGCCGCCGAGCGCGGGTTGCTGCCGCACTGGAAGAAGCCGTGCGGGCAGTAGTCGGTGACGGTCTGGTAAGCGGTGTCGTGGGTACGGATCCAGTCGACCATCCGCTGGACGAACTCGGGATTGTCGCCGTTGCGGAACAGCCCCCACTCCGGGTACGAGACGGGCTTGCCGCGCTTGGCGGCGAACTCCACCTGGTCCTGCAGGCCGTACGGCTCGCGCACGTAGTCGTCGAAGGTGCCCCCGGCGGGCTGGTCGTAGCTGTCCATGCCGATGATGTCGACCACGTCGTCGCCGGGGTAGCACTTGGTCCACGGGATGGCGTCCGGGCCCCGGTTCGGGGCGAAGTCGAAGCGGAACCGCTGCCCGGGCACCGAGCGCATCACTCCGACGATCCGCCGCCAGTAGGCCTTCCACGCGGACGGGTCGGGCTTGCAGCGGTGGGTGTAGGTGGTGCCGTTCATCTCCCAGCCGACGGTGAGCACGGTGTCCGCGCCACCCAGCGCGACCAGCCGTCGGGCGAGCTTGAGGAAGTGCGCGTCGTAGTCCCCGCGCGCGCCCTGGGCGAGCAGCTTCGCCACCTCGCCGTCCGGCACGTTCTCCTCGTTGGGCACCAGCATCGGCACACCGAGCACGAGCAGCCGGGACGGGTCGGCCAGCCGCCACTGCGACCACATGCCGAGCACCACCGGGTCACCGTCGATGTCGGCCCAGCCGTTGCCGGCCAGGTAGGTGTGGCCGACCTGCAGGTTCGCGTCGCCCAGCCACTGGGCGTACCGGCCGATCTGCGGGATGTAGTTGTCCCAGGAGCCGACGAAGGCGCCGAACGGCGGCTCGTGCTTCGGCCGCTGGGCGGGCGGGCGGGGGGCGGCGCCGCGCGGGTCGAAGGCGTCCGAGGAGAGGGCGCGCCGTTCGGTCTGGCTGAGCGGAGTCCCGGCCGGGACGCCGACCGTGGCCATCAGCAGCAGGGCGGCGGCGGCCAGCGTCAGGCGGCCGATTCGCATGGTCTCTCCTCCGACGTCGCGTGGGAGGGGCGCCCGGTCTCGGCGTGGACGGACCGTGGCGCCCCGCTCGCCGACAGTAGGGCCGCCGGAGGACAGAAAAGCCGAATGTCACCCTAAAGTGGGCGATATTCGAACGCCGTCTGCCGCAATGGCCGCCGACCGGCCGCCGTGTATCAGATCTGTAACGGTCCGACCGGGCCCCGCGGCCCGGCCCGCCCCGCCCCGCGGAGCGGCCGGGGAGCCGACGACGCAGGTGGGCGGGTGGGCGTGCGGGCGGGGCGCGCGCGGCCGGGCGCGCGGTTCGCGGTACGGGCGGGGCCCGGAACCGGGCTGACTCGCGTGCCCGGCGAAAGGTACGCTCCGGCCGTGTCCCGGAAGCCGCTGCGTGTACTGACCCCCCGCTCGATCCTGCCTGCCCTGGCGGTGATGCTGGTCCTTGCGGCCGGCGCGGCGGCCCACGCGAACAAGCCGGTGCCGTTCGGCGACCGGGTGGCGGGGCCGGGCGACGCGGAGGCGACGCCGGTGAACTCCGAGTCGCTCAGCGCGGCCGACCTGGACCTGCGGGTGGGCCCGGGCCTGGAGGCCTTCCACAAGCAGACCGGCGAGCAGGCCTGGTCCTACCGCCGCGAGGGCGCCGAGGCGCTCTACCTGGCGATGGCCGGGGACAACGCGATCGTGGTCTGGGACGACGGCATCGTCACCTCGGTGCGCCCGGGCGACCACGAGGTGCGCTGGCACCGCGCGGTGCCGGGCCTGGCGGACTGGCTGCGCGGCGACGGCGAGCCCGGCGCCGACAAGCGGACCGACGCCCAGCGCAAGCAGCTCGCCAAGCAGCGGGCCGCGGCCGCGCTGCACCCCGTCCAGCGGAACGGCTCGCCCTGGCTGGCCCTGATGACCCCGAACCTGACGATGGGTCTGCGCGACGCCGACGGTGACCTGCGCTACAACGACAAGCCGGCCAACGGCTGCGCCTTCGACCCGCTGCGCGCCGTGCACACCGACTACGCCGTACTCATCCCGCGCACCTGCACCAACAGCAGCGGGCAGGCCGTCTCGGGCGCCATCACCGGCTACCGGCTGGACAGCAACGGCTGGGCGATGAGCACCGGCCCGGCCGCGACGGTCAAGGTGCTGGACGCCAGCCGGGTGGAGATCACCGACGGCCCGGTCATGCCGCCCAAGGTCTTCGACACCAAGGCGGCCGCGCCCGAGACGGCCTGCGGCACCCTCGACGTACCCTTCGCCGCCGTCCGGCCGCAGGGCAACTGCGTCGACCCGTCGGCGGCCCCGGCCGCGGACGCCCCGGCGGCTCCCACGGCCCCGGTGGCCCCGGCCGCGACCGACGCCCCGGCCGCTCCGGACACTCCCGCCGCGACCGATGCCCCGGCCGCGACCGACACCCCGGGCCCCTCCGCTCCGGCGGGTGACCAGCCGGCCGCGCAGCAGCCGTAAGCCGGCGGGTACCCCGGGGCGGTAGTCCCCCCGGGGCGTTTCGTGCGGCCCGGTAGACTTGCCGTCATGGCTATCTCCTCCGGGCAATAGCGGGCGGCGGCGCCCAGTGTGCTGCGCCGACCGCCGATGAAAGCCCCTTTCCGCTCGCCCGGCCCCGGGTCCCCGCCCGGCCGCCCGCCCACGTCCCAGGAGTAGTTCCCAGCCATGATTTCCGCCAACGCCCTCGAGCTGCGCGCCGGTGCCCGGATCCTGATCGAGTCCGCGAGCTTCAAGGTCGCCCCGGGCGACCGGATCGGCCTGGTCGGGCGCAACGGCGCCGGCAAGACCACGCTCACCAAGGTGCTGGCCGGCGAGGGTATGCCCGCCGCCGGGACCGTCACCCGTTCGGGCGAGGTCGGCTACCTCCCGCAGGACCCGCGCACCGGCGACCTCGACGTCCTCGCCAAGGACCGCATCCTGTCCGCCCGCGGTCTCGACACCGTGCTGAAGAAGATGCGCGAGAACGAGGAGCGGATGGCGAACGGAAAGGGCGCCACCCGGGACAACGCGATGAAGAAGTACGCCCGGCTGGAGACCGAGTTCCTCACCAAGGGCGGGTACGCCGCCGAGGCCGAGGCCGCCACCATCGCCGCCGCGCTGGGCCTGCCGGACCGGATCCTGGCCCAGCCGCTGCACACCCTCTCCGGTGGTCAGCGCCGCCGCGTCGAGCTGGCCCGGATCCTCTTCTCGGACTCCGACGTGCTGCTGCTCGACGAGCCCACCAACCACCTGGACGCCGACTCGATCGTCTGGCTGCGGGACTTCCTGAAGACCTACAAGGGTGGCTTCATCGTCATCTCGCACGATGTCGACCTGGTCGAGACGGTCGTCAACAAGGTCTTCTACCTGGACGCCAACCGCTCCGCGATCGACGTCTACAACATGGGCTGGAAGCAGTACCAGCAGCAGCGCGAGGACGACGAGAAGCGCCGCAAGCGCGAGCGGGCGAACGCCGAGAAGAAGGCCGCGACCCTCAACGCGCAGGCCGACAAGATGCGCGCCAAGGCCACCAAGACGGTCGCCGCGCAGAACATGGCCCGCCGCGCCGACAAGCTGCTGTCCGGCCTGGAGCAGGTCCGGATGAACGACAAGGTCGCCAAGCTGCGCTTCCCCGACCCGGCCCCCTGCGGCAAGACGCCGCTGACCGCCAGCGGTCTGTCCAAGTCCTACGGCTCGCTGGAGATCTTCACCGACGTCGACCTGGCGATCGACCGGGGCTCCCGGGTCGTCGTGCTGGGCTTCAACGGCGCCGGCAAGACCACCCTGCTGCGGATGCTGGCCGGGGTGGAGCAGCCGGACACCGGCGAGGTGATCCCGGGCCACGGCCTGAAGATCGGCTACTACGCCCAGGAGCACGAGACCCTGGACCCGGACCGCACGGTGCTGGAGAACATGCGCTCCTCGGCGCCCGACACCGACCTGGTGCAGATCCGCAAGATCCTCGGCTCGTTCCTGTTCTCCGGCGACGACGTCGACAAGCCGGCCGGGGTGCTCTCCGGTGGTGAGAAGACCCGTCTGGCGCTGGCCAGCCTGGTGGTCTCCTCCGCCAACGTGCTGCTGCTCGACGAGCCCACCAACAACCTCGACCCGGCCAGCCGTGAGGAGATCCTGGGCGCGCTGCGCGAGTTCTCCGGCGCTGTCGTGCTGGTCACCCACGACGAGGGCGCGGTCGACGCGCTCCAGCCGGAGCGGATCATCCTGCTGCCGGACGGCGTGGAGGACCTCTGGAACCCGTCCTACGCCGATCTGGTCTCGCTGGCCTGACCGGAAGTAGACGCGGCATCCGCTTTTCGGACCAGAAAAACTAGTCCTTACGGCGTGTCCGGGAATGAAGTAGACCCGGATTCCGTTTAAGGACTTCCCGTCGGCCCGCCACTCGATCGTGGTCGGGCCGACGCTGCTGATCAGCCCTTTCACGGCGAATGGCGGTAACCGCCCGGGGGCGTGCACTCTGCGTGAGCGCCCTGATGCGCTCGGATCACCACCGCAGGACCACGCATTTCCGGCATCGACCTTGTCGAATGGGTGGCCAGGACGCGGTGGATGGGTGATCATGGGAATCTGACCGAGCAACGCTACGAGGAGGCACGGGTGGCCGAGACTCTGAAAAAGGGCAGCCGGGTGACCGGTGCCGCGCGTGAGAAGCTCGCGGCCGATCTCAAGAAGAAGTACGACTCCGGGGCGAGCATTCGCGCTCTCGCGGAGGAGACCGGTCGTTCGTACGGCTTCGTGCACCGGATGCTGAGCGAGTCCGGAGTGATCCTCCGGGGCCGCGGCGGTGCCACGCGGGGCAAGAACAAGGCGACTGCCGGGGCCGGTTCCTGACGGTTCGTCAGCTATTGGCTGGATGACGCGGCGGCAGGGCGCCGACTGAGGAGACGGCAGCTGACCGACAGCTGGACGTGTGCCCTCGGGTCGTGTGGACCGGCCGCCGATCGTCATGTCCGGGGCGCCGTCCGCCCCCGTCCTCCTTTCCTGCGGGCCCGGTCGATCTTTCCGGGCCGGGCCCCCTGCCCTCGCGCGTCCAGTTTTGTTACTCTCCGGTAGCCACATCCCCCGCCACCGGAGGTCCCCGCATGACCGCCCCCGCCACCGACCCGCAGGCCCCGAGCTGGGAGCGGGACGGCGTCCGCCTGGAGATCGAAGGCGAACTCGCCGTCGTCACCCTCTGTCAGCCCAAGCGGCGCAACGCGCAGTCGCCCGCCCTCTGGCGCGCGCTCACCGACGCCGGCCGTGACCTGCCCGGCAGCGTCCGGGTCGTCCTGCTGCGCGCCGAGGGCGTCTCCTTCTCGGCCGGGCTGGACCGGGCGATGTTCACCGCCGAGGGCATCCCGGGCGAGCCCAACTTCCTGCAGCTCGCCGCGGCCAGCGACAAGGAACTGGACGACACCATCGCCTCGTACCAGGAGGCCTTCACCTGGTGGCGCCGCCCCGACCTGATCTCCATCGCCGTCGTCCAGGGCCACGCCGTCGGAGCGGGCTTCCAGCTGGCCCTCGGCTGCGACCTGCGGGTGGTCGCGGAGGACGTCCAGTTCGCGATGAAGGAGACCGCACTCGGCCTCGTCCCGGACCTGGCCGGCACCAAGCCGCTCACCGAACTCGTCGGCTACGCCCGCGCGCTGGAGATCTGCGCGACCGGCCGCTGGGTCGGCGCCGAGGAGGCCGCCGCGATCGGGCTGGCCAACCTGGCCGTATCGGGCGCGGAACTGGACGCCGCCGCCCGTGACCTCGCGGCGGCCCTGCTGGCGGCTCCGCGCGGCGCGGTGATCGAGACCAAGGCCCTGCTGCAGGGCGCCGCCGGGCGCTCCTTCGAGGAGCAGCGCTCGGCCGAACGGGTGGCGCAGGCCCGTCGGCTGCGGGAGCTCGCCGGGATCGGCGACTGACCTCGCATCGTTCGACCGCCCGTCTCTGATCGAAGGCCTGCCCCCAAGGATGTCCGGGGCGGGCCTTCGGCGCTTCCCGGGTCCGTCGCGGGGTCCGTCGCGGGGTCGGGCGGGTTCCCTTCGGCGGGCGCGGAACGTGGCGAAATGCCAGAGTTGGGGAGGTTTGCGATATAGCTGGAGCCGTACGACGGGAGATATGCCCATGCCTGACACTCCGACGCCCGCGACCCTGCACAAGAACGCCGGCGGCGCCCCGACCCCCGGCCCGCCGCCGGGCGCCTCCGGCGGAGCGAAGCCGGTCGAGGAGCGCGGCCGTACGGCGCTGGCCGTCGGCGTGGTGGAGAAGATCGCCGGGATGGCCGCCCGGGAGGTCCCCGGGATCCACGCGCTGGGCTCCGGGCTCGCCCGTACGTTCGGTGCGATGCGGGACCGGGTGCCCGGCGGCAGGCCGAGCGTCGGGCGGGGCATCAAGGCCGAGGTCGGCGAGCGGCAGACCGCCATCGACATCGCCCTGGTGGTCGAGTACGGCGTCGTCATTCCCGAACTCGCCCGCCAGGTACGGGAGAACATCATCAACGCGGTCGAGCGGATGACCGGCCTCGAGGTCGTCGAGGTCAACATCGCGGTCAACGACGTCCACCTCCCGGACGAACCGGAGTACGAGGAGGAAGAGGAGCCGGCGTCGGCGCCGGGGCAGCGCCCCAAGCTCAAGTAGCGGGCACGGCCGAACGAGGCAGCGAAGCACGAGGCACGGCCGAACGAGGCAGCGCGGAACGAGGGAGTAGCGGATGAACCTGGCCATCGTCGGCCTGGTGGTGGGCATGGCCCTCGGCTTCGCCGGGTACTTCGGGGGGTTCGCGGCGTTCCTGCTGGTGGGTGCGCTCGGGCTGGTCGGCTTCGTGGTCGGGCGGCTGCTGGAGGGCGACATCGAGCTGGGCGAGCTCGGGGACCTGCTCCGCGGCCGCGACCGGCGCCGCTGATGGCGGCCTCTGCCTCCGGCCCGGTCCCGTTCTCGGGGCGGCGGGGGCGGCTGCGGGTCGCCGACCGGGTCTACGCCCGGATCGCGGCCCGGGCGGCCCGGGAGGTGCTGGCCGGCGCGTGGCCCGCCGGGCGGGTGAAGGGGGCGCCGCCGCGCGTCTCGGTGGCGGTGCCCGGGAGCACGGTGACGGTCCGGGTCGAGGTCGAGCTGCCCTTCCCTGCGGATGTGGCGGGGTTGGCCGTGGCGATGCGGGAGGCGATCGCCGCGCGGGTGGTGGGGCTGACCGGGACCAGCGTGTCGGACGTGGTGATCGTGGTCGAGAAGCTGGTGCCGGGGGGAACCTCATGAGCGACCTGAGGACCGAGGCCGTCGAGGGGTCGGCCGACGGGGTGGCCGACGGAGCGGGCTCGGGGAGGGTGCGAAGGCTGCGGGCGCCGCGGACGGTGGCTGCCGCGCTGGTGGCGACGGCCGTGCTGGTGGTCGCGGGGGCGCTGCTGTACGACGTGATCGCGGTCCGGGCCGGACAGCCGGCCCGCAGGTGGCGGGCGCAGATCGTGGACGAGCTGGCGACTCGGCACCTCGACGACCTGTGGGTGCTGGTGGGAGCCGGGGCGGCGGCGCTGCTGGGCGGGTGGCTGCTGTGGTTGGCGATCGCGCCCGGGCTGCGGCGGTGGCTGGTACTGCGGCCGTACGGGGGCACCTCTGCGGCCGTCGACCGGGCCGGGATCGGGCACCTGCTGGCGGACCGGGCGGCGGCATTGGCCGGGATCGACCACCTGCGGATCCGGGTCGGGCGGCGGGGGGTCCGGGTCTCGCTGGCCGGGCCGGCCGATCCGGCGTCGGTGCAGCGGCAGTTGCGGGAGGAGTTGGATCGGGTGGGGTTGGCGCGGCCGTTGCGCTTGGACGTGCGGACGGCGGGTGGGCGCCGGGCGGGTGGGGACGCGGGGAAGGGCCCGGAGTCGGACGGCGCTGCGGCGGAGGGCCCGGCGGCGGAGGCAGGGGCGGGACCGGGGGTGGCCGGATGAGGCGGGTGATCGTCAACCGGGTGCTGCTGGGCGCGGTGGGGGTGGTGCTGCTGGGTGTGGGGGTGCTGGTGCTGGCGGGCGGGCTCGACCTGTACCGGCGGTTGGGCGTGCATCCGCCGGAGTCGTGGCCGCTGACGTCACCGGACCAGCCGGTGGTGAGCGCGCGGACGCGCGGGCGGTGGGTGTCCTCGACGTGGTGGTGGCCGACGGTGATCGGCGGGCTGGCCGTGCTGCTGGTGGGCATGGCGTGGTGGCTGGTGGCGCAGCTGCGGCGCACCGGGCTGTCGAGCATCGCGGTGCCCACGCCGGGGGTGAGCGGGCTTCGACTGCGGGTCGGCGCACGGGCGTTGGAGGAGGCGCTGGAGACCGGGACGGCGGTGCTGCCCGAGGTCGAGCGGGCGGGGGTCCGGCTGGTCCGGGCGCCCGGACACCCGCGGTTGCGCGGGGCGGTGCGGTTGACGCCGGGAGGGGACCCGGCCGCGCTGGTGGAGCACTTCGAGGACGGGCCCCGGGCCGATGCGTGCCGCAGCCTCGGGCTGCCGGAGCTGCCCGCGGACCTGCGGATCCGGGTGTTGCAGGCCGCCCCCGCCGAGCCGCGGCACCGGCGGACTCGGCGGCGGCGGAGGCAGTCGAGGGTGGAGTGATCGAGGGTGGAGCAGGGGTCCTGGGGGTGGGTCAGAGGGTGCGGAGGGCGCCGCCGTCGACGGGGACCATCAGGCCGGTCAGGTAGGAGGCGGCGGGGGAGAGCAGGAAGGCCGCGACCTTGCCGAACTCCTCGGGGGTGCCGTAACGGCCGAGCGGGATACCCGCGCTGGCGGAGGCCCGGGCGGCCTCCGGGTCGGCGGCGAGGGAGTCCAGTTCGCGGACCCGGTCGGTGTCGATCCGGGCGGGGAGCAGGCCGACCACCCGGATGCCGCGGGGGCCGAGCTCGTCGGCGAGGGCCTTGGCGGCCATGGCGAGACCGGGACGCAGGCCGTTGGAGATGCCCAGGCCGGGGATCGGCTGGCGGACCGAACTGGAGAGCACGAAGCCGATCACACCGCCGTCGGAGAGGGTGGCGGCGGCCGCGCGGGCGAGGCGGAGGGCGCCGAGGAAGACGGATTCGAAGGCGTCGCGCCAGGCCTCCTCGGGGGTCGTCTCGACCGGGCCGGCCTGCGGGCCGCCGACGCTGATCAGGATGCCGTCGAGGCGGCCGAAGTGCTGCCGGGCCTCGGCGAGGAGGCGCTCGGGGGTGTCGGGGGAGGCGTTGTCGGCGACCAGGCCCCGGGCGGTGCCGAGGGCGCCGAGTTCGGCCACGGCCCGGTCGACGGCTTGCCGGGTGCGGCCGCTGACGAGGACGTGGGCGCCGTCGGCGGCGAGCTCGCGGGCGGCGGCGAGGCCGAGGCCCCGGGTGGCGCCGGTGACGATGTAGGCCTTGTCTTTCAGTCCGAGATCCATGAGGGACATAGTGCCGGGTGGGGTCGCGGGCCGGAGAAGGGGATGGTCGTTCCGGGGGCTGGCGTTGACGTCCGGGGGAACGTTTACGGTCGTTGCCGGAAGTGCGGGAGGAGCGGGTTCAGCATGCGGATCGGGGAGTTGGCGGAGCGGGCGGGGACGACCACGCGGGCGTTGCGGTACTACGAGCAGTTGGGGTTGTTGCCGGCCCGGCGGGCGGGCAACGGGTACCGGGCGTACGACGAGGGGGACCTGCGGCTGCTGCGGGAGATCCGGATGCTGCAGGACTTCGGGTTCGGGCTGGAGGAGACCCGGCCGTTCGTGGAGTGTCTGCGGGCGGGGCACCCCGAGGGGGACTCGTGTCCGGCCTCGCTGGAGGTGTACGAGCGCAAGCTCGCCGAGTTGGACGACTGCCTCGCGCGACTGCAGGACGTGCGGGCGCGGGTGGCCGGTCAGTTCGAGCGGGCGGTGCGGGCGCGGGACGACCTCGCGGCTTCCGAGCAACCACCACTGTGTGAACTGGCGAAGGAGTAGGCGATGGTGCAGATCGCGGGTGTGCCGGCGGTGACGGACGAGACGTTCGCCGCGGAGGTGTTGGCGGCCGAGGGGCCGGTGCTGGTGGACTTCACGGCGGACTGGTGCCCGCCGTGCCGGATGATGGCGCCGGTGCTGGCGGACGTCGCGCGGGAGGAAGGGCACCGGCTGCGGGTGGTGAGCGTCGACGTGGACCACAATCCGCGGACCCAGGCGGCGTACGGCGTGCTGTCGATGCCGACATTGATGGTGTTCCGGGGCGGGCAGCCGGTGCGGTCGGTGGTGGGGGCGCGGGCGAAGGCCCGGCTGCTCCGGGAGCTGGAGGACGTGCTGTAGGCCGTGGGCCAGGCGATGTGCTGGAGCCCGTGGGCTAGGCCGGGACGGGTTCGGTGACGGTCTCGGGTTCGGTGGCCTGCTTGGCGCGGTCCTTGGCCTCGCGGCGGGCGAGGATCCAGACGCCGACCGGGATCATCGCCGTGAACAGCCACCACTGGATGGCGTAGGCCATGTGCGGGCCGATGTCGGAGTGGTTGGGCTCGGGGATCAGCTCGGGCTGGTCGGCCGGGGCCGGGGTGGTGGCGGCGAGTTCGAGGTAGCCGCCGAGGAGGGCGGTGCCGCTCTCCTTGGCCTGCTCGTCCGTGTTGATCAGGTTGAACTGGCGGTCGGGCAGGCCGGCGCGGTCCTTGATGCCGCTGGCGCCGTAGGTCTCCTCGGCGCGCAGACGGCCGGTGAGGGTGACCTCGCCGGTCGGGGCGGCCGGGACGGGCGGGTACTGGGTGGCGCCGTCGCCGGAGGCGACCCAGCCGCGGTTGACCAGGACGGTGCCCTTGCCGTCGGAGAGTTTCAGCGGGGTCACGACGAAGTAGCCGATGCTCCCGTTGGAGTCGGTCCGCTTGCGGACCACGAACTCGTGCGCCACGTCGTACCGGCCGGTGGCGGTCACCGCGCGCCAGGTCAGGTCCCTGGGGACCGCGAACCCGGCGGTCGGCGACAGGGTGTCGAAGGGCACCGGGGCGGCCGTGAGGGCCTTGCCGATCAGCTCGTTCCGGGCCACCCGCGCCTCGTGGCGGTGCAGCTGCCAGAAGCCCAGCTTGATCGTCGCGGGGATCAGCAGCAGAGCGATCAGCATGGTGATCAGCCACTGGCGGGTCAGCAGAAAACGGTACACATGGGAACGGTACGCCGACCTCACAACGGGCTCACGTACCGGGGTGCGGGGCGACCTCGCGCAGCAGCTGGAGGAAGGCGTCCTCGGTGACCACCGGGGTGCCGACCTCGCGGGCCTTGCGGGCCTTGCCGCTCCAGCTGTCCGGCTCGTTGGTGACGAGCAGGCTGGTGAGGCGGCTCACCGAGCCGGCGATGTGCAGGCCGGCCTCGACGGCGCGGTCCTCGAGGAGTTCGCGGTCGGTCGAGGTGTCGCCGGTGAAGGCCACCCGCATGCCCTGGACCAGCGGCTTTCCGTCCAGCCAGCGCCCGGGGTTGGGGTACGGGCAGGGCGGGCGCTTCTTGGCCTGGCGGTAGCTCGCGCCGGTCCAGGAGGCGCGGCCGGGGGCGGCGGGCTCGTCCTCGCCGAGGTCGGTGACGGCGACGCAGTTCTGCAGCGGCAGCGGGACGCCGCCGAGGCGGGCGAGGTGCAGGCTGGGGCGGAAGGCCTCGGCGAGCACCCGGGCGTCGTCCAGGGCGTTGTGGGCGTGGCGCTGCTGGACGCCGAAGTGGGCGGCGAGCGAGGACAGCTTGCCGTTGGGCAGCGGCAGACGCAGGTCGCGGGAGAGGACCATGGTGCACAGCCGCTGCTCGACCGGGGCGCGCAGGCCGGCCCGGGAGAACTCGCGGGAGATCATGTTCCAGTCGAAGAGCGCGTTGTGCGCGACCAGGACCCGGCCGCGCAGCCGGTCGGCGAGCTCGTCGGCGACCTGCGGGAAGGTCGGGGCGGCGGAGAGCAGCTCGGTGGTCAGGCCGTGGATCCAGACCGGTCCCGGGTCCCGCTCGGGGTTGACCAGGGTGTACCAGTGGTCGGTGACCTCGCCGTCCGGGTCCAGCTGGTAGACGCCCGCCGAGATGACGCGGTCCGAGCGGCCGAGGCCGGTGGTCTCGACGTCGACGACCGCGAAGCCCTCGTCGGGGGCGGCGGAGCGCTGGGCGGGGACCGGGGCGGTCCTCGGCGCGGGCTGGATCGGTTGCATGGTCCAACAGGATAAGGGGCGCCGCGGAGGGGCCTGGCCGGAATGTTCCGACCGACCGGCCGGAATAGAGTGGTCGGCGGGGGTGTCGTACACCTGGTCGAGATCGTTTCAGCGAAGGAACAGCGCATGCGTGCCACCGTGATTCACGGCCCCAACGACATCCGGATCGAAGACGTACCGGACCCGGTGATCCAGCATCCGACGGACGTGGTGCTCCGCGTGGTGAACGCCTGCATCTGCGGCAGCGACCTGTGGGCCTATCGCGGCGTGGCCCAGCGGGTGGCCGGACAGCGGATCGGGCACGAGTTCCTGGGCGTGGTCGAGGAGGCCGGCGCCGAGGTGCGCGGCTTCGCCAAGGGCGATCTGGTGGTGGCGCCGTTCGTCTGGTCGGACGGGACGTGTGATTTCTGTCGCGAAGGCCTGCAGACCTCCTGCCCGCACGGCGGGTTCTGGGGGCAGGTCGGCTCGGACGGCGGCCAGGGCGAGGCGGTGCGGGTGCCGTTCGCGGACGGGACGCTGGTGAAGCTGCCGAAGGAGGCGGCGGGCGACGAGAAGCTGCTGCCCGGGCTGCTGGCGCTGTCGGACGTGATGGCGACCGGGCACCACGCGGCGGTCTCGGCGCGGGTGCGGCCCGGGGCGACGGTCGCGGTGGTCGGCGACGGCGCGGTGGGCCTGTGCGGCGTCCTGGCGGCGCACCGGCTGGGCGCGGGCCGGATCATCGCGCTGGGCCGGCACACCGCCCGGACCGAGCTGGCCCGGCGCTTCGGGGCGACGGACGTGGTGGCCGAGCGCGGGGACGCCGCCGTCGAGGCGGTCAAGGAGCTGACCGGCGGCCAGGGCGCGCACGCGGTGCTGGAGGCGGTCGGCACCGAGGAGTCGATGCGGACGGCCATCTCGATCACCCGGGACGGCGGCGCGGTCGGGTACGTCGGCGTGCCGCACGGCGGCAGCGCGGGCGTGGACATCGGTCAGATGTTCGGCCGAAACGTTTCGCTGAACGGTGGCGTCGCGCCGGCCCGCGCGTACATCCCCGAGCTGCTGCCGGACGTGCTCTCCGGGGCCATCGAACCGGGCCTGGTCTTCGACCGCACGGTCGGCCTGGACGGCGTGCCGGACGGCTACCGGGCGATGGACGACCGCTCGGCGCTGAAGGTCCGGATCGCCTTCTGACGCATCGTCAAGAGGGGCGGCACCGTTGGTCGGTGCCGCCCCTCTTCGCATGGGGCGGGGGTGGTCCGAAGTGACGCGGGTGGTGGTTTTCGGCCATTCGGATGGCGCGAGGGGGTGAACGACCGGCTGATCGCGGTCAACCCCTTTCGGGGCGGGCACGACGCTCCTAGCATTGCGCGGCGCGCCCGCGACATGTGACGCCCCTCACGCTCGATCGTTCCCCCCGTGTGACAGCTACGCCGAAGGAGTGAGGAGAAAGAGTGGATTCGCCGCCGATCACCACTTCCACCACGGAAGTCCAACTCATCGACGACAGCGAGGAGTTCCGTACCCTGCGGCGCTCGTTCCGGAGCTTCGCCTTCCCGGTCACCATCGGCTTCGTGCTCTGGTACCTGCTCTACGTCCTGCTCTCCTGCTACGCCCCCGGCCTGATGCGCGCCAAGGTCGCCGGGCACGTCAACGTGGCCCTGGTACTCGGGCTGCTGCAGTTCGCCACCACCTTCGCGATCGCCGCCTGGTACGCCCGCTACGCGGACCGGCGGATCGACCCGGCCGCCACCGCGATCCGCGAGGCGCACGGCGCCGTCCTCCATGCCCCCCGGGAGTCCGCCGAATGACATTGCTCGCCAGCTCCGCCACCGAGCACCGCGGCCTGACGATGACCCTGTTCGGGGCCTTCGTGCTGGCCACCCTGGTCATCACCGTCTGGGCCGGGCGGCAGAACCGCAGCGCCGCCGACTTCTACGCCGGCGGCCGTGGCTTCACCGGCTTCCAGAACGGCCTGGCCATCTCCGGCGACTACATGTCCGCGGCCTCCTTCCTCGGCATCGCCGGGCTGATCGCGCTCAACGGCTACGACGGCTTCCTGTACTCGATCGGCTTCCTGGTCGCCTGGCTGGTCGCGCTGCTGCTGATCGCCGAGCCGCTGCGCAACTCCGGCCGGTTCACCATGGCGGACGTCCTCGCGTTCCGGATGCGCCAGCGCCCGGTGCGCACCGCGGCCGGCGTGTCCACCATCGTGGTGTCGATCTTCTACCTGCTCGCCCAGATGGTCGGCGCCGGGGCGCTGGTGGCCCTGCTGCTGGGGGTCACCGGGGAGGGCGCCAAGCGGTGGACCATCCTCGCGGTGGGCGCGCTGATGATCATCTACGTAGTGATAGGGGGCATGAAGGGCACCACCTGGGTGCAGATCGTCAAGGCGGTGCTCCTGATCGCCGGCGCCGCGCTGATGACCGTCCTGGTGCTCGCCAAGTACCACTTCAACCCCTCGGAACTGCTCGGCGCGGCCGCCTCCGCGAGCGGCAAGGGCTCGGCCTTCCTCGAACCCGGGCTGAAGTACGGGGCCACCAACACCTCCAAGCTCGACTTCATCAGCCTCGGGATCGCGCTGGTGCTCGGCACCGCCGGCCTGCCGCACATCCTGGTCCGCTTCTACACCGTCCCCACCGCCAAGGCGGCCCGGAAGTCGGTGCTCTGGGCGATCGGCATCATCGGCGTCTTCTACCTGATGACCCTGGCACTCGGCTTCGGCGCGGCGGCGCTGGTCGGCCGCAGCGGCATGGTGGCCGTCGAGGGCAAGACGCCGTCCGGGAACACCGCGGCGCCACTGCTCGCCGAGCAGCTCGGCGGCGGGGCCGGCACCACCGGCGGGGCGATCATGCTCGCGGTGATCTCGGCGGTCGCCTTCGCCACCATCCTCGCCGTGGTGGCCGGGCTCACCCTCGCCTCCTCGGCCTCCTTCGCGCACGACCTGTACGCCAACGTGATCCGGCGCGGCAAGGCGAGCGAGAAGGAGGAGGTGCGGTCGGCGAAGTGGGCGGCCGTGGCGATCGGCGCGGTCGCCATCGTGCTCAGCCTCTACGCGGGCAAGCTCAGCACCGCCGCCCTGGTGGCGCTCGCCTTCGCGGTGGCCGCCTCGGCGAACCTGCCGACTCTGCTCTACTCGCTGTTCTGGAAACGCTTCACCACTGTCGGCGCGGTCAGCTCGGTCTACGCCGGTCTGATCTCCTCGGTCGTGCTGGTGATCTTCTCCCCGGTGCTGTCCGGTGCCAAGAACTCCCTCTTCCAGGGCGTCGACTTCCACTGGTTCCCACTGGAGAACCCCGGCCTGGTCTCCATCCCGATCGGCTTCCTGGCGGGCTGGCTCGGCACCCTGCTGTCCAGGGAACGTCCCGACCCGGCGAAGTACGCTGAACTGGAGGTCCGCTCGCTGACCGGACTGGGCGCCCATTGATCATCCCGTGATGACTATGCTGGCCCGGCCCGCCGTGACGGTGGCCGGGCCGGCCGCATTTCGGGAAGGACGCACGTGCTGCTCGACACCTTCGGACGACAGGCCGTCGACCTGAGGGTCTCCCTCACGGACCGGTGCAACCTGCGTTGCACCTACTGCATGCCGGAGGAAGGCCTGCAGTGGCTGGCCAAACCGGACCTGCTGACCGACGAGGAGATCGTCCGGCTGGTCACGGTCGCCGTGCGGGACCTGGGCGTCCGCGAGGTCCGCTTCACCGGCGGCGAACCGCTGCTGCGCCCCGGGCTGGTCGCCGTCGTGGCCGCCTGCGCGGAGCTGGAACCGCGCCCCGAGCTCTCGCTGACCACCAACGGCATCGGGCTGGCCCGCACCGCGACCGCGCTGCGCGAGGCCGGCCTCGACCGGGTCAACGTCTCACTGGACACCCTCGACCCCGAGGTCTTCCACACCCTCACCCGCCGCCGGCGCCACCAGGACGTGCTGGACGGGCTGGCCGCCGCCGAGGCCGCCGGGCTGGCGCCGGTGAAGCTGAACGCGGTGCTGATGCGCGGCGTCAACGACCACGAAGCGGCCGACCTGCTGGCCTGGTGCCTGGAACGGGACTACGAGCTGCGCTTCATCGAGCAGATGCCGCTGGACGCCCAGCACGGCTGGGACCGCACCTCGATGGTCACCGCGGAGGAGATCCTCGAACTGCTCCGCGCCCGCTTCGCGCTCACCCCGGAGCCGTCCGCCCGCCGGGGCGCGGCGCCCGCCGAGCGCTGGCTGGTGGACGGCGGCCCGGGCCGGGTGGGCGTGATCGCCTCGGTCACCCGCCCGTTCTGCCGCGCCTGCGACCGTACCCGGCTGACCGCCGACGGCCAGGTGCGCAACTGCCTGTTCGCGACGGGCGAGACCGACCTGCGCACCGCGCTGCGCTCGGGCGCGGACGACGCCGAGCTGGCCGAGCTGTGGCGGGCGGCGATGTGGGGCAAGAAGGCCGGGGCCGGGATCGACGACCCGGAGTTCCACCAGCCCGAGCGGCCGATGTCCGCGATCGGCGGCTAGAGCGGGGCAGGGCTCGGCGGTCAGGAAGCGGTGCCGGGCCCGGGGGTCCAGTCGGCGAAGGCGACGACCTCCTTGAGGAAGCCGCGCACGCCGAGGAACTGGGACAGGTGCTCGCGGTGCTCGCCGCAGGCGAGCCAGGTCTTGCGGCGGTCCGGGGTGTGCAGCTTGGGGTTGTTCCACACCAGCACCCAGCCGGCGTCCGCCCGGCAGCCCTTGGCGGAGCAGATCGGCGTCTGCGGGGTGTCCATCGGGCCGTCCTCAGCGATAGGCGGGAAGTCTGCACCGCCAGTCTGTCACGCCCGGTAGGCACGCCCGTCGGGGCGACCGGGTGCGGGCATGGCGACGCCGGGCAGCCACGGGGGGAGCTGCCCGGCGTCGGTCCGTCGCTCCGACGGGGGATGCGGAGCGCGTACGCAGTATGTCACGCCAGGACCCTCGGTTGGGGAGGTCTTGCATGATTAATCTGAGCTTCTTTTGAGCTTTCGCCTAGCCGCTTGAGGATGAAGCGGGGTGAAACGGACGGTCAGTTCACGTCCTGTGAAGGATCGGTGGCAGCGGCCTTTGCCTCTCCTGTACCGGCAGCCCCACCTGCCCCACCCGCCCCACCCTTCCCGCCGGGTCCCAGCATCAGCGGGGTCTCCGACGGGAACTCGAAGGCGCTCGGCAGACCCGGGGCCCGCTCCCGGCCCGCGTTGGCGACCAGCACGGCGAAGTACGGCAGCAGCACGCCGCCCGCGAGCGCCCCGAACGCCAGCCAGCGCTGGACGTCCCACAGCACCACCGCGAGCAGCACGCAGAGCGTGCGGACCAGCATCGAGATGACGTAGCGGCGCTGGCGTCCCCGGACGTCCTCGGTGAGGCTGCTGCGCGCCCCCGTGATCCGGAAGACCTGCCCGCCGTCGGCGCTCTTGCCCATGTGTCCTACCGCCCTCGTCACGCACTCGCGCGCCTGGCCGGCGCGGCCTCCTCACGGTACGCCCGGGAGGTCGCGGCGACGAGGCCGGGTGGGGCGGACCCACCCGGTCGGGTACCCGAAGGGCCTGTCCGGCGGACAGGCCCTTCGGGTGTGGCGGGCTGTGTGCCGGGCCGCGGGTGCAGGCTACGAGCGCCGGGAGAGGTACTGCGGGGGTACGGCGTCGGTGAGCCAGACGCCGTTCTCGCTGAGCCGGAACTCGTGGCCGGCCGCCGTCATCGCGGCCGCGTTCACCGTCAGCACCACCGGGCGGCCGTGCCGGGCGCCGACCCTGGTCGCCGTCTCGGTGTCGGCCGAGAGGTGGACGTCCTGGCGGGTCATCGGGCGCAGGCCCTCGCGGAAGATCGCCGCGAGGTGCCGGTCGGCGGTGCCGTGGTAGAGCACGTGGGGCGGCACGGCGGCGGCCAGACCGAGGTCGACCGCCACCGTGTGGCCCTGGTTCGCGCGGATCGAGAGACCGTCCGGCGAGTAGCCGAAGCGGCGCTTGTTGTTGGTGGCCACCAGGTGGTCCAGTTCGGCCCGGGTGAGCGGCCTGCCCTTGGCCGCGAGCGCGGCGAGCAGTTCGTCGACCCGGACCCAGCCGGACCCGTCCAGCGTGACCCCCACCAGCCCGGGCTCGTGCCGCAGGATGCGCGACAGCATCCTGCTCGACCTGACCAGCCGTTTCTCGTCCATCATGTCTCTCGTATCCCCCCGTTGGCCAGCGGCTAAGAGGCCTGGCTGACCGAACTCATGTTGAAGTCCGCGACACGCACGGGTGGCATCGCGGCGCGGGTGAAGTCGTCGCTCCACTCGCGGGGCAGGCAGCGTTCGGTGCGGCCCACCTCGGTGATCCGGTCGAGCAGGTCCACCGGGGACTCGTTGAACCGGAAGTTGTTGACCGCGCCGACGACCTCGCCGTTCTCCACCAGGTAGACGCCGTCCCGGGTGAGGCCGGTGAGCAGCAGCGTCGCCGGGTCCACCTCCCGGATGTACCAGAGGCAGGTGAGCAGCAGGCCGCGCTCGGTGCGGGCGATCATCTCGTCCAGGGTCGGCGCCGACTCCTGGCCGGCCGTCTCCAGGACGAGGTTGTCGATGGCCGGGCGCACCGGAAGTCCGGTGAGGCCGGCCGAGTGGCGGCTGGTGACCAGCTCGTTCAGCACGCCCTCGCGGATCCACTCGGTGGCGGCGAGCGGCTCGCCGTTGTCGAAGACCGAGACGTCCCCGCCGGTGGAGTGGGTGAGCACGAACGGCGGGGCCTGCAGACCGGGTTCCCGCGGGTCGGAGCGCAGCGTGAGCGGCAGGCCGCTGAGCTTGTCGCCGATCCGGGTGCCCCCGCCGGGCTTGGAGAAGACCGTCCGGCCCTCGTGGGCGTCGCGGCCGCCGCAGCACCAGCTGAGGTAGACCATCAGGTCGGCGACGGCCGAGGGCGGCAGCAGCGTCTCGTAGCGGCCGGCCGGCAGGTCCACCTTGCGGGCGCCCCAACCGAGGCGCTTGGTCAGCTCGGTGTGCAGGGCGGTGACGTCGATGTCGGTGAAGTCCCGGGTGGCGGCGCCGACCCAGGCCGAGCCGGACAGGTCGGCGGTCTTGGCGTTGAACTCGACCATGCCGGTGGGCTGGTCGTGGCGCAGCCGCAGGCCGGTGGAGGTGCCCAGGTAGCTGGAGGTCAGCTCGTAGCGGGCGAAGCCGTACAGCAGCTCGCCCTGGGCGGCGGCGCGGGCGAAGGCCTCGCCGAGGGCCGGGCCGAAGGCGTCGAAGACCGCGATCGAGGTCTCGGCGGGCGGCTCGGTGAAGTCCGGGGAGGCGGGCCGGTCGGTGACCAGGGGCTGGGCGTCCTCGGCCGGGCCGGCCGCGCGGGCGGCCTCCTCGGCGGCCCGCACCAGGTCCTCGACGTCCTCCGGGGTGACGGCCTCGCGGGAGACCACGCCGGAGGCGGTGCCCTCGGCGCCGGCCACGGTGGCGATCACGGTCAGCCGGCGGCCGCGGGTGACGCCGTTGGTGGTCAGGGCGTTGCCGGCCCAGCGCAGGTTGGCGGTGGAGTCCTCGTCGGCGATCACCACGCAGCCGTCGGCGCGGGAGAGGCCGAGCGCCAGCTCGACGAGTTCGTGGGGCTGCATCGCGGTCATCAGTGACCCGCCTCCTGCTGGGTGTTGAGCACGTTGACGTTCCGGAACAGCGCCGACGGGCAGCCGTGGCTGACGGCCGCGATCTGGCCGGGCTGCGCCTTGCCGCAGTTGAAGGCGCCGCCGAGCACGTAGGTCTGCGGGCCGCCGACCGCCGCCATCGAGCCCCAGAAGTCGGTGGTGGTGGCCTGGTACGCGAAGTCCTTGACCTGGCCGGCGAGTTCGCCGTTCTTGATGGCGTAGGCTCGTTGCCCCGTGAACTGGAAGTTGTAGCGCTGCATGTCGATCGACCAGGAGCGGTCGCCGACGATGTACAGGCCGTTCTCCACCCCGGCGAACAGGCCCTCGGTGTCCGGGCCGTCGGCGGCGGGCCGGAGTGAGACGTTGGCCATCCGCTGCACCGGGACGTGCGCCGGGGAGTCCGCGAAGGCGCAGCCGTTGGAGCGCTCGAAGCCCTTCAACTTGGCCATGCCGCGGTCCAGTTGGTAACCGACCAGGATGCCGTCCCTGACCAGGTCCCAGGACTGGGTGGCGACGCCCTCGTCGTCGTAGCCGATGGTGGACAGGCCGTGCTCGGCGGTGCGGTCGCCGGTGACGTGCATCAGGTCGGAGCCGTACTCGAGGGTGCCGAGCCGGTCGAAGGTGGCGAAGGAGGTGCCGGCGTAGGCGGCCTCGTAGCCGAGCGCGCGGTCCAGCTCGGTGGCGTGGCCGATCGACTCGTGGATGGTCAGCCAGAGGTTGGACGGGTCGAGGACCAGGTCGTAGCGGCCGGCCTCGACGCTCGGGGCCTTCATCTTCTCGGCCAGCAGGACGGGCAGTTCGGCGAGTTCGGCGTCCCAGTCCCAGCCGGTGCCCGTCACGTACTCGTAGCCGCGGCCGACCGGCGGGGCCAGGGTGCACATCGAGTCGAAGGCGCCGGTGCGCTCGTCGACCGAGGTGGCCTCCAGGTCGGCGTGGAGCCGGATCCGCTGCTGGGTCGTCATGGTGCCCGCGGTGTCCGCGTAGAACTTGTTCTCCTGGACGGTCAGCAGGGCCGCCCGGACGTGCGAGACGCCCTCGGCGGCCAGCAGCCGGGAGCTCCGCTCGGCGAGCAGCGCGGTCTTCTCCGCGTCCGGCACCTCGAAGGGGTTCACCTCGTACGAGGAGACCCAGGTGACGTCCCGGTGGACCGGCTCGTCGGCCAGCTCGACCCGCTCGGCGGAGCCGGCCGCCCGGCTGATCCCGCCCGAGAGGCGGGCCACCGCGACGGCCTGCTCGGCGACCTTCGCCGCCGAGGCGGTGGTGAGGTCCACGCCGGCGGCGAAGCCCCAGGCGCCGTCCAGCAGGACCCGGACGGCGAAGCCCAGCTGCACGCTGTCGGAGGTGCCGGCCGGCCGGGCGTCGCGCAGCCGCCAGGAGGCGCTGCGGATCCGCTCCAGACGGAAGTCGGCGTGGCTCGCGCCGAGCTCGCGGGCCCGGGTGAGGGCGGCGTCGGCGAGGGTGCGCAGCGGCAGGGCGAGGAACAGCGGGTCGACGGCGCGCCCGTGCGGCGCGCCGGCACGATCGGCCGGAGGGATCGGAGGCAATCGGGCTCCCAGGTCGCGGAGGGTGGCGGTGCGGCGCCACAGGGGCGCCCGCACCGCATCATTTCCCGTCCACCGGGTTTCCGGCCAGCGCATTTCGCCCGGTGCGCTGCGGTTTCCGCCCGTACGGTCCGTCGGCAGCGGCCGTCCTGAGGGCGGTGGTGAGGGCGGTCGTGAAGGCCGCCCTGAGGGCCGTCATGAGAGCCGTCCGGGGGAGGCGTCAGCCGACGGACTCCCACCAGCCGTCGAGCTCCGGCGGGTTGTCGACGTCCACCCGCTCGCCGGGACGCGGCACGGCCAGCGGGACGGCGTGCTCCTTGGCCTCCTTCACCAGCCGCTCGACCGGCTCGGCCCACCGGTGCAGGCCGAGGTTGAAGGTGCACCAGTGGACGGGCACCAGCAGGCCGGCCGTCAGGTCCCGGTGGGCGAGGACGGCGTCCTCGGGGGTCATGTGGATGTCCGACCAGGCCTCGTCGTAGGCGCCGATCTGGACCAGCGCGGCGTCGAAGGGGCCGTGCTGCTCGCCGATCCGGGCGTAGCCCTCGAAGTAGCCGGAGTCGCCGGTGTAGAAGACCTTGCGGTTCGGGCCGGCGATCACCCAGGAGCCCCAGAGGGTGGTGTTGCGGGTCAGGCCGCGGCCGGAGAAGTGGTGCGCGGCGGTCAGGGTGAGCACCAGCTCGCCCAGGTTGCAGGTCTCGTCCCAGTCCAGCTCGATGATCCGGTGCTCCGGGACGCCCCAGCGGCGCAGGTGGGAACCGATGCCGAGCGGCACCGCGAAGGGCGCGGACTGGCTGCGCACCAGGCGCTTGACCGTCGCCATGTCCAGGTGGTCGTAGTGGTCGTGCGAGATCAGCACCGCGTCGACCGGCGGCAGCTCCTCCAGCTCGACCGGCACCGGGTGCAGCCGCTTGGGGCCGACGTGCGCGGCGGGGGAGCAGCGGTCGCTCCAGATCGGGTCGAGGAGCACCCGGAAGCCCTCGATCTCCACCAGCGCGGAGGCGTGCCCGTACCAGGTGATCTCCACGCCTTCGGCGGCCGGACCGGGCGGGGTGGCCGGACGGACGGTCGGCACCGGGTGGGCGGGGACGCGGCCCTCGCGCTCGAAGAGCATCCGGCGGGCGGTGGCGCCGTCGAAACCGGGGGCGCCGGCGGTGCGGGCGAGCGTGGAGGGCGCGTTGTGGAAGACGCCGTCGCGGTACTGCGGGGAGTTGCGCACCCGCTCCTCGCGCTCGCCGTCCGGCCGCCGCCCGAACGCCGCGGGCAGGTCGCGCAGCGACCAGGCGGCCGCGCCCAGGCCGGCCGCCAGGGCGGTGAGGGCCAGCAGTCGTCCGCGTCGGGGGGTGTTCCCGGGCCGTGCCTTGGTCATCCGCTCTGCCTTCGTCGCTCGCCGGGATGGTCGGGGGGGAACGGTACCGCCCGCCCCGGGCCGGTCCGTACCACGGGGGCAACGGGTGCGCCCGCCCGTGTTGTTCCCGCACAGTCGCCCCGATCCGGGCAGCGCCCGGGCCTGGGGCGGTGTCGCCGGGCCCGGCCGTGGTGGCGGGCGTGGTTGTCGGATTGCGACAGTTCCTTCGGTGCGGCGCTGTGGGAGCCCGATGCGCCGCCGCCGCCGACCGCCCGATAGCGTCACACTGCGTACGCATTCCGATGTACGCGCTCACACATGGAGAGAGGTGGATCGTTGAGCCGCTCGGTTCTCGTCACCGGAGGAAACCGGGGCATCGGCCTCGCGATCGCCCAGGCCTTCGCCGAAGCAGGCGACAAGGTGGCCATCACCAGCCGCTCGGGTGAGGTGCCCGAAGCCCTGGTGAAGTACGACGTCCTCGCGGTCCGCTGCGACATCACGGACGCCGCGCAGGTCGACGCCGCCTTCACGGAGATCGAGCAGAAGCACGGCGCGGTCGAGGTGCTGGTCGCCAACGCGGGCATCACCAACGACACCCTGCTGCTGCGCATGTCGGAGGAGGACTTCACCTCCGTCGTGGACACCAACCTGACCGGCACCTTCCGGGTGGTCAAGCGCGCCTCCAAGCTGATGATGCGCGCCAAGAAGGGCCGCGTCGTGCTGATCTCCTCCGTGGTGGGCCTGTCCGGCTCGCCGGGCCAGGCCAACTACGCCGCCTCGAAGGCCGGCCTGGTGGGCTTCGCCCGGTCGCTGGCGCGCGAACTCGGCCCGCGCAACATCACCGTCAACGTGGTCGCCCCCGGCTTCGTCGACACCGACATGACCGCCGTGCTCAGTGACGAGCGCCGCGCGGAGATCGTCGCGGGCGTGCCGCTGGGCCGCTACGCGGCGCCCGCCGAGGTCGCCTCCACCGTGCGGTTCCTCGGGTCGGACGAGGCCGCGTACATCACTGGAGCCGTCATTCCCGTCGACGGCGGATTGGGCATGGGTCACTGATCATGAGTGGAATCCTCGAAGGCAAGCGGATCCTGATCACCGGCGTGCTGATGGAGTCCTCCATCGCGTTCCACACCGCCAAGCTCGCGCAGGAGCAGGGCGCGGAGATCATCCTCACCGCCTTCCCGCGCCCGAGCCTGACCGAGCGGATCGCCAAGAAGCTGCCGAAGCCGGTCAAGGTGCTGTCGCTGGACGTGTCCAGCCCCGAGGACCTGGCGGGCATCGCCGACCAGGTCCGCGAGCACCTGCCGACCCTGGACGGCATCGTCCACTCGATCGGCTTCGCCCCGCAGGACGCCCTGGGCGGCAACTTCCTGGACACCCCGTGGGAGTCCGTGGCCACCGCCATGCACGTCTCGGCGTACTCGCTGAAGTCGCTGACCATGGCGCTGCTGCCGCTGATGCAGGACGGCGGCTCGGTGGTCGGCCTGACCTTCGACGCGCAGTTCGCCTGGCCGCAGTACGACTGGATGGGCCCGGCCAAGGCCGCCCTGGAGTCGACCAGCCGCTACATGGCGCGCTACCTGGGCCCGCGCGACATCCGCTGCAACCTGGTCTCGGCCGGCCCGCTCGGCTCGATGGCCGCCAAGTCCATCCCGGGCTTCGGCGACCTGGCCGACACCTGGAACCACCGCTCCCCGCTGAAGTGGGACATGAGCGACCCGGAGCCGACCGGCCGCGCCGTCGTCGCGCTGCTGTCGGACTGGTTCCCGAAGACCACCGGCGAGATCATCCACGTCGACGGCGGAGTGCACGCCATCGGCGCCTGACGACGCTCCGCCCGTACGCCGCTGCCCGGCACCCCTCCCGTGGGGGTGCCGGGCAGCGGCGTTCCGTCCTGCCGGGGGCTCACGGCGTCACGCCCGGGGCCTCAGGCCTCGGCCGTCGGCCGGGGCCTCACGTCTCGGCCGTCGGCCGGGGCCTCACGTCTCGGGCGTCGGCCGGAGCCTCACGTCTCGGCCGTCGCGCAGGCGCCGATGGCGCGGCCGGCCTCGACCGAGGCGCGCTGGGCGTCGCCGGCCCGGATGGCGTCCAGGATGGTGTCGTGGCCGATGTAGCGCTCGGCGATCAGCTCCGGGCCGACGTCGTGCCGCAGGTGGGCGCGGGTGACCTCGCCGAGGTCGGCGTAGACGGCGAGCAGCACGTCGTTGTGGGCGGCGGCCACCACGGCCTGGTGGAAGGCGGCGTCGGCCTGGATGAAGTCCTCGGCGTCGCCGGAGTGCCAGGCGCCCTCCCGGCGGGCCAGCGCGCCGTCCAGCAGCTCCAGGTCGCGCTCGGTGCGGCGCTGGGCGGCCAGGCCGGCCGCCGAGGTCTCCAGCGCCGCCCGCAGCTCGGCGACCTGCGCCTGGTCGGCGTCGGCGAAGCGGCGGTGCATCACCCCGGCCAGCTCGCTGGTGGCCAGCACGTACGTGCCGGAGCCCTGCCGGATGTCGAGCAGGCCGTTGTGGGCGAGGGCGCGGACGGCCTCGCGCACGGTGTTGCGGGCGACGCCCAGCTGCTCGACCAGGGCGGCCTCGGTGGGGATGCGCGAGCCGACCGGCCACTCCCCGGACGTGATCTGGGCGCGCAGCTGCGCGATCACCTGGTCGGACAGCGGGGTGCGCCTCGGCGAGGACAGCGCCACGGTGACTCCTTGCGACTACGGCTCGGGTGGGGCCTGGGTGGAATGTGGCCGGTGGATGAACGGTCGGCACATCATGCCAATTCCGAGGTGCATCAATTCATCCCATCATTCTATGATGGCGCACATGCCCGCAGCAGAGACCACCGCTTCCCCGCGGAACGAGGCCAGGCCGCAGACCGAGCGGCCCGCCGACTCCGCCCCCTCCACCTCCTCCGCCACGTACCTGGGCTGGCTGTTCGCCGTCGCGATCGCCGCCGCCGCCTTCAACCTGCGCCCCGTCGTCACCAGCCTCGGGCCGCTGCTCGACCAGGTCCGCACCGGCCTCGGGATGAACCCGACCCTCGCCGGGCTGCTCACCGCCGTCCCGTCGCTGTGCTTCGGGCTGTTCGGCTTCGCCGCCCCGGCGGCGGCCCGCAGGATCGGCCCGATCGCGGTCGTCACGGCCGGCATGGCCGCCATCACCGCGGGCGTGCTGGCCCGCTCCTTCGCCGGCGGCACCGCGGTGTTCCTGCTGCTGACCGCGCTCGCCCTGGCCGGCGTGGCGGTCTCCAACGTGCTGCTCCCGGTGGTGATCAAGCGGTACTTCCCCGAGAAGGTCGGCCCGATGATCGGCCTGTACTCGATGGCGCTGTCGGCCGGCACCGCGCTGGCCGCCGCCGTCACCGTGCCGCTGACCAGCACCCTCGGCGGCGACTGGCGCTACGGCCTGGGCGTCTGGGCCGCGCTCGCCGCGCTCGCCCTGGTGCTGTGGCTGCCGCTGCTGATCGCCAAGCGCGAGCGCGGCGAGCGGGCGGGGGGCACCGCCGCCCCGGTCAAGCTGCCGATCACCCGCAGCCGTACCGCCTGGGCGCTGGCCTGCTTCTTCGGCCTCCAGGCCACCGGCGCGTACGTGGTGATGGGCTGGCTGCCGAAGATCTTCCAGGACTCGGGCATCGACAAGGGCACCTCCGGGGTGCTGCTCGCGGTCACCATGGTGATCGGCGTGCCGGTCTCCTTCGTGCTGCCCAACCTGGCCGCCCGCCGCGGCGACCAGCGGCTGTTCGTGGTGGTGCTGGCCTCCTGCGGCATCGCCGGGTACGCCGGGCTGGCGCTGGCCCCGGCCGGCGCGCCGTGGGTCTGGGCCGTCCTGGTCGGCCTGTCCAACTGCGCCTTCCCCCTGGTGCTGACCATGATCGGGCTGCGCGCCCGGACGGCGGGCGGGGTGGCCCAGCTGTCCGCCTTCGCCCAGGGCGTCGGCTACCTGATCTCCATCCCCGGCCCGATCCTGATCGGCCGGATCTACCAGGTCACCGGCGAGTGGTACTGGCCGCTGGGCTTCCTGGCGCTGCTGCTGGTGCCGCAGATGCTGTTCGGCCTGCGGGCCGCGCGGGCCCGGCACATCGAGGACGAGGCGGTCCGCCCGGCGGAGCCGGTCAGGGCCTGACCGAGAAGGCCCGGGCCGGTCAAGGCCTGACCAAGAAGGCCCGGGCCGGTCAAGGCCTGACCAAGAAGGCGGGGCCAGCGAGGGACGGGCGTGTTCGGGATGGGAGGATTCCCGACATGCCCGTTCTTGACCCGAACCCGACCGACGGCCGCAAGCAGCTCGGCCGTATCGCCCTGGCCTTCGTCGGCATCGCGGTGCTGGTGGCGGTGATCGCCACCATCGCCAGCTCGATGGGCTGACGGCCGTCCGACCGAAGCCCGCCCCCGTCCGACCCCCGTCCGACCGCCATTCGAAGTCCCGGTGAACGGGGCATGATGGCGCCCGACACCCGACGGAGTGGCAGCAACCGGGAGCGTCGCGACGCCGGGCGGCTTTTCTGCCAAGCTTGCTGGGTATGAGCGCCGAAACGCCCCGCAGGATCATCGTTCTCCGCCATGCCAAGGCCGACTGGCCGGACGGCGTGGACGACCACGAGCGGCCGCTGGCCGACCGGGGCCGCCACCAGGCCCCGGAAGCCGGCCGCTGGCTGGTCGATTCCGGCATCAACCCCGAGTACGTGCTCTGCTCCACGGCCCTGCGCGCCCGCGAGACCTGGAAGCTGGCGGTGCACGAGTTGCCCAAGCGGGCCCGCAAGACCGTGTACGAGGACCGGGTCTACGAGGCCCGGCCCGGCGAGATCATCGCCGTCCTCCAGGAGACCCCGGAGGAGTACGCGGACCTGGTGCTGGTCGGCCACAATCCCGGGGTGCTGGGCCTGACCCAGGTGCTGGCCGGTGACGCGGGCGACCGGGACGCGCTGGAGCGGCTGCGCCTCGGCGGGTTCCCGACGGCGGCGATCGCGGTGCTCAGCTTCAGCGGCTCGTGGAAGGGTGTCGAGCCGGGCGTGGCTGAGCTGGTCTCGTACTACACGCCGCCGCAGGACTGATTCCCGGACCGTACGTGAGGGGCGCGCGGATCCGATCCGCGCGCCCCTCACGTACGTCCGTAGGCCCTCCTCGGCGGGCCCCGCTCGGTCGGCCGCTACTCGTCCTCGGTCGGGGTGCCGTGCAGCGCGTCGGCGGCCTCGACCTCCTCGCGGGTGATGCCCAGCAGGTAGAGCACGGTGTCCAGGAACGGCACGTTCACCGCGGTGTCGGCGGCCTCGCGCACCACCGGCTTGGCGTTGAACGCCACCCCGAGCCCGGCCGCGTTCAGCATGTCCAGGTCGTTGGCGCCGTCGCCGATCGCCACCGTCTGCTCCAGCGGCACCTTCGCCTGCTCGGCGAAGCGGGCCAGCCAGCGGGCCTTGCCGGCCCGGTCCACGATCTCGCCGACCACCCGGCCGGTGAACTTGCCGTCCACCACCTCCAGGGTGTTGGCCGCCGCGAAGTCCAGCCCCAGCTGCTCCACCAGGTGGTCGGTGACCTGGGTGAACCCGCCGGAGACCACCGCGACCTGGAAGCCGAGGCGCTGCAGCGTACGGATCAGGGTGCGCGCGCCCGGCGTGAAGCGGACCTCCGCGCGGACCTTCTCCGTCACCGAGGCGTCCAGCCCGGCCAGCAGCGCCACCCGGGCGTGCAGCGACTCGGCGAAGTCCAGCTCGCCGCGCATCGCCGCCGCCGTCACCTCGGCGACCTGCTCCTCGCAGCCCGCGTGGGCGGCGAACAGCTCGATCACCTCGTCCTGGATGAGGGTGGAGTCGACGTCCATGACCACCAGGCGCTTGGCCCGGCGCTCCAGCCCGGACGCGACCACCGCGACGTCCACCCGCTGGGTGGCCGCCTCCTGGGCCAGCTCGGCCCGCAACTCCTCGGTGGCCACACCGGAGACGGCCAGCTCGACCGCCGTCACCGGGTACTTGGCGAGCCGGAAGACCCGGTCGATGTTGCCGCCCGCCGCGGTGATCCGGGAGGTCAGCGCGGAGACGGCGGCGGCGGTCAGCGGGTGACCGAGCACCGTGACGTGCGAACGGCCCTCGCGGCGCGGCCGGTTGTCGCCGATACCGGAGAGGATCTCGGCCTGGAGCTTCTGCTCGTCCGCCCAGCGGTGGACGGTGGCCCGCAGTCCGCCCTCGGCGTCGGGCGCGGTGGGCGGGGTGACCAGGGCGCACAGCGTGATGCGGCCACGGGTCACGACCTGCTCGATGTCGATGACGTCGACGCCGAAGCCGGCCAACGTCGCGAAGAGGCCGGCGGTGATGCCGGGGCGGTCTTTGCCGAACACCTTGACGAGCAGGGTGCGCTCGTCCGCGGTCCGGGGCTGGGCGGCGGGGAGGGGCTCAGCGGCCAGGGGCGATGCGTTCATGGTGCCTCCCACGCTACCCGTCGGCCGGTGGCCCGAGACCACCTGTCCCACCCCGCGGGACGCCGCGGGCCCGCGCTCCGGTAGCAGCCTGGTCACAGTCACCCGGGGCGACTTTCATCGGCGGTCGGCGGGCTGGAATGATGCCCACCGTCAGTCACAGGAACAGCGCACCCCCGGCCGGGGGCCACAATTCGGGGGAACCGAGAGAGCGGGGCAGGCGAGCAGTGCCGCAACTCGTCATTGAGATCAACGGACAGCAGCGGACTCTGGAGCCCGGGCGGTCCTACACCATCGGGCGCAACCCGCAGTCGGACTTCCCGTTCGACGACGCCAGGGTCTCCTGGCACCACGGGACCATCAGCTTCAACGGCAGCGGTTGGCAGCTGGAGGACCACGGCAGCACCAACGGCACGTACGTGGCCGGCGCCCGCACCATGCACGCCCAGCTGTTCCCCGGAGCCGTCGTCAATCTTGGCAACCCGGAGAACGGCCCCCGGCTCGGCTTCTCCGCGCCCGCGCACGCCGCCGCCCCGCACGCCACGCCGATGCACGAGGCCGCCACCAGCCGCGGCCCGGTGCCGCAGCCCCAGCAGCCGGGCTGGCAGCAGCAGGACCCGTACCAGCAGCCGCAGCAGCAGGCCTGGGCGGGTCAGCCGCAGGCCCAGCAGCCGTTCCCGCAGCAGCAGTACGCGCCGCCGGCCCAGCAGGGCGGCTTCCCGCAGCAGCAGGGCTTCCCGGACCAGGGGTTCCCGCAGGACCAGGGCTTCCCGCCGCCGCAGCACGGCGCCGGCGGCGGCCCGCAGCCGACCGTCATCCGCAGCCTGACGTCGGCCATGAACACGATCCGGATCGGTCGCGCACTCGACAACGACATCGTGGTGTCCGACCTCCAGGTCTCCCGCCACCACGCCGAGCTGCGCCAGCTCCCGGACGGCCGCTACGAGATCGTCGACCTCGGCAGCCACAACGGCATCTTCCTCAACGGCCAGCGGGTGCAGCGTCAGCTGATGGGCCCGCAGGACCGGCTGACCGTCGGCCACTCCGGCTTCGTGCTGGTCGGCGACCAGCTGCAGGAGTTCGTCGACACCGGCGCGGTCTCCTTCTCCGCCCGCCACCTGACCGTCGAGGTCGAGCACAAGGGCGCCAAGAAGATCCTGCTCGACGACGTCAGCTTCGGCGTCCCGGAGAAGTCCCTGGTCGCGGTCATCGGCCCGTCCGGCTCCGGCAAGTCCACGCTGCTGCGCGCCCTCACCGGCTACCGCCCCGCCGACCGCGGCGAGGTGCTGTACGACGGGCGCAACCTCTACAAGCAGTTCGCCGAACTCCGCTCGCGCATCGGCCTGGTGCCGCAGTCCGAGATCCTGCACCGCGAACTCACCGTCCGCAGCGGCCTCAAGTACGCGGCCCGGCTGCGCTTCCCCGGCGACACCGAGGCCAGCGAGCGTGCGGCCCGGATCGACGAGGTGCTGTACGAGCTGCGCCTGGACAAGCGCGCCGACAACAAGATCACCGCGCTCTCCGGCGGCCAGCAGAAGCGCGTCTCGGTCGCCCTGGAGCTGCTCACCAAGCCGTCGCTGATCTTCCTGGACGAGCCCACCTCGGGCCTCGACCCGGGCATGGACCGCGAGGTCATGCAGATGCTGCGCGGCCTCGCCGACGACGGCCGCACCATCCTGGTCGTCACCCACTCGGTGGCCGAACTCGCGCTCTGCGACCGGCTGCTGGTGATGGCGCCGGGCGGTGCGGTGGCCTACTTCGGCCCGCCGGACGAGGCGCTGCACTTCTTCGGGTACGAGACCTGGGCGGACGTCTTCCAGGCCTTCGAGAACTACCCGGAGCACGACTGGGCCGGCCGCTACCGCGGCTCGGTGCACTACCAGCAGTACTCCGCCCCCACCGTCGACGCCGGCGAGGTGCAGCACGTGCAGGTGGCCCAGGAGGCCATCAAGCCGCCGAAGCCGCAGAGCTGGGGCTCCCAGCTGTGGACGCTGATGCGGCGCTACATGTCCGTGCTCGCCTCGGACCGCGGCTTCCTCGCACTGTCGGTGCTGCTGCCCGCGGTCATCGGCGCGGTCAGTGTGCTGATCCCCAACGAACCGGGGCTCGCGCCCAACCCGAAGACGCAGCTCCACCTCAACAGCGGCGCCGCGACGATCATGCTGATCCTGGCGATCGGCGCCTGCTTCTCCGGAGCGGCCAACTCGGTCCGCGAGTTGATCAAGGAACGGGCGATCTACGAGCGAGAACGAGCCACCGGGCTCTCCCGCTCGGCGTACATGATGTCCAAGATCATCGTGCTGGGCTTCTTCAGCGTGATCCAGGGCGCCATCATCTCCGCCGTCGGCTTCCTGCCGCGCAAGCTGCCCGAGCACGGCCTGCTCGTCAAGAACCTGCCGCTCATCGAGATGACCGTCGGCATGATCCTGCTGAGCTTCGCCGCGATGATGTTCGGCCTGATGATCTCCGCACTGGTGAAGACCGCCGAGAAGACCATGCCGCTGCTGGTCATGTTCGCCATCGTCCAGGTCGTCTTCACCGGCTGCCTCTTCCAGATCTTCAGCAAGCCCGGCCTGGAACAGGTCGCCTGGCTGATGCCGGCCCGCTGGGGAACCGGCATCGTCTCCACCACGCTCGACCTGTCCCAGCTCATGGGCCCCTGGAACAAGGACTTCCAGCACCCGAACTACGACCCGCTCTGGAAGCACTCGGTCGCCCAGTGGGCGATCGACGCGAGCGTGCTGATCGTGATCTCGGTCCTCATCGGCATCCTCGTCACCCGGCTCCAGCGCCGGCACGAGCCCGAGGTCATGCAGAAGGGCTGAGCCCCTTCCGAACCGCCGAGGGGCGGCCTTCCCGAACGGGAGGGCCGCCCCTCGGCCTTTGTGGACCCGGCGGCGTTGTGGGCCCAGCGGCCTAGGTCCTCGGACCTGCGTCCGGCGCGGCCGCAGGCGGACGCGAGCGCCCCGGCGGCGGCGGTAGTTTGGCGGTATGCCCAGCACCACCGGAGACCACCTGGCCCACCAGGGCCCGCTGCCCGCCTGCGACCCCTGCCTGTCCGGGATCGAGACCGTCAGCCAGGCCCTGCTCGCCATGAACCGGCACCTGGAGGTCCGCGAGGTGCTGCGCCGCATCACGGCCTCCGCCCGGGAACTGCTCGGCGCCGAGTACGCGGCCCTGGGCGTGCCCGACGACCACGGCGGATTCGCCCAGTTCGTGGTCGACGGCGTCACCGACGAGCAGTGGCGGGCGATCGGCCCGCTGCCCCGCCAGCACGGCGTGCTCGCCGCGATGCTGCACGAGACCGGCCCCATCCGCCTCGCCGACGTCCGCCAGGCACCCTCCTTCGGCGGCTGGCCCTCCGCACACCCCGAGATGGGCGCCTTCCTCGGCATGCCGATCCTGGACACCGACGCGGCCGAGGACGAGTTGCAGGTGATGGGCGTCATCTTCCTCGCCAACAAGCGCGGCGGCGGCCTGTTCACCGACCACGACGAGGAACTGCTGCGGATCCTCGCCGCGCACGCCGCCCTCGCCCTGTCCAACGCCCGGCTGTACGAGCGCAGTCGTGAACTCACCCTGGCCGGGGAGCGCGCCCGGATCGCGCACGACCTGCACGACGCCGTCTCGCAGAAGCTCTTCTCACTGCGCCTCACCGCCAAGGCCGCCGCCAAGCTCGTCGACCGCGACCCGGCCCGGGCCCGCGCCGAGCTCGCCGAGGTCGCCCGGCTGGCCGCCGAGGCCGCCGACGAACTGCGCGCCGTCGTCGTCGAGTTGCGCCCGGCCGCGTTGGAGGAGGACGGTCTGAGCGCCACCCTCGCCTCCCAGGTGCAGGTCCTCGACCGCGCGCACACCGCCGACGTCGCCTTCGCCGCCGACGGTGTCCGCGCCCTGCCGCCCGCCCAGGAGGCCGCACTGCTGAGGGTCGCCCAGGAGGCGCTGCACAACGCGCTGCGGCACTCCGGCGCCGGCCGGGTCACCGTCACCCTGGCCGGGACGCCCGCGCGCGGCGCGGTGCTGCGGGTGCGTGACGACGGGCGCGGCTTCGACCCCGAATCCGTCCGCCGGGCCGGCCGCCACCTCGGCCTGGCCTCGATGCGCGACCGCGCGGCCGCCGTCGGCGGCACGCTCACCCTGGAGTCGGCCCCCGGCCGGGGGACGCTCGTCGAGATGGAGGTCCCCGGTGCCTGAGAGCACACCGTCGATCCGTGTCCTGCTGGTCGACGACCACCAGGTGGTCCGGCGCGGGCTGCGCACCTTCCTGGAGGTCCAGGACGACATCGAGGTGGTCGGGGAGGCCGCCGACGGGGCGGAGGGCGTCGAGCGGGCCCGCGAACTCGATCCCGACGTCGTCCTGATGGACCTCAAGATGCCCGGCGTCGACGGGATCGAGGCGCTGCGCACGCTCAAGGGCGAGGGCAGCCGGGCCCGGATCCTGATCGTCACCAGCTTCACCGAGCACCGCACGATGGTCCCCGCGTTGCGGGCCGGCGCCGCCGGGTACGTCTACAAGGACGTGGACCCGGAGGCCCTGGCCGGAGCGATCCGCTCGGTGCACGCCGGCCATGTGCTGCTCCAGCCGGAGCTGGCCGAGGCGCTGCTCTCCGACGAGGGCCCGCGCGCGCCGCAGGGCCGCGGCGGCACCCTCACCGAACGCGAGCGCGAGGTGCTCGGCCACATCGCCGACGGCCGCTCCAACCGGGAGATCGCGCGCAGCCTGCACCTGTCGGAGAAGACGGTGAAGACCCATGTCTCCAACATCCTGATGAAGCTGGACCTGGCCGACCGCACCCAGGCCGCGCTCTGGGCCGTCCGAAACGGCGAGGCCCGGGAGGGCGCTCGCGGCGCCTGACGGACGGCGCATGGGGGTCCGACGGGCCGACGCCCCGGGCGCACGGGGGCGTCCCGTGCGCGGGGGTCGGATTCCGGCCAGGTACGAGGGTGGTCCCGCGAGCCCTCAGCGGGCCTCGCGCTCGTCCGCGAGGGCGTTGTAGGCGGCCACCTGGGCCCGCCGGGCGGTGCGCCACAGAGGGGCCAGGACGGACTGCCGCGCGGCCATCTCGGAGGCACTGACGGCCGCCCCGTGCCCGCCGGAGGCGATCGACAGCAGGGCGGCCACCTGGCGGGCCGACTCCAGCACCCGGACGGCGCGCGGCGGGTAGCCGGGCGCGAGCAGCTCGGCGTGCCCGCGCCGGCGGTACGCCTCCAGGGCGCGCAGCGCCTCCGGCCCGGCGCCGGCCACGTCCAGCCGGGCGAGCAGCACGGTCGCCTCGCGCAGCCCGTCCGCCAGCTCGCGCTCGGCCTCCTGCAGCGACGGCACGTCCGCCGGCGGCGCGTCGTTCACCTCGGAGCAGCGCCACAGCACGGTCGCCGAGCGGTCCCCGGCCGGGCCGAACACCTCGACCTCCGGCACCAGCCCGAGCGGCACCCCCACCGCCAGGACGGCCTCGCCCACGGCCATGGCGCGCCCGTTGAACGGTGCCGGGCCGGTCAGCCCCAGCGGGTGCCCGGCCGAGGGCAGCGCGAGGCGCAGGCCCCGCACCCCCAGCACCCGCAGTCGGCCCAGCGCCCAGGTCAGCCCGTGCTGCTCGCCCGGCTCGTCCCCGGGCAGCCCGGTCACCCGGTGGCTCTCGTCGGCGCCCAGCACGGCCGCGGCGGCGTTGTCGGGCGGCACCAGGCCCGCCAGCAGGGCGTTGCCCCAGGCGGCCAGCCGCCCCGAACGGGGCTCTTCGTACGGATTGTCGGGAGGAGTCGCGAGCATCCGGCCAGCCTACGGAATCGGCGGTCATCCGCGTGGCGTAGGTTTGCCCATGCGTGTGCGGCGCACCCACCCCGTGCCCACCGGCTGCCGGGGTCGGGCGTGCCGCCCGCACCGACGGCCGAGAATCTTGTTTTTTGGGGAAGGCGTAGGCATGAGCGACGTGCTGGAGCTGGTGGACGTATCCGTGGTCCGGGAGGGGCGCGCGCTGGTCGACCAGGTCTCGTGGTCCATCTCCGAGGGTGAGCGCTGGGTCATCCTGGGCCCGAACGGCGCCGGCAAGACCACCCTGCTGCAGATCGCCTCCTCGTACCTGTTCCCGACCTCGGGCAAGGTCAGCGTGCTGGGCGAGAAGCTGGGCGAGATCGACGTCTTCGAGCTGCGCTCCCGGATCGGCCTGGCCGGCGCCGCCATGTTCGACAAGCTGCCGGCCGAGCAGACCGTGCTGCAGACCGTGCTGACCGCGGCCTACGGCATGACGGTCAGCTGGCAGGAGAGCTACGAGCAGTCGGACGAGTCCCGCGCCCTCGCGCTGCTCGACCGCCTCGGCATGGCCGGCCTCACCGACCGCAAGTTCGGCACCCTCTCCGAGGGCGAGCGCAAGCGCACCCTGATCGCCCGCGCCCTGATGACCGACCCCGAGCTGCTGCTGCTCGACGAGCCCGCGGCCGGCCTGGACCTCGGCGGCCGCGAGGACCTGGTCCGCCGGCTCGGCGCGCTCGCCCAGGACGAGTTCGCCCCGGCCATGGCGATGGTCACCCACCACGTCGAGGAGATCGCCCCGGGCTTCACCCACGTCCTGATGATCCGCCAGGGCAAGGTGCTCACGGCCGGCCCGATCGACACCGAGCTGACCGCCCGTAACCTCTCCAAGTGCTTCGGGCTGCCGCTCACCCTGGAGCGCCACGGCGACCGCTGGTCGGCCCAGGGCCTGCCGCTGGGCTGAGGCCCCGTCCGGCCAGATCCTCCGCCCTGTCTCGGCCCGTCCTTCGCCCGTCCTTCGCCCGTCTCGGGGAGGCTGCCGGAACCGGTCGCACGTGCGACCGGTTTCCGCCCCTCGACCTGCGGGAACTGTCCGCCTCGAAGGCCTTCGCTCCCTAGGATGGACGTGTGGACAGCTGGATCTGGTGGCTCCTGGCCGCCGCAGGGCTCGGCATACCGCTGGTTCTCACCGCGATGCCGGAGTTCGCCATGTTCGCGGTCGGAGCGCTCGCCGCCGCGGGCGTGGCCGGACTGGGCGGGGGAGTGGTCCTGGAGACCATCACATTCCTCGTGGTCTCGGTCGCGCTCGTGGTCTTCGTGCGCCCGATCGCCTACCGGCAGCTGCAGAAGGGCCCGCAGGTCAAGATGGGCATCGAGGCGCTGCACGGCGCCACCGCGGTCGTCGCGGAAACAGTCGACGGGGAAGGCGGCCGGATCAAGCTGAACGGCGAGATCTGGTCGGCCCGCGCGCTCCACCCGGACCAGGTGTACCAGCCCGGGCAGCAGGTCGACGTCGTCGAAATCCAGGGCGCGACCGCCCTGGTCGTCTAGGGGAGAGTCCGTGGAACCCGTCCTTATCGTCCTGGTCGTCCTGGTCGTGGTGGCCTTCATCGCGCTGATCAAGACGATTCAGGTCATCCCACAGGCCAGCGCGGCGATCGTGGAGCGCTTCGGCCGCTACACCCGGACGCTCAACGCGGGGCTGAACATCGTCGTCCCGTTCATCGACCGCGTCCGCAACCGGATCGACCTGCGCGAGCAGGTCGTGCCGTTCCCGCCGCAGCCGGTGATCACCCAGGACAACCTGGTCGTCAACATCGACACCGTCATCTACTACCAGGTGACCGACCCGCGGGCGGCCACCTACGAGGTCGCCAGCTACATCCAGGCCATCGAGCAGCTGACCGTCACCACGCTGCGCAACATCATCGGCTCGATGGACCTGGAGTCCACCCTGACCTCCCGCGAGGTCATCAACGCCGGTCTGCGCGGCGTCCTGGACGAGGCCACCGGCAAGTGGGGCATCCGGGTCAACCGCGTCGAGCTGAAGGCGATCGAGCCGCCGACCTCCATCCAGGACTCGATGGAGAAGCAGATGCGCGCCGACCGGGACAAGCGCGCCGCGATCCTCACCGCCGAGGGCCAGCGCCAGGCGCAGATCCTCAAGGCCGAGGGTGAGAAGCAGGCGGACGTGCTCAGGGCCGAGGGTGAGGCGCAGGCCGCGGTGCTGCGCGCCGACGGTGAGGCGGCCGCGATCCGGACGGTCTTCGAGGCCATCCACGACGGCGACGCCGACCAGAAGCTGCTCGCCTACCAGTACCTGCAGACCCTGCCCGAGCTGGCCAAGGGCGACTCCAACAAGCTCTGGATCATCCCCAGCGAGGTCGGCGACGCGCTCAAGGGCCTCGGCGGCGCCTTCACCGGCCTGACCGGCAACGGCGGCGGGGCCAACGGCGGCGCCGTCGCGGTGCCGAGCGTCCCGAAGGGCGCCCCGGCCACCCAGGTGCCGATCGACCCGGCGTCCGGGCCGCGGCCGGTGGACACCGAGAAGGGTGCCGCCCGTCCCCGGGTGGACCCGACCCGGGAGTACCCCAAGATCGACCCGGAGTGACCGGAGTGACCGGAGTGAGCCGACCCTGAGTGAGCGGCTGGGCTGTGCTTCGCCGAGGGCCCGCGGCCGTACGTCTCCCGTACGGCGGCGGGCCCTCGGGCTTTCGTGGCGCTTTTCGTGGCGCCGCTCGTGACGGTGTGGCGTACGTCCCGAATCGTGGGCGGCCCTGGTCGGGCGGGAGGGCGGTCCGGCATGATCCTCTCGGACAGGACCGAGAGGAGAGGTGACCCATGACGCTCTGGGAGGCGATCGCCGTCCTGGTGGCCGGGGTCGGAGCCGGGATGATCAATGTGATCGTCGGCTCCGGGACCCTGATCACCTTCCCGGTCCTGCTCGCCGTCGGCATCCCGCCGGTCACCGCCAACGTCTCCAACTCCTTCGGCCTGGTGCCTGGTTCGCTCAGCGGCGTGATCGGCTACCGCCGCGAACTCGCCGACCAGGGACGCCGGGTGCTGCGCCTGGGCACCGCCTCGCTGCTCGGCGGGCTGCTCGGCGCGCTGCTGCTGATCAAGCTGCCGAGCGGGGCCTTCGACGCGATCGTCCCGGTGCTGATCCTGCTCGCGCTCGTCCTGGTGGTGATCCAGCCCAAGGTGGCCAAGGCCGTCGCCGCCCGCCGCCGGCCCGGCGGCGACCCGGACGGCGGCCCGGTGCTGCTGGCCGGGGTGTTCCTCACCGGCATCTACGGCGGCTACTTCGGCGCCGCCCAGGGCGTCCTGCTGATGGCGCTGATGGGCATGCTGCTGCAGGAGGAACTGCAGCGGATCAACGCGGTGAAGAACGCCCTGGCGCTGATCGTCAACGCCGTCGCCGCGCTGTTCTTCCTGTTCACCTCGACCGTGAACTGGACGGCGGCCGGGCTGATCGCGGTGGGCTCGCTGGTCGGCGGCCTGGTCGGCGCCAAGGTCGGCCGCCGCCTGCCGCCGACCGCGCTGCGCGGGGTGATCGTGGTGGTCGGCCTCGCGGCCGTCACCAAGCTGCTGCTGGCGTGAGCGAAGCCGCTGCCGAGTCGAACGACCGTCAGACCGTAAGAGAGTAAGAGGAGTACGCCATGGCCCTGGAGATGCGCGAGATCTGTGAGCGCTGCGAGGTGTCGCTGACCGCCGACGGCCCCGCCTCGATATGTTCCTTCGAGTGCACCTTCTGCCCGGACTGCACCGAGGCCATGGCCGCCGGCTGCCCCAACTGCGGCGGCGAGCTGGTGGCCCGTCCGCGCCGGAAGGCTGCCTGACCCCGGCCACCACGGGGTACTCCGGCGCCCCGGAGCACTCCGGACCGACGACGCAGCAGGAGCGCAGCGATGAGCAGCAGGGCACGGCTGACCGAGGACGAGATCACGGCGGCACTGGCGGCGCTGCCGCACTGGACCCGGGAGGGCGACAGCATCGTCCGTAGCGCCGACGCCCCGGACTTCCCGGCGGGGATCCGGGTGGTCGCCGCCGTCGCCGAGCAGGCCGAGGCGCTCGACCACCACCCCGACATCGACATCCGCTGGCGCACCCTGCGCTTCGTCCTGTCCACCCACAGCGCCGGCGGCCTCACCGGCCTCGACTTCACCCTGGCCGCCCGCATCGACGAGGCCCTGCGCGCCGAGTCCGCGGCCTGACGCTCTCGGGCCGGGCCCGGGAACCCACGTCGAGGGCCCGGGTCGTCCCTCCGGACCGGCGTGAGATGCTGACTGCCGCATCGGCACGCAGGCGGGCTCGGAGGGACGAAACGGATGGCGCAGGAGCCCTTCGGAGACGCCCACACCGGGCAGCAGCCGTGGTACCCCCAGGGGCCTTCGGCCCAGGGCCAGCCGGTCCAGGGCCAGCCGGACTGGCAGGGCGACGGGTTCTACGGGCAGCAGCCGCCGGAGCAGGTGCACTGGCAGCAGCCGCAGCAGCAGGCGGGCTACGGCGTGGCCGGGTACGGGCAGCAGTCGCAGTACGACCAGTCCGGCTACGGGCACGCCGGTTACGACCAGAGCGGCTACGACCAGTCCGGGTACGGGCAGACCGGGTACGTCGAGGGCGGTTACGTCCAGGGGCAGTACAGCGGCCACGAGCAGTACCAGCCGCTCCCGGAGTACGCGCAGTACCCGCAGTACCCGGACCACGCGCAGTCTCCGCAGTACCCCGAGCACGCGCAGTCCCTGCAGTACCCCGACCACGCGCAGCAGCCGTACACGCCGTATGCCGGCGGGCAACAGCCCGCCGGGGAGGGGCTGTACGTCCCGGCGGGGGCCGAGTACTCGGCGGACGGCTATGTGCACCTCGACGAGGCTGAGCCGGAGTCCGCGCCGACCGAGCCGGGGTCCGCGCCGACCGGGCCGACCGGGTCGGAGAAGACCCCGGAGGAAGCCCCGAAGCCTGCGGCCCGGCCCGCCACGCGGTCCCGCGCCGCCGCCCGCCGGGGTGGTGACGGCGGTTCCGGTTCCGGTCCCAAGCCCGCGCCCGGCTCGATATCCGGCTCGGGGGCCGGCTCCTCGTTCTCGGCCAAGGCCCGGCGGGCCGCCGACGCGGTGCTGACCGGGGAGCACGTGCCCAGCCGGAAGGCCCTGCTCGTGCGGGCCGGCGCCGGGGTGGCCGCGCTCGGGGTGCTGGTGGCGGCCGGGCTGATGGTCGGCGCTGAGGGCGGTGGCAGCGCGGCGGCGAGCAGCGGCGGCGAGCCCGGCTTCACGGTGGCGCACTCCCGGGCGTGGTCCGCGCAGCCCGTCGCGGCCGGGCAGCCCGGGGGTGACGACACGCTGGTCGGCAGCTGGCTGCTGACGGACGCGGTGGTCCGGGCCGACGGCTCCGGGGTGCACGCGTACGACCGCGCGGGCGGCAAGCCGACCTGGTCGGTGGAGCCGCCGGCCGCCGGGGCCGTTCCGTGCGGGCTGTCGGCGGGCGTGAACCAGGCGGGCCTGGGCGCGGCGCTGTTCCGTCCGCAGGCGGACCCGAAGAGCCCGTGCGCGCTGGTGGCCGTCGTGGACACCAGGACGGGCAAGACGGCCTGGACCAAGACCCTTTCGGACGCGAAGGGCGCCTACTCCGCGCGGGTCGGCGTCACCGAGGACAAGGTGGTCGCGATCGGCGACGACCACGCGGTGGCCTGGGAGTCGGCGGACGGGAAGGACATCTGGCAGTACACCGGGCAGGGCAAGTTCTGCACGCTCTCCGGCGGCGTCAGCGGCAAGACCGTGCTGGTGGCCTCCTCGTGCGCCGACTCGACGCCCGCCGACCAGGCCGTCGCGCTGAACCTCGCGGACGGCAAGGTCAGCTGGTGGCGGGGGCTGAACAACCAGCCGAAGACGGTGACGGTGCTGTCCGCCGAGCCGGCCGTGGTCCTCACCACCGGCGACAAGCCGAACAACGACCGGGTGTTCGCCTGGGGCACCGCCGGCGACCCGGCCGCCGAGATCCCGGTGGTCACGGACGGCGGCCGGCTGGACGTCGCCCACGGCACCTTCGCGGCCACACCCGAGGTGTTCTTCGAGGGCCGCACGATGGTCACCACCCTGACCCCGGCGAACGGCAGCGGGCCGGCGGCCGCGGTCGGCTACGACCTGGACACCGGCAAGCAGCGTTGGAAGGCCCCGACCACCGCCAAGGGCACCGTCCGGGCGGTCGGTATCGACGGCGGCTCGCTGGTGCTCGCCGCCGACGAACGCCGCGACCAGCCGGCCCACCTCACCCGGTTCCCGTTGGCGGGCGGCGAGGAGGCGGCCGGTGGCAACTTCCCGCCCGGGACCGGCTCGCTGCTGCTCTCCGGGCGGGTGCTGATCGGCGGTGGGCAGGTGGTCGTGGTGCCCGAGCACGCGGCCAACTACGGCACGGCGGCCGGGTACCAGGCGAAGGGCTGAGGCCGCTCGCCGGCACCGGCCGGGTGGCTACGCGGTCGGGGCGGCTACCCGGATGGGGTGGCTACGTGGTCGGGTGGCTACGCGGCCGAAACGGGCAGGCCCGGTACCGGCGGCAGCCAGTCGGCGAGATCCCGCGCCTCCGAGCTGCGCAGACCGAGCGCCAGCATCAGGCTGGCCTGCGGGGTGGGCATGAACGGGCGCCGCAGCAGTTTCATCCCGGCCTGCTCCGGCGTCCGATCCGCCTTGCGCTGGTTGTCCTCCGCGCAGGCGGCCACGGTGTTCAGCCAACTGTCCGCACCACCGCGCGACTTGGGCTGCAGGTGGTCCACCGTGGTGGCCCGCCGCCCGCAGTACGCGCACAGGTGCTGGTCCCGCGCCAGGACACCCCGCCGAGACCACGGGGCCTGTTGTCGGAACGGCACCCGTACGTACCGTTGCAGTCTGATCACCCTCGGGACCGGGACGGCGACGCCCGTCCCCCGGATCGAGCGCAGCGGGTGCGCCTGCTCCACCACCGCCTTGTCCTGGAGCACCAGGACGACGGCGCGCTGGAGCGACACCGTTGTCAGGGGCTCGTAGCTCGCGTTCAGAACCAGCGTGTTGCGCACTCGGCACACCCTTCCCACGGGCGTGCCACGGCGGCACGACCGTCTCCACACACGTCACTGCCGCCGCACGGCGGTGACACCACTCTGAATGGGCGCATGGCCGACGAACAACGGAATTTCCGGTATCGGGGAGGGGCCCGGGGGAGTACGCCGCCAGGCCCGAGGGGGTGCCTCGGGGAAAACTCGCTGGCCGGAACCGCGTAGGCTCTATCAGGCTGGAGTCGTACCGACCCGGGGCCCGACCGCATCGGGCCGCCACCGGGCGGGCGCCCGATAGAAGGAGAAGCGTGACCGTGACGGACATCGTCGACGAGCTGCGGTGGCGGGGGCTGATCGCCCTGTCCACCGACGAGGACGCACTGCGCAAGGCGTTCGCGGACGGCCCGGTCACGTTCTATTGCGGCTTCGACCCGACGGCCCCCAGCCTGCACCTCGGCAACCTCGTGCAGATCCTCACCATGCGCCGCATCCAGCAGGCGGGGAACCTCCCGCTCGGCCTGGTCGGCGGCGCCACGGGCCTGATCGGTGACCCGAAGCCCACCGCCGAGCGCGTGCTCAACGACCCCGAGACGGTGGCCGGCTGGGTGGAGCGCCTGCGCGGCCAGATCTCGCGCTTCCTCGACTTCGAGGGCCCGTACGCGGCGCGCATGGTCAACAACCTGGACTGGACGTCGGGAATGTCGGCGATCAGCCTGCTGCGTGACGTGGGCAAGTACTTCCGGGTCAACAACATGATCGCCAAGGAGGCCGTCGCCCGACGGCTCAACTCCGACGCGGGCATCAGCTACACCGAGTTCAGCTACCAGATCCTCCAGGGCATGGACTACCTGGAGCTGAACCGCCGCTACGGCTGCACCCTGCAGACCGGCGGCAGCGACCAGTGGGGCAACCTGACCGCCGGCACGGACCTGATCCGCAAGGCCGACGGCAAGTCCGTCCACGCGCTGGCCACGCCGCTGATCGTCAAGGCCGACGGTACCAAGTTCGGCAAGACCGAGTCCGGCACCGTCTGGCTCGACCCCGAACTGACCACCCCGTACGCCTTCTACCAGTTCTGGCTGAACGCGGACGACCGGGACGTCTCCAAGTTCCTGCGGATCTTCAGCTTCCGCTCGAAGGAGGAGATCGAGGAGCTGGAGCGCGAGACCACCGAGCGCCCCGCCGCCCGCCTCGCCCAGCGCGCCCTCGCCGAGGAGCTCACCACCCTCGTCCACGGCGCCGAGCAGTACGAGCGCGCGGTCGCCGCGTCCAAGGCGCTGTTCGGCCAGGGCGACCTCGCGGACCTGGAGGCCCCGACCCTGGCGGCCGCCCTGGCCGAGGTCCCGAAGACCGAGACCCCCGAACTCCAGCCGGTGGTCGACCTGTTGGTCGCCGTCGGCCTGTCGCCGAGCCGATCGGCCGCGCGTCGGACGATCAAGGAGGGCGGCGCCTACCTCAACAACGTCAAGGTGACGGACGAGGAGGCAGTGCCGACCGAGGCCGACCTGCTGCACGGCCGCTGGCTGGTGCTGCGGCGCGGCAAGCGGAACCTGGCGGCGGCGGAGCTGGTCTCCGCCGGCTGACACGCCGGGCTGACCTGCCTGGCTGAAAGCACACCCACGCTGAGCTGCGGCTTCGAGCATCGAGGGCCGGATCTGGACAGATCCGGCCCTCGACGTTTGACGAGGCCCTCCGGGTGGCCTAGTGTTGAACGAGTCGCTGAAGCGGCCACCCCATTCAGCAAGACCCACTCTCACACCTCACAGCCCATTCACATGGGTTCGTTGGCGTTTTTGTCAACAGGGCGTGAGCGTGAATTTCGAGTAACTCTCGAAATACGCTAAAGTGGTGGACGTCGCGAAAAGCGGCCCCGGCCAGTTCGGGAAATCGGATGAATGAAACTCCGGAAAACGGAGCGGAAAACATCTGATAAGCTGGAAACACGAAAGAACGAAGCCCGGAGGGTCCGCTGGAAGGCGGTCCGAAGGAAGCGTCCGTTCCTTGAGAACTCAACAGCGTGCCAAAAGTCAACGCCAGATATGTTGACATCCCCGGCCTTGATCGTTTGATCGGGGTTGGAGATTCCTTTTGAAATAACACTAGCGAGGACGCAGTGCGCGGGGCCGCCCTATTCCGGTGGTTGCCGTGCCGCTCAACGCGAGTGGGAACCCGATAGCGGGTAAACATTCACGGAGAGTTTGATCCTGGCTCAGGACGAACGCTGGCGGCGTGCTTAACACATGCAAGTCGAACGGTGAAGCCCTTCGGGGTGGA
>NZ_JBVIRY010000007.1:0-148521 GCF_055575795.1 Kitasatospora sp. NPDC034023
GAGCGGATGATGCGGGACGCGAAGATCACGCAGATCTACGAGGGCACCAACCAGGTCCAGCGCATCGTCATGGCCCGCAACCTCCCGTAATCCGGGCCTGACCTGCACCGACGGCCGGACCGCAGCGCGGCCCGGCCGTCGGCGCCCACGGCGGTGCGCCGATGCTAGGTTCCGGAGAATGAGCGAGAAGGAAGAGCAGGACCTGCCCATGAACGACGGGCCCGCCAAGCCCGCGATGCGCGAGGCGCTGGTCGCCGCGGCCTTCGAGCTCTTCCTGGAGCGCGGCTTCGAGCAGACCACCGTCGACGACATCGTCTCGCTGGCCGGCGTCGGCCGGCGCTCCTTCTTCCGCTACTTCCCGGCGAAGGAGGACGTGGTCTTCCCCGACCACGAGCGCAGCCTCGCCGAGATGACCGAGTTCCTGGACTCCGGCAGCGGCGAGGAGGACCCGGTCAAGCACGCCTGCGACGCCGCCCGTCTGGTCCTGCGGATGTACGCCGAGCAGCCCTCCTTCTCCGTGCAGCGCTACCGGCTGACCCGCAAGGTGCCCGGCCTGCGGGCGTACGAGCTGTCCGTGGTCTGGCGCTACGAGCACACCCTCGCCGCCTACCTCCGCGACCGCTACGCCGACCGCCCGGACGGCCCACTGCGCGCGGACGTGATCGCCGCCGCGGTCGTCGCCGCGCACAACCACGCCCTGCGCACCTGGCTGCGGTCGGGCGGGGAGAGCGACTGGGTGGCAGAGGTGGACGCGGCGATGGCCTTCGTCACCGGCACCTGGAGCGACCGGCCGTCCGAGACCGCCGGCGAGGGCGAGTCCGACGAGGTCGTGGTCCTGGTCGCCAGTCGGCGGGCCCCGCTGTGGCGCATGGTCCAGGGCATCGAGAGCGCCCTCGGCGGCGACACCCGGCAGGCCTGACCGGCAGGCCCGACCGACGTGGCCTGACCGGCAGGCCTGACCGTCGAGGCCTGACCGACGTGGCCTTACCGGGCACGCCTGACCGGCGGGCTCGACGGGCCGTGCCTCGGCTCACCCGTACGCCGCAACTGCGCTCGGGCCGGGCCCGGTTGACGGCCCGCGCGCATCGCCTGCGCGCCGCTGCCCGGCTTCGGCACCGCACCCGCCCTCGCCGTCGGGCCGGCGGCCTCCGCCGCCGCCTGCCGGTCACCAGCGCCGTCCTCCCCACCGCCCTGTTCGGCGGCGAGGCGGCGAACGCGATGCCGCTGCTGATCGTCGCCACGGTGACGGCGTTCATCACCGGCGAGGCGCTCCGGAGCCGGCCGAGACGTGACACCGCCCCGGACGACCGTACGGCGGCGGCCGGGGTCAGCTGACCTCCGAGCCTTCGGGGGCCGACCCGAGGTGGCGCTCGATCTGCTGCTGGTTCTCCACCAACCGCAGGCAGAGGTGGCGCAGTTGGGCCAGCTCGTCCGGGTCGAAGCCACGGAAGACGGCGGCCATCGCACGCTCGGTCGGCACCCGGAAGGCATCCAGCCAGGCCAGGTCCTCAGGGGTGGCGCGGACCAGGACGGGCCGGGCCCTCCCGTTCCAGGGTGTCCACCAGGCCGGTGACATTGCGCGAACCACCCCGCCGGCCCGCGCCAACACGTTCGGTGCGCTGGAAACCCCTGCGGGGGACAGGAAGTGAACATCCGTCGATTCGCGGGTGGCCGCGCCGCCGCATGCGCCATAACGGAGGGGTCCCTGCCCCATCCCTGCCCCACCGGCTCCGACTCCGAGGACCCCACCCATGCCGATCAGCAACTACGGCGTGCTCGCCGCCACCGCCGTCGACCGGCGCCGCGAAGGCGGCACCGACACCCCGCACTACCAGATCCACCTGCGCGACGGGCAGGGCACCGACTACCGCGCGGCGGTCAACGTCCTCTCCCAGCAGGCCCCTTCGGACCTGCTCTACATCGTCGCCGAGAACTTCCGGCACCCCGTCACCGAACTCCTCCCGCCGGCCGGCAGCGGCTGGAACCCGCTGCCCTCCCGGCCCGGCACGGCGAGCCTGGACTTCGTCCGCGGGCACCTCTTCGACCCCGCCGCGATGCGCGTCCTGCCGCCCGACACCCCGGGCGCGGACAACGACCTCGCCGACCTGCTCGACCACTACGTCCAGCAGGCCACCGCCGACCCGGCCGCCACCCTCTACGTCTTCGGCCAGCGCTTCGGCCCCGAACCGGCCGTTCCCGACAAGGTGTTCGGCTTCCTCCCCGGCAACGGCGTCCACGACATCCACCTGAACCAGGGCAACAGCGGCCGTTTCACGAGCGACGACGGCGTCTACCAGGACGGCGGCCTGCTCATCCACCTGCCCGCCCTGGACCGCTGGACCGCGATCTTCCTCGCCTTCCAGTCCCAGTCCTGGCACACCGACGACCGCACCGGCCACACCATCCCCACCCGCACCCCCGTCCCGCACCCCACCCGGCACCACCAGCCCGCCGACCGGCAGCACTGAGGCCGACCCCGCCGCCGCCCGGCCCGGTGATCGGGCCGGGCGGCGGCGGGGCGTTCCGGGATTCTTCGGGATGCTCCGGGATTCCCCGGGAAACGCAAAAGAACCCCAGAAGATTCTGGGGTTCCTGCTGGTGTCCGAGGGGGGACTTGAACCCCCACGCCCGATAAAGGGCACTAGCACCTCAAGCTAGCGCGTCTGCCATTCCGCCACCCGGACTAGGTGTCGCCCTCGCGGCTTCCGATCTCTCGTCCGTCGCGCTGACAGATGTAACTGTAGCAAAGATCGGCTTGGGCTCCCAAAACGGTTCCGGACCGGGGTACGGGGCGGGTGGCGGGAACAAGGGGTCGCGTGTGGCGGGGGCGTGACCAGGGGGTTTCGAGGACGTACGGGGGGTGGATCCGGGTCGGGGGCTGGGGGAGGATGGACGGACGTGCTCGTACGGCCCGGGTGCAGGTCCTGGGGATGGCGCGCTGGTGCGTCGGTGCGGGCCAGAGACGAGGAGTGACCGTGAGCGAGCGGAGCGAGTCGGCGGCGCCGAAGGTGACGGCTGAGTCGGAAGTCGCCGGGATCTGTCGCGATCTGATCCGGATCGACACCAGCAACTACGGCGACGGCTCCGGCCCGGGTGAGCGCAAGGCGGCCGAGTACGTGGCCGAGCAGCTCGCCGAGTTCGGGATCGAGCCGAAGATCTTCGAGTCGGCCAAGGGCCGCGCCTCGACGGTGGTCCGGATCGAGGGCGAGGACCGTTCCCGCCCGGGCCTGCTGATCCACGGCCACACCGACGTGGTGCCGGCCAACGCGGCGGACTGGACGTACGACCCGTTCGGCGGCGAGATCGCCGACGGCTGCGTCTGGGGCCGCGGCGCGGTCGACATGAAGGACATGGACGCGATGACCCTGGCGGTCATCCGGGACCGGCTGCGCACCGGGCGCAAGCCCCCGCGTGACATCGTGCTGGCCTTCCTCGCCGACGAGGAGGCCGGCGGTACGTACGGGGCGCGCTACCTGGTGGACAAGCACCCGGGGCTGTTCGAGGGTGTGACCGAGGCGATCGGCGAGGTCGGCGGCTTCTCCTTCACGGTCAACGACCAGGTCCGCCTCTACCTGGTGGAGACGGCCGAGAAGGGCATGCACTGGATGCGCCTGACGGTCGAGGGCCGGGCCGGCCACGGCTCGATGGAGAACGACGACAACGCGATCACCGAGCTGTGCGAGGCGGTCGCCCGGCTCGGCCGGCACCAGTTCCCGTTGCGGATCACCAAGACCGTCCGGGCCTTCCTGGACGAGCTGTCGGACGCGCTCGGGGTCGAGCTGGACCCGGAGAACATGGACGAGACGCTGCGCGTCCTCGGCGGCATCGCCAAGATGATCGGCACCACGCTGCGCAACACCGCCCAGCCGACCATGCTCGGCGCCGGGTACAAGGTGAACGTGATCCCCGGTCAGGCCACCGCGCACGTGGACGGGCGCTTCCTGCCCGGCTACGAGGAGGAGTTCCTGGCCGAGCTGGACAGCGTGCTCGGCCCGCGGGTGAAGCGCGAGAGCCTGCACTCGGACAAGGCGATCGAGACCGGCTTCGACGGGGCGCTGGTCGAGGCGATGCAGACCGCGCTGCGGGCCGAGGACCCGATCGCCCGCGCGGTGCCGTACTGCCTGTCGGGCGGAACGGACGCCAAGTCCTTCCAGGACCTGGGGATCCGCTGCTTCGGCTTCGCGCCGCTGCAGCTGCCGCCGGAGCTGGACTTCGCGGGGATGTTCCACGGCGTGGACGAGCGGGTGCCGGTGGACGGCCTGAAGTTCGGTGTCCGGGTGCTCGACCGGTTCATCGACGCCTGCTGATCGCGCCCACCGCGTCGCGCCTGCTGATCAGACGACTGGGTCGGCCCGCTCCCGGGGTGCCGGGGGCGGGCCGACCGCATTGTCGGAGCTGATGATTGTGGGACGGGTTCGGGGAGATCGACAGAAACGATTCTGCCGAGAAATGCTTGCCGATCATGTGTGCGAGACCTCACCGTTGCGAGTGAATGGGAAATCTGTTCCGTACCCCGTTTGCCGCAGCGTCGTTCATCCCTGTGCAGCCCGCCGAACGGGTTGCGCTGTCCATACAGGAGGAATGATGAAGGTCAAGAAGATCGCCGCTGTCGCCGCCGCCACCGGTGGCCTGGTGCTCGCCGCCGCCGGTGTCGCATCCGCTCACGCGGGTGCCGAGGGTGTGGCCGCCGGTTCCCCGGGTGTCGCCTCGGGCAACCAGATCCAGGTTCCGGTGCACATCCCGGTGAACGTCTGTGGCAACACCGTCAGCGTGATCGGCGTGCTGAACCCGGCGTTCGGCAACCACTGCGCCAACATCTGAGCCGACGTCCGGGCCGCTGAGGCCTGTTGAGTGGACTCGACCCGGCCCCCGGGCGGCGGACGCGCCGCACCGGGGGCGTTCGCGTGCGCGGGGGCCGTGATACACGACCGACGACATGATCGCTCGATCGAGTGAAGCCACGGCGTTCGGCTCAACCTCGTCGTTCGCCTGTCGTTAACTCCTGTGCAGTCGAAGACCTTGCGTGATTTATGGATAGACCAAAATTCCGACTTTCATAAGGTTCACGTCAACGTCGACGCGTCGTCTCGAAAACGTCCCGAAAACGTCAGGGGAAAACATGAGGAATGTAGCCAAGAAGGGGATCCTCACGGCCGTGGCCACCGGCAGTGTGCTGGCCTCGACCGCCGGCTACGCCTACGCGGGCGCCGAGGCACAGGGGGGTGCCGTCGGGTCACCCGGCGTCGCCTCGGGCAACTCGGTGCAGGTGCCGGTCGAGGTGCCGATCAACGCCTGTGGCAACACGGTCGACGTGATCGGTGCGCTGAACCCGTCGTTCGGCAACCGCTGCGCCAATGCCGGCAGCGGCCGTCACGCGGCGCCCCAGGGCGGTCAGCCCGGTCAGTCCGGCGGCGGCACCGCGAGCTCCGGCACCGGCGGGAACCGGGGCACCACCGCCTCGGGCTCCTCCGCCTCCGGCACCGCCGCGGGATCGCCCGGCGTCGCCTCCGGCAACAGCATCCAGGCCCCCGTGCACGTCCCGGTCAACGCCTGCGGCAACTCCGTCAACGTGGCCGGCGTCGGCAACCCGGCCTTCGGCAACGACTGCGGCAACGTGGCGAAGCCCGCCCCGGCCCCCGCCCCGAAGCCGAGCGACGACTGCTCCGAGAGCAGCCACCCGGCCCCGCCGCAGCCCGGGGGCGAGACCCCCCCGGGCAACCCGCGCAACGGCGGCTCGTCCACCACGACCCCCGCCGCGCCCACCGCCAACGGCGGCCCGAGCGTCCAGGCCGTCCCGGCCGCCGCCCGTACGTCGGCCCCGGCCGCCACCGCGCCCGGCGCCCCCGTCGACAGCCAGCTGGCCTCCACCGGCGCCGGCGGCGTCGAGATGCTCGGCGCGGCCGGGCTGGCGCTGCTGCTCGGCGGTGGCGTGCTCTACCGCCGCGCCCGCGCCGGGGCCCGCTGAACCGGTAGTCCGCGGCCCCGGTAGGCCGTGGAGCCGGTAAGTCCTCGGGCCCGGTAGGCCGTGGACCCGGTGGATAGCGGACCCGGGCCTCCTCACGCGCGGCTGCGCGCACCCGCCGCGGAAACGACGCACCCGCGGTCGCCGGATGATCCGGCGACCGCGGGTGCGCGAGGGTTTCGTGCCGGCTCCCGCCCGGGGCAAGGCGACCCGCCCGTCACCAGTTCCGGACCTGGCGGATGATCCTCCGCTTGAGCCGGACCGTCCGGCTGCCGTCGGGGAACAGCCTCAGCCGGTCGAGCTCCCAGTGCCCGTACTCGGCATGCTCGGTGAGCAGTTGGCGTGCCGCGTTCCGCGTGGTGCCACGCGGCATGCGCAGCGACTGGTACTCGTACTCCGGCTGCCGGACCGGCTTGCTTGGGATCAAAACGCTCCTCCTGGGGATCACCTGCGGGCAAGCCTACGGCCTGCCCCGGACAGTCGGCCCGGGTATTTCCGGCCGTCCTCCGGTGCGAAAGCGGCGGCCCGAGGGCTCGCGGCCTGAACGGTCGACTGACAGTGCATCAGTTCTGTTGCACCTGTGGAGGGGATACCCCGATCCCGGCGCGGGAAGCGAGGCCAGGGCGGCCCCGCCCGACCCGCCGCGCGCCCTCTGCGCCCGTCCCACGCCGGTACCACGGGGGGACGTACCTGTGCAGATCGGACATCAGGGCGGAAGTTGCGGTGAAATCGCGGGTGTAGGTGACAACCGCTGTGCGTACCGACACCGCGGGGAGATAGCGTCTGCACCATGTCTGATGCCGCGCAGCCAACCATTGCCGAGGTACGCGCCGCCGCTGAGGCGGTCAAGGCCGCCATCGACCGTCATCTGGAAGCGGTGTCAAGCCCCAACGCAGCGGATGATCCCGCCGTGTCCGCCGCCTACGAGCAGCTCGCGACGGCGGCCATCGCCTACGACCAACTCCTGTACGAGGCCTACGACGAGGTCACGCCCTTCGAGATCCCCGGGGACGAGGGGCCCGGCGGGTACCACGGCCCCGAACAGCCCGAGGCGATCAGCGTGCTGATCCGCCGTGACTACCACGTCGTCGACCCGAAGCGGTTGCGCGCCCAGGCCGAGCGCCTGGACGAGTCGCTGACCCCGGGCGGTGCCGGTGCGGGCGGGGTGAACGCCGCGATCGGCGTGCTGTTCGGCGAGTACGAGCCGGACGAGATCGCCGCCCGCAGCGAGGAGTTCGGCCTGGAGGAGGGGGACTCGACGCTCTGGGTCGCGGCGGCCGAGCCGACCGAGCCGGGGGAGTGGCTGCCGGAGCCCTTCGAGCACGCCGACCCGCAGCTGCTGATCTGCCGGTTCGACGTGAGCGAGGTCTACGACGACGAGGACCCGGACGACTGACTCCGTCCGGGACGGACGACGGGCGGGCCCCCACCACCGGGGGCCCGCCCGTCGCGCTTCTGCGGCTGAGCCTGTCCGCGCCTCGGCGCACCGGGTTCCAGCGCACCGGGTTCCAGCGCACCGAGTCTCAGTGCATCGGCCTCAAGCCTCCGGGGCGGCGTTCTCGGCGAGGACCGCCCGCAGCCGGGTGGTACGCGGCTGCGCCGGGCGCTCGGCGACGGCCTGGGCGAGGGCCGGGCCCGCCGCGTGCACCACGGACAGGTGCCGCTCGGCCCGGCCGAAGGCGGTGTAGACCCACTGCCGGGTGAGCGCCGGAGCGGCGTCCTCCGGGAGCACGACCACCGCGCCCGGCCAGCGACGGCCGAGCGCCTGGTGGACCGTCAGCGCCCAGCCGTGCCGCAGCCGGGCGGCCTCGGCGGGCGGGACGGTCCGGCGCGAGCCGTCCGCGTACTCCAGGTGCAGGCCGGTCGCGTCGCCGTCCAGCACCCGGGCCGGGCGGGTGATACCGGGTGCGGGGGAGTCGACCACCCGGTCGCCCGGGTCGAAGCCGCCGAACCGGCCGGGGCCGGGGTTGAGCCGCGCCTTGGCGGCGGCGTTCAGCGCCCGGGTGCCGGCCGCACCGCCGTGGCCGGGGGTGAGCATCACCACCTGCTCGGCGGGGATGCCGAGGGCGCGCGGGATGGAGTCGGTGAGCAGCTGGATGGCTCGGTGGACGGCCTCGCCGGCGTCCTTGGCGGTCAGGATGACCACCTCCTTGTCCGGCGCCTCGACCGGCTGGAGTTCGCCGATGCCGATGCCGGAGACCAGCTCGCCGATCGGGCCGAAGTCCGGGGTGCGGGAGGCGACCGCCGGGCAGACCTTGGCGGCCAGCAGGTCGGCGAAGAAGCGGCCGGGGCCGGCCGACCAGAGCTGGCCCGGGTCGCCGCTGAGCACCAGCCGGGTGCCGTCGGCGAGCGACTCCAGGACGGTCGCGGCCAGTTCGACGTCCAGCAGCGGGGCGTCCAGGACGACCAGCAGGTCCAGGGCGAGCGTGCCGTCCGGGGCGCGGCCGGGGCCGGCCGCGCCGGCGAGCAGGTCGGCGAGGGTGACCACGGGGAGTCCGGCCGCCCCGCTCCCCGCGAGCGCGAGGAAGGAGTCCCGGCCCTGGTCGGTCCAGGTGGCGGCCCAGGCCCGCAGCCCGAGACCCCGGGCGGCGGCGATCAGCGCCACCGGTTCGGCGCGGGCCGCCTCGCCGCCGGTGTGCAGCACCAGGGCGCTGTCGGCGACGGCGCGGATGAGGGCGGTCGCGGAAGAGGAGGGCGCGGCCTCGGCCGCCGCTTCCCAGGCGGCCGGGCCGGGGGCAGCTCCGGTCTCCGCGTCGGCCTCGGTCTCCGTGTCGGTCTCGGCCTCATCCTCCGTCTCGGCCTCGGCCTCGGCCTCGGCCTCGGCCTCCGCGTCGGGCTCGGCGGTGTCCTCGCCGGGCACGAAGGTGGCCATCAGCTGGAGCAGCTTCTCCGCGAGGCTGACCTCCGCCATCGCCGGCCCCTCCAGCGCGAGCAGCGTCCGGGTCGGCGGCTCGTCGTCCTCGCCGCCCGCCGCGTGCGCCTCGGCCCCGGTGAGCTCCTCCTGGGAGGGCAGCACCCGCCCGTCCTCGACGGCGGCCTGGACCGCGGCGACCGGGTCCGGCATCCGGAGCCGGTCGAGCCCGGCGGTCACCTCGGCCAGTTCCAGGGCCGAGTGCCCGCGCAGCGCCGCCTGCTCCAGCAGCCACTGCACCAGTGCCTGGGCGCGGCGAGGGTCGCCCGGCTCGGCGTCGGGGCCGAGCAGTCCGCGGGCGAAGCCGTCCGCCTGCTCGGGACGGACACCGGGCAGGCCCAGCACCGCCCACGGGTCCTCGCGCAGCCGCTCGGCGGCGTCGTCGCCGAGCTCGGCCACGGCGGCGGCCGCCAGTTCGGCCGGGGCGCCGCCGGCGGTCAGCACTGCGGCGGTGGCGCCGAGCGCGTCACCGGGATGAAGGCCGGGCACCACCGCGGCCACCGCAGCCGGGGCAGCGGGAGCGGCCGGACCGCTCCCGCTCGCAGCGTCCGCAACGGGAGCCTTGGGCCCCGACGGCGGCTGCCGGACCGGTTCCTGCGGAGCCGAGGCTCGGGGCGTCGACCCCTGCGCGGCGATCTCCCGCATCCGCTGCGCCAGTTCCGCGACCTTCGCCGCCTTCTCCTCGGGGGTCAGCTGGGCCCCGGCCGTCGCCTCCGGAGCGCCGTTCCCCGTGTCACTCATCGTCGTCCGCTCCAAAGGTCACTCCACTACACGTTCCACTCGACGATCCGGCCCGGGCGTCACAGCTCGGTCCACCCCTGGTCCGGGTAGCGGTGCACGGGCGACGAGATGTCGTCCAGCGCGCTGCGGATCTCACCCGGAAGCGTAAGCGCCTCCACCGACAACGCCGCCTGCAGCTGTGCCACGGTCCGCGCCCCGACCAGCGCGCTCGCGACTCCGGGCCGGTCCCGGACCCAGGCGAGTGCGACCTCCAGCGGGCTGCTGGCGAGCCCGTCGGCGGCGGTGGCGAGGGCGTCCACGATCCGCCGCGAGCGCTCCCCGAGGTACGGCTGGACGAAGCCGGTCAGGTACGGCGAGGCGCCGCGCGAGTCCTGCGGGACGCCGTGCCGGTACTTGCCGGTGAGCACCCCGCGGCCGAGCGGCGAGCCGGCCAGCACGCCGATCCCGGCGTCCAGGGCGGCGGGCAGGGCCTCGCGTTCGATCCCGCGCTGCAGCAGCGAGTACTCCAGCTGTGCCCCGGCCAGCGCCCCCCGTCCGTGGTGGGCGTGCTGCCAGGTGGCGGCCTTGGCAAGCTGCCAGCCGCTGAAGTCGCAGACCCCGACGTAGCGGGCGCGCCCGGAGGAGACGGCGATGTCGAGGGCGCTGAGGGTCTCCTCGACCGGGGTCGTCGGGTCGAAGGAGTGCACCTGCCACAGGTCGACGTAGTCGGTGCCGAGGCGGTGCAGCGAGGCGTCCAGGGCGGCGAGCAGGTGGCCGCGCGAGCCGTCGAAGCGGCGGGCGCTCTCGGGGACGCTGCCGGCCTTGGTGGCGATGACGAGTTCGGAGCGGGGGATGAGGTTGTCGGTGAGCCGGGAGATCAGGTATTCGGCGCCGCCGTCGGCGTACACGTCGGCGGTGTCGACCAGGTTGCCGCCGGCGTCGACGAACTCCTTGAGCTGCTCGGCGGCCTCGTGCTCGTCGGTGTCGCGGCCCCAGGTCATGGTGCCGAGGCCGAGCCGGGAGACCTGTAGGCCGGTACGGCCCAGGTGACGCTGTTCCATCGGGCGGGCCTTTCACTGGCCGGTGGCCCCGGGCGGTTCCGGTAGCCGTGTAAACGCGCAGGTGGGGCGTGCGCTCCCCACGTCGGCTGAGCGTAGCGGCCGGTGCCCGGGCGGGGGCGAAGACCCGCAGGACGTCGACGGCCGGTGCGGCCGGGGCGCGTGTGACCCAGACCACCACTACTCGTCAGTAGCATGTCCGGCGCGGGCGCGGTTACCCTCGGCCCGACCCCAACCCACTGGAAGGTGCGGCAGATGCGACTCGGTATCAACCTCGGCTACTGGGGACTCGGCATGGACGCCGACAACATCGCCGTGGCCCAGGAGGCGGACCGGCTCGGCTACGCGGTCTGCTGGGCGGCGGAGGCGTACGGCTCGGACGCCGCGACGGTGCTCAGCTACGTCGCCGCGAAGACCGAGCGGATCGACGTCGGTTCGGCCATCTTCCAGATCCCGGCCCGCACGCCGGCGATGACGGCGATGACCGCCGCGACCCTGGACACCCTCTCCGGCGGCCGGTTCCGCCTGGGCCTCGGCGTCTCCGGCCCGCAGGTCTCCGAGGGCTGGTACGGCGTGAAGTTCGACAAGCCGCTGGCCCGCACCCGCGAGTACGTGGAGATCATCCGCAAGGCGATGTCCCGCGAGCGCCTGGTCCACGAGGGCGCGAACTGGACGCTGCCGCTGCCCGGTGGCCCGGGCAAGCCGATCAAGCTCACCGTGCACCCGGTGCGCGAGCACATCCCGCTGTACATCGCCGCGATCGGCCCGAAGAACCTGGAGCTGACCGGCGAGATCGCCGACGGCTGGCTCGGCATCTTCTTCTCGCCCGAGCACGCCGCGATGTCCCTCGACCCGCTGACGGCCGGCCGCGCCAAGGCCGGGAAGACGCTGGACGGCTTCGACCTCTGCCCGACCGTGAACCTGGCGGTCGGCGAGGACATCAAGGCCGGGGTCGACGGCCTGCGCTCGTACGCCGCGCTCTACATCGGCGGCATGGGCAGCAAGGAGAAGAACTTCTACAACCAGCTGACCCGGCGGATGGGCTTCGAGCAGGCCGCCGACGAGATCCAGGAGAAGTACCTGGCCAGGGACTACGCGGGCGCCGCGGCCGCCGTCCCGCACGACCTGATCGACGCCACCTCGCTGATCGGCGACACCGCCCGGATCGCCGACCGGATGCAGGCCTACGCCGACGCGGGCGTCACCACGCTCACCCTGGCGCCCTCCGGCTTCACCCTGGACGAGCGGATCCGGGCGCTGCGCACGGGCGTCGAGGCACTGGAGCGCGCCGGCCTGGCTTAGGACGCGCCGGGGAACGGGCGGCACTACAGCCAGTCGTGCCGCTTGAACACCCGGTGCAGGGCCACGCAGACCACGGCCATCAGCGCCAGCACCGCCGGGTACCCCCAGGGCTGGTGCAGTTCCGGCATGTCGTCGAAGTTCATGCCGTAGATGCCCGCGATCATCGTCGGCACGGCGGCCAGCGCCGCCCAGGCCGAGATCTTCCGCATGTCGTTGTTCTGCTGCACGCTGACCTGCGCCAGGTTGGCGTTGAGGATGTCGGTCAGCAGCCGGTCCATGCCGTCCACCTGGTCGTTGACCCGGGCCAGGTGGTCGGCGACGTCCCGCAGGTAGGGCGCCGTCTCGGGGCGGACGAAGCGGGCACCGCGCTCCAGCGTCAGCATCGGCTCCAGCAGCGGGCCGGTGGCGCGGCGCACGGACATCACCTGGCGCTTGTAGCCGTAGATCCGCCCGGCGGTGTCGCGGCCGACCCGGCCGGGGGTGAAGATGTCCGACTCCAGCTCGTCCAGGTCGGTCTGCAGCGCGGTGGCCACCTCCACGTAGCCGTCCACGATGGTGTCGGCGACCGAGTGCAGCACCGAACTGGGCCCGTAGCGGAGCAGTTCGGGCTCCTTCTCCAGCCGGGCCCGCAGGTCGCCGAGCGGGCTGTCCTCGCCGTGCCGGACGGTCATCACGAAGTCGCGGCCGAGGAAGACCATCACCTCGCCGATCGTGACGACGTGCGCGCCGGGGGCGTAGCCGAGGGTCTTCAGGGTGAGGAGAAGCGAGCCCTGGTAGGCCTCGGCCTTGGGGCGCTGGTGGGCGCTGACGGCGTCCTCGACGGCCAGCGGGTGCAGTGCGAACTGCCGGCCGACGTGGTCGAGTTCCTCGGCGGTCGGCTCGAAGAGGCCTATCCAGACGAAGCCGTCCGGACCGGCCGCGCGGGCGGCGGCGAGCGCGCCGGCCAGGTCGTCGGGGGCCTCGATCCGGTGGCCGTCGCAGTAGGCGGCGCAGTGGACGATCATGCGGGCCATTGTCACCCGATCGCGGCCGTCCGGCACGGATCCGGAGCGGATCCACCCCGGATCCACCCCTGATCCACCCCGGAGCCGGGGCGGAACGGCCCCACCGCCCGGCCCGCCGGACCCGCGACCGGGCAGATAACCGGACGGTAACCGGCCCCCACGGCCCTGCCCGGAGGCCGTAGGCTGAGCCCCATGCCCACCCTGCTGCTCGTCCGTCACGGCCGCTCCACCGCGAACACCGCCGGAATCCTGGCCGGTTGGACCCCCGGCGTGGATCTCGACGACACCGGGCGCGCGCAGGCCGCCGCGCTGGCCGACCGGCTGGCCGGCATCCCGCTGGCGCAGGCCGTCAGCAGCCCGCTGGAGCGCTGTCGGCAGACCCTGGAGCCGCTGCTGGCCGCCCGGCCCGAGCTGGCCGAGCCGACCGAGGACGAGCGGCTGGGGGAGTGCCACTACGGCGAGTGGACCGGTCGTCCGCTGGCCGAGCTGGCCAAGGAGCCGCTCTGGCGCACCGTCCAGGACCACGCGGCCGCCGCGGCCTTCCCCGGCGGAGAGTCGCTGCGCGAGCTGAGCCACCGCACGGTGAGCGCGGTGCGCGAGTGGAACGGGAAGGTCGCCGCCGAGCACGGCGAGGACGCGGTCTGGATCGCCTGCTCGCACGGCGACGTGATCAAGGCGGTGGTGGCCGACGCGCTCGGCCTGCACCTGGACCACTTCCAGCGCATCAGCGTCGAGCCCTGCTCGGTCACCGCGATCCGCTACACCCCGCACCGGCCCTTCGTGCTGAGGATGGGCGACACCGGCGACCTCGCCTCGCTGGCGCCGAGGACCGGCCCCGCCCCGGCCACCCCGGCCGGCGACGCGGTGGTCGGCGGCACCGCCTGAGCGGCGCCGCCGGTGGCACGAGCCCGCGGCGCCGCCGGTGGCACGAGCCCGCGGCGCCGCCCCCCAGTGCCGACTCACACTGCCCGACCCGTGGCGCAAGCCCGCGGCACCCGTCCGAGCGGCACCGCCCGGGCGCCCGTGTCACCCCGCCCGCGGCCGTCGGCTCGGCTCCCCGGCCGAAGCCCGAAGGTCGTAGGGTGACTAACGAGTCCGAACACCCGCGATCCCCCACGGCGGATTCGCGCCGACCGACACGATCCGGAGCGAGAGCGTGACCCGTCAGGTCTACTTCTACGACCAGCCCGAACGGTTCGTGGCCGGCACCGTCGGCCAGCCCGGCGCCAGGGCGTTCTACCTGCAGGCCAGCGCCCGGGGCCGGATCACCAGCGTGCTGCTGGAGAAGACCCAGGTCGCGGCGCTCGCCGAGCGCATCGAGGAGGTCCTGGACGAGGCGCTGCGGCGCAGCGGCGGCGACGCCTCCATCCCGGCCGCCGCCCCGAAGGACCTGCTCGACACCGCCCCGCTCGACCTGCCGCTGGAGCAGGAGTTCCGGGTCGGCACGATGGCCCTGGCCTGGGACAGCGTGGACGGCTGCCTGGTCGTCGAGGCGCAGGCGCTGGTCGAGGAGGAGGAAGAGGAGGAGGACGCCGCCGAGGCGGTCTTCACCGACGACGACACCGGCCCGGACATGCTGCGGGTGCGGCTGACCGGCGCGATGGCCCGGGTGTTCGCCAAACGCGCGCTGGACCTGGTCGCGGCCGGCCGCAAGCCCTGCCCGTTCTGCAACCTGCCGCTCGACCCGGAGGGCCACCTGTGCCCGCGCGCGAACGGCTACCGGCGCTGAACACCGAGACCCCGCCGCAGGCCGACCCGACGGCCGCCGCCGCGCTGGCCGCCGACGTGCCCACCGCCCTCGCGCTGCTGCGCCAGGGCGAGCTGACCGTGCACGGCCGGCTCACCGACGCCTCCAACGCCGCGCTGTACTGCACGGTCGCCCACGGCTCGCTCAGCGCGCAGGCCGTCTACAAGCCGGTGGCCGGCGAGCGCCCGCTCTGGGACTTCCCGGACGGCACGCTGGCCGGCCGCGAGGTCGCCGCGTACGAACTGTCCGCCGCGACCGGCTGGGCGCTGATCCCGCCCACCGTCCTGCGCGACGGCCCGCACGGGCCCGGCATGGTGCAGCTGTGGGTCGAGCCTGACCCGCAGGCCGAGCCGCTGCTCGCGCTGCAGGACCCGCGTGGCCCGGAGGAGGGATGGCTGCCGATCGTCCGGGCCGAGGTGGAGGGCGGGCGCACCGCGCTGCTGGTGCACCACGACGACCGGCAGCTGCGCCGGCTCGCCGTACTGGACGCGGTGCTCAACAACGCCGACCGCAAGGGCGGCCACCTGATCCCGGCCGCCGACGGCCGGGTGTACGGCATCGACCACGGCGTCACCTTCAACACCGAGGGCAAGTTGCGCACCCTGCTCTGGGGTTGGGCGGGGGACCCGCTGCCCGTCGAGGCGCTGGAGGTGCTGGCCCGGCTCGCCGAGCAGCTGGACGGCGAGCTCGCCGAGCGCCTCGCCCCGCACCTGACGGGGGCGGAGCTGGACGCGACCCGGTCCCGGGTGGCCGAGCTGCGCGGCTCCGGCCGCCATCCGCTGCCCTCCGAGGACTGGCCCGCGATCCCCTGGCCGCCGGTGTAGGGACGTCCGGAGCCTGCCGGTCGATGGTCTGGACCTGTCCCCGGAACAGGTCGCACACTGCTCCGATGGACGCGCGACGGACCACCCCCACCCCCCGCAGCTCGCCGGACCTGCCGTTGCACCGCCTGCAGGTCCCGCTGCCCCAGCTGCTCCCGTTCGCCATCGGCAGCTTCGACACGATCGGCCCGCTCTCCCGGGCGGGCTTCCCCCACCGGCACTCGTTCCACGAGATCGTCCACGTCACCGGCGGCCGCGGCGCCCACGTCCTGGACCTGGTCCACCGGCCGCTGGCGCCACCGCAGTTGTGCGTGATCGGCGTCTCCCCGGGTCACTTGCAGACCCTGGTCAAGCAGGCCACCGGCCGCACGCCGGGCGGGCTGATCCGCCGCCAGCAGACCCTGGAAGCCAAACGGCTGCTCGCCTGCACGGATTTGACGATCCGTCAGGTAGCCAAGGAGGCGGGCTTCGCGGACCCGGCGTACTTCTGCCGCTTCTTCCGCCGGGAGACCGGGATGACCCCGGGGGGGTTCCGGGCGCGGGTCGACGGAAAACACCACGATCCCCGGATCATGTCCATCGCGGTCGCGCCGGACGGCCCGTAACTTTACTGCTGGCCACCGGTGGCCGGCCCGGGGCCCTCGGATGGGCGACCGGTCAGGTCCTTGTCATGCCCCCACCATGGCAAGGGTCGCCCCCCTTACGAGCACCCCGTCTCACGAGAACCCCGGCCTCGCGAGACCCCCGCCTCACGAGAAGGAGACGGCGCATGCCCACGCCCGACGGCATGATCAGCCGCAAGACCGTCCTGAAGGCCGCCGCCGCGCTCGGGGCCGCCCCGCTGCTGGTCGGCGGCGGGGCCGCACTGGCCCGCGAGCAAGCCGGCGCCGGCCGGGCCCCGGACCTCACCCCCGAGTGCCACGACGGCGACGACCCCACGATCGAGCAGACCGAAGGCCCCTACTTCAAGCCGAACTCCCCGCTGCGCAGCTCCATGGTCGACGACGGCCCCGGCACCCGGTTGGTCGTCAGCGGCTACGTCTTCGGCCGCGCCTGCCGGCCCGTCTCCGGCGTGCTGCTGGACTTCTGGCAGGCCGACGACAACGGCGCCTACGACAACGTCGGCTACACCTTCCGAGGCCACCAGTTCAGCGACGCGGGCGGCGCGTTCAAGCTGGACACCATCGTGCCCGGCCTCTACCCGGGCCGCACCCGGCACATCCACGTCAAGCTCCAGGCCCCCGGCCGCCCGGTCGTCACCACCCAGCTGTACTTCCCGGGTGAGCCGCGCAACAGCACCGACACCATCTACGACGCCCGGCTGCTGATGAACGTCCGGCAGAACGGCAACGTTCGCGAGGGCAGCTACGACTTCGTGCTGGACGTGCCGCAGACCCCCGGCACGCCGAGCCCGACGCCCACGCCCACTCCCACCGGGACGCCCACCACGCCGCCGAGCGGCAGCTGGGCCCCGGGCACCTCCTACTGCGCGGGCGACCGCATCACCTACTCCGGCGTCTCCTACGTCTGCCTCCAGGCACACACCGCCATGGTCGGCTGGGAACCGCCGAACGTGCCGGCCCTCTGGCAGCGGTCGTAGCGGCTCCGGCCGCGTCCCCCGGGGAGCCGGGCGCCCGGTCGGCGGCAGGGCCGGCCGGGCGCTCAACCCTGCCCGGACCCGGGCAGGCTCCCTGGCGGGCGTCCTGGCGGGGTCGAAAATCCGTGCAATACCAGTCGGGAAGCGGTCAAGCAACGGCAGGAAGCGAATCCAGTCGATCTTGCGCACTGGTTAGGCTTTCAAATGTTCGCAAGGTTAAAGTTGTTTCCATGCATGCCTGGCCCGCCTCCGAGGTTCCCGCCCTGCCTGGTCAGGGTCTCCCCCTCCGTATCCACGACACCGCAGCGGGTACGGTCCGGGAGGTCGTGCCGCAGGACGGCACCGCCCGGATCTACGTCTGCGGTATCACCCCCTACGACGCGACCCACATGGGCCACGCCGCCACCTACAACGCGTTCGACCTGGTCCAGCGCGTCTGGAAGGACGCCGGCCACGACGTCCTGTACATCCAGAACGTGACCGACGTGGACGACCCGCTGCTGCAGCGCGCGGTCGAGACCGGCCAGGACTGGACCGCCCTGGCCGAGCGCGAGACGGCCCTGTTCCGCGAGGACATGACCGCACTGCGCATGCTCCCGCCGGCCCACTACGTCGGCGCCGTCGAGTCGATCCCGTGGATCGTCCCGATCGTCCAGAAGCTGCTGGCCGCCGGCGCGGCCTACAAGGTCGACGGCGACATCTACTTCTCGGTCGACGCCGACCCGCACTTCGGCGAGGTCTCCGGCCTCACCCGCGAGGCCATGCGCCCGGTCTTCGCCGAGCGCGGCGGCGACCCGGACCGCCCCGGCAAGCGCAACCCGCTGGACGCCCTGCTCTGGCTGGCCGCCCGCCCCGGCGAGCCCGCCTGGGACACCGAGCTCGGCCACGGCCGCCCCGGCTGGCACATCGAGTGCGTCGCCATCGCGCTGCAGTACCTCGGCATGTCCTTCGACATCCAGGGCGGCGGCAGCGACCTCTCCTTCCCGCACCACGAGATGGGCGCCGCGCACGCCCAGGTCGCCACCGGCACCCACCCGTACGCCCAGGCGTACGTGCACGCCGGCATGGTCGCCCTGGACGGCCAGAAGATGTCCAAGTCCCGCGGCAACCTGGTCTTCGTGTCGGCGGTGCGCCGCGATGGCGTCGACCCCGCGGCGATCCGCCTGGCGCTGCTCGCGCACCACTACCGCGCGGACTGGGAGTGGACCAAGGACGTCCTGGACGAGGCCGTCGAGCGCCTCGCCCGCTGGCGCGCCGCGGTCTCCCGGCCGGACGGCCCGTCGGCCGAGCAGCTGCTCGCCGAGGTCCGCACGGCGCTCGCGAACGACCTGGACGCGCCCGCCGCGCTGGCCGCCGTCGACCGCTGGGCCGAGCGGCAGGAGACCGAGGGCGGCACCGACATCGGCGCACCCGGGCTGGTGTCCCGCACCGTGGACGCCCTGCTCGGCGTCGCACTGTAGGCCCGCCGTAGTCCCGCTGTAGGCCCGCTGCCGTCACGCACCGCAACGCCGAAGGGGCGTCAGGACCAAGTGTCCTGACGCCCCTTCGGCGGTTCCGGGCGACGCCCGGTGACTACTCCTCCTCGGCGCCGTCCTGGCCCTCCCGGGCCGTTCCAGGCGCCTCCGGCTCGGCCGGCCGCTCCGCCGTGGCGTGCCCGGACACCGGCTTCTCGCCGGTCGGCCCGACGTTCTCCCGGCGGCGCAGGTAGCGCTCGAACTCGCGGGCGATGGCGTCCCCGGAGGCCTCCGGCAGCTCCGCGGTGTCCTGCGCCTCCTCCAGCTGCTGGACGTACTCGGCGACCTCGCTGTCCTCGGCGGCCAGCTGGTCCACGCCGAGCTGCCAGGCCCGGGCGTCCTCGCCGAGTTCGCCCGGCGGGATGCGCAGGTCCAGCAGGTCCTCCAGCTTGTTGAGCAGGGCCAGCGTCGCCTTGGGGTTCGGCGGCTGCGAGACGTAGTGCGGCACCGCCGCCCAGAGCGTCACGGCCGGGACCCCGGCGTGCGTGCAGGCCTCCTGGAGCACGCCGACGATGCCGGTCGGGCCCTCGTACCGGCTCTCCTCCAGGTCCAGCCGGCGGGCCAGCTCCGGGTCGGAGGTGACCCCGCTGACCGGCACCGGGCGGCTGTGCGGGGTGTCGCCGAGCAGTGCGCCCAGGATCACCACCAGCTCGATGCCCAGCTCGTGCGCGAAGCCCAGCAGCTCGTTGCAGAACGAGCGCCAGCGCATGCTCGGCTCGATGCCGCGGACCAGCACGACGTCCCGGGGCGTCGGCTCGGTCACCCGGATCACCGAGAGCCGGGTGGTCGGCCAGGTGATCCGGCGGATGCCGCCGTCCAGCCAGATCGTGGGCCGGTTGACCTGGAAGTCGTAGTAGTCCTCCGCGTCCAGGGCGGCGATCACCTTGCCGCCCCAGGTCTCGTCCAGATGCGCCAGGGCCGCGGAGGCGGCGTCGCCCGCGTCGTTCCAGCCCTCGAAGGCGCAGACCATCACCGGGTCGATCAACTCGGGAACATCTTCCAGCTCGATCACCCAGCGTCTCCCTCCGGTCGGCGGCCTGGCCGGCACCGCCCCGGCTGGTTTGCCGGGGCGCCGACGGGCCGGCTGCCGACTGTCGAACCTCTCGTCTCCCATGGAACGCCTCGCCCCATGGTCCCTACCTGCCCAGCCTACGGGCTTTGATGCGCACCGGGGCCGGGCACCGGGACAGTCTGGGGGAGCCGGCCGCCCCGATCCAGCGGATATCGGGACCCCGCCGACTGACGGGCCGTCAGTCGACGGGCGGGCGCGGACCGCGTCCGCCCGGTGGCGCGGTGCGACGGGCGTGCCGCGACGGCCCGGCGGCGCGATGATGAACAGGCGCGATGACGAACGGACGGGGGCCGGGCGGAAGGGGCCGGACCGATGAACCGATGGCTGTGGACCGGCGCGGGCGCGGCCGCGCTGACCGGTGCCGCGCTGATGGTGGCGGCAGTGGACCGGGCCGGGCGCCGGCTGCCGGTGGAGCACGTCACCGAGGGCGGACTGGAGCTCCACCAGCCGCCCGGCGCGGTCTGGGACGTGCTGACCGACATCGACCTCTACCCGGCCTGGCGCCCGGGCCTCACCCACGTCGAGCGGCTGCCCGCCGCGGCCGGCGGCCGGGTGCGCTGGCGCGAGTACGACCGGCACGGGCACACCACGTACGAGGTGGTGGCGAGCGAGGCCCCGCACCGCCTGGTCACCGGCATCGCCGACCAGGACCTGCCGTACGGCGGCACCTGGACGTACGTGCTCACCCCGGCCGGGCCGGGCTGCTCGCTGACCGTCACCGAGCGGGGCGAGGTCCGCCGGCCGATCCACCGGGCCGTCTCGCACTACCTGACCGGCGAGGACGCGACCGTCCACCGCTACCTGGGCGCCCTGGCCCACCGGCTGGCCGGCTGACGGGCGGCGGCTACCGGACGTCCACCCAGCCGCGCCGGTACGCCGCCCAGTTCTCGGGCGTCGAGGCGAAGTCCACGTACAGCGCGACGCCGAAGTTCGGCCGCCGCAGGTCCTCCCGGCCCAGGCCCAGCCGGACGCCGCGGACGGCCGCGTCGACGGTCTCGGCGTCGCCCCAGTGGCCCCACTTGTCGTCCCAGTAGAACGGCAGGCCGATCAGCAGGTCCACGTCGGCCGGGGTGGCCCGCAGGGCGAGTTCGGTCTGCCGGGCGACGTAGCCGCCGTACAGCGGTTCGGTCGGCATCGAGGTGTCGTAGGTCATCACGGCGATCTGGTCGACCCGGCGGGCGGTCGCGGCGAAGTACGCCGCGTCCCACCACTTGCCGTGGTCGGTGAGCAGGATCCCGGCCGTGTGCAGGCCCGGCACCGGGTCGATCTGTGGAGCCGCGACCGACAGCTTGGCGCCGCGTGCCGCGGTGACCGGGCGGACCTGGTCGAGCAGGGCCAGCCAGCCCGCCGAACCGGGGCGGATCGGCTCCATGTCGAAGTGCACGCCGTCGAAGCCGAGGTCCAGCACCTGGCGGGCGGAGCCGGTGACCCGGTCCCGGGTGGCGGCGTCCTCGAGGTCCAGGGCGTCCTTCTCCGGCTTGACCTCGTCGCCCAGCCAGCTCTGCAGCCGTACGTCGGGCAGTGCCCGGTGCACGGTGTCGGTGAACCAGCGGGCCCGTGGGTGGACGGCGGGCGGCAGCGAGCCGTCGTGCTCCAGCGGGCCGGTGTGCACGTACAGGTCGCGGATGCCGGTGCCGGCCAGCTGCCGCACCAGCGCCGTGACGTCCGCCTCGGTCTTGCGGCCGTCCACCCAGGCGTGGCCGAGCCAGACCGCGTCCCGGCCCCGGGTGCGGGCCTCGGCGGCCGGTTCACCCACATAGTGCAGCCGGATCGCGACGAACAGCGAGCCGAGCGCGGCGACCGGCACCGCCGCCGCCAGCGCCAGGACCAGCAGGGTCCGGCGCCACCGGGACCACCCCCGCCATCGGCCGCGCAGCGCCCGGAACGGGGCCGCCAGGGCCCCGCCGATCCGCCGCGCGCAGGTCCGGAATCGGGCCATGCGCTTGCTCCCCCCTTGCGGTCGAGCGCTCAGGATACGGAACGGGCCCCCGGACCGACCCGTCGGCCGGATACCCTGACCACGTGCCTCCCCGACCAAGCGGGGGTGCAAAGCCGACAGCCGTCGCACCAGGGAGAAGCCCCATGGCCACTGCAGCCAATCCGTCCATCACTGCGCAGAGCCGCGCGAACGCGCTGCGTGAAGCGCTCGCCACGAGGGTGGTGGTCGCCGACGGTGCGATGGGCACCATGCTCCAGGCGCAGGACCCGACGCTGGAGGACTTCCAGAACCTCGAAGGGTGCAACGAGGTCCTCAACATCACCCGGCCCGACATCGTCCGCTCCGTCCACGAGGCCTACTTCGGCGTGGGCGTGGACTGCGTGGAGACCAACACCTTCGGCGCGAACTTCTCCGCGCTCGGCGAGTACGAGATCCCCGACCGGATCTTCGAGCTGTCCGAGGCCGGCGCCCGGATCGCCCGCGAGAGCGCCGACGCGCACAGCGCCGCGGACGGCCGCACCCGCTGGGTGCTCGGCTCGATCGGCCCCGGCACCAAGCTGCCGACCCTCGGCCACGCCCCGTACGAGACGCTGCGCGACGGCTTCCAGCAGAACGCGGCCGGCCTGATCGCCGGTGGCGCCGACGCCCTGCTGGTCGAGACCAGCCAGGACCTGCTGCAGACCAAGGCCGCCATCCTGGGCTCCAAGCGCGCCCTGGCCGAGGCCGGGCTGGACCTGCCGGTGCTGGTGCAGGTGACGGTGGAGACCACCGGCACCATGCTGCTCGGCTCCGAGATCGGCGCCGCGCTCACCGCGCTGGAGCCGCTCGGCGTGGACTACATCGGCCTCAACTGCGCCACCGGCCCGGCCGAGATGAGCGAGCACCTGCGCTACCTGGCCAAGAACGCCCGGATCGGCCTGTCCTGCATGCCGAACGCGGGCCTGCCGGTGCTCGGCAAGGACGGCGCCCACTACCCGCTCAGCCCGGTCGAGCTGGCCGACGCGCACGACGTGTTCACCCGCGAGTACGGCCTCTCGCTGGTCGGCGGCTGCTGCGGCACCACGCCCGAGCACCTGCGCGCCGTGGTCGAGCGGGTCCAGGGCCGCGAGATCGCCGTGCGCGATCCGCAGCCCGAGCCCTCGGCGGCCTCGCTGTACCAGGCGGTGCCGTTCCGCCAGGACACCTCGTACCTGGCGATCGGCGAGCGCACCAACGCCAACGGCTCGAAGAAGTTCCGCGAGTCGATGCTGGCCGGCGACTGGCAGGCCTGCGTGGAGATCGCCCGTGACCAGATCCGGGACGGCTCCCACCTGCTGGACCTCTGCGTGGACTACGTCGGCCGCGACGGCGTCGCCGACATGAAGGAGATCGCCGGCCGCCTGGCCACCGCCTCCACCCTGCCGATCGTGCTGGATTCCACCGAGCCGCCGGTGCTGCGGGCCGGCCTGGAGGCCCTCGGCGGCCGCGCGGTGCTCAACTCGGTCAACTACGAGGACGGCAACGCCCCCGACTCGCGCTTCGGCCGGATCGCCTCGCTGGCGCGCGAGCACGGTGCCGGCCTGATCGCGCTGACCATCGACGAGCAGGGCCAGGCCCGCACCGCCGACGCCAAGGTGGAGATCGCCGAGCGGCTGATCGCCGAGCTCACCGCCGACTACGGCATCGACGAGGGCTCGATCCTGGTCGACTGCCTCACCTTCACCCTGGCCACCGGCCAGGAGGAGTCCCGCCGGGACGGCATCGAGACCATCGAGGCGATCCGCGAGCTCAAGCGCCGCCACCCGAAGGTGCAGACCACGCTCGGCCTGTCCAACATCTCGTTCGGCCTCAACCCGGCCGCCCGCGTGGTGCTCAACTCGGTCTTCCTGCACGAGTGCGTGGAGGCCGGCCTGGACTCGGCGATCGTGCACGCCTCCAAGATCCTGCCGATCTCCCGGATCCCCGAGGACCAGCGCGAGACCGCCCTCGACCTGGTCTACGACCGCCGCCGGGACGGCTACGACCCGCTGCAGCGCCTGCTGGAGCTGTTCGAGGGCGTCTCCTCGGCCTCGGTCAAGGCATCCAAGGCCGAGGAGCTGGCCGCGCTCCCGCTGGAGGAGCGGCTGCAGCGCCGGATCATCGACGGCGAGCGGAACGGCCTGGAGGCCGACCTGGACGAGGCGCTGGCCGGCCGCCCGGCACTGGAGATCATCAACGACACCCTGCTGGCCGGCATGAAGGTGGTCGGCGAGCTCTTCGGCTCCGGCCAGATGCAGCTGCCGTTCGTGCTCCAGTCCGCCGAGGTGATGAAGACCGCGGTGGCCCACCTGGAGCCGCACATGGAGAAGTCCGACAACGAGGGCAAGGGCACCATCGTGCTGGCCACCGTCAAGGGCGACGTCCACGACATCGGCAAGAACCTGGTCGACATCATCCTGTCCAACAACGGCTACAACGTGGTCAACCTGGGCATCAAGCAGCCGGTCTCGGCGATCCTGGACGCCGCGCAGGAGCACAAGGCGGACGTGATCGGGATGTCCGGCCTGCTGGTGAAGTCGACCGTGATCATGAAGGAGAACCTGGAGGAGCTCAACCAGCGCAAGCTGGCCGCGAGCTACCCGGTGATCCTCGGCGGCGCTGCGCTCACCCGGGCCTACGTCGAGCAGGACCTGCACGAGATCTACGAGGGCGAGGTCCGCTACGCCCGGGACGCCTTCGAGGGCCTGCGGCTGATGGACGCGCTGATCGCGGTCAAGCGCGGCGTGCCCGGCGCGACCCTGCCCGAGCTCAAGCAGCGCCGACACGCCCGGGTCGAGGTGGAGGAACCGGAGCCCGAGGTCAACCTCGGCCAGATCCGCTCCGACGTCACCGTCGACAACACCGTGCCCACCCCGCCGTTCTGGGGCGACCGGATCGTCAAGGGCATCCCGTTCGCCGACTACGCCTCCTGGCTGGACGAGGACGCGCTGTTCAAGGGGCAGTGGGGCCTGAAGGCCGCGCGCGCCGGAGACGGGCCGTCGTACGAGGAGCTGGTGGAGACCGAGGGCCGGCCGCGGCTGCGGGCCTGGCTGGACCGGCTGCAGACCGAGGGCTGGCTGGAGGCGGCCGTGGTCTACGGCTACTACCCGGCCAACTCCAAGGGCGACGACCTGATCGTCTTCCACGAGGACGGCACCGAGCGCACCCGCTTCACCTTCCCGCGCCAGCGGCGCGGCCGTCGGCTCTGCCTGGCCGACTTCTTCCGCCCGGAGGAGTCCGGCGTGCGGGACGTGGTCGGCCTGCAGGTGGTCACCATGGGCAACCGGATCTCGGAGGCGGCCAACGAGCTGTTCGCCGGGAACTCCTACCGCGACTACCTGGAGCTGCACGGCCTGTCGGTGCAGCTGGCCGAGGCGCTGGCCGAGTTCTGGCACGCCCGGGTCCGCTACGAGCTGGGCTTCTCCGGCGAGGACCCGCAGGACGTCAAGGACATGTTCGCGCTCAAGTACCGGGGCGCCCGCTTCTCCCTCGGCTACGGGGCCTGCCCGGAGCTGGAGGACCGCGCCAAGATCGCCGAGCTGCTGAAGCCCGAGCGGATCGGCGTGGTGCTCTCCGAGGAGTTCCAGCTGCACCCGGAGCAGTCCACCGACGCGATCGTGATCCACCACCCGGAGGCGAAGTACTTCAACGCCCGGTAATCCCTCCGTCCCGCTCCGTTCGCTCTTTCCGGACGAAGCGGGCGTATCCTGGATGATCCTGAACGGGCCGGTCCGCTCACCAGCGGGCCGGCCTGTGCCATCCCCGGGTGCGCCCGGGGCCTGCCGGAAGGATCCCACCATGACCACCAGCTCCACCGCCACCCGTGTCCTGGACCACGGGGACGACCGCGGTCTGCAGGCGGTGCTGCTGGACATGGACGGGACGCTGGTGGACACCGAGGACTTCTGGTGGCAGGCCGAGGTCTCGCTCTTCGCCGAGCTGGGCCACGAGCTGGACGAGGCGGACCGCGCCCATGTGGTCGGCGGCCCGATGACCCGGGTGATGGACTACCTGGTCGCCCGGACCGGGGTGGACATCGCCCCGGCCGACCTGGGCGTGCTGGTCAACCAGCGCTTCGTGGACCTGCTGGCCGGCGGCGTACCGCTCATGCCGGGCGCCGAGCGGCTGCTCAACACCCTTGCCGCGCACGGGATCCCGGCCGCCATGGTGTCCGCCTCGCACCGGCACGTGATCGACATCGTGCTCCGTTCGCTGGGCGCCCACCACTTCGCCTTCACCATCGGCGGGGACGAGGTGCCGCGCACCAAGCCGTTCCCGGACCCGTACCTGGAGGCGGCCCGCCGGCTGGGTGCGGAGCCGGCCCGCTGCGTGGTCGTCGAGGACACCCCGACCGGGGTGCGCGCGGGCGAGGCGGCCGGCTGCCCGGTGATCGCGGTGCCCTCGGTGGCGGCGATCGAGCCGGCCCCCGGGCGGCTGGTGCTGCCCTCGCTGGAGCAGGTCGACCTCGACCTGTTGCGCTCGCTGGTCGCCTCGCGGGTCTGACGGACCGCCAGTTTGAGTGTGATTGTCATCTCATTGCGGCCTGCCCCTACCGGCCGGTAAGCGGCTCGACGGCGCTCCGACTCGGGGGGATCGGGGGAGAAAAAGGGCATTGCCTGACATCTCGTCGAGCGCGCCGGGATGCCCTGAACCGCCGTGTCCCAAACGTCATCTGCGCGGGTATCGGTCGTGCGTGTTCGATATGGCACGCTACTCGGGTTTCGTGCCACCGATAAGGACGCGCCCCGTGAAGACTTCAGCTGAACGCCTCGCAGTACTCGGCTGTGCCGGTCTGGTCGCCGTGACGGTGGCCGGCTGCGGATCGGTGACCGACGCCGTCAAGGGGGACAGCGGCAAGTCGATCACCATGGGCACCGCCCAGCTGACCGGCGTGCTGGACCCCGCGGTCTCCTACGACTCCGGCTCCTGGCTGGTCATGCGCAACGCCTTCCAGTCGCTGCTGACCTTCCCGGCCGCGGCCAGCACGCCCACCCCGGACGCCGCGCAGTCCTGCGAGTTCACCGGCGGCGATGCCACCGAGTACCACTGCACCCTGCGGCCCGGGCTGAAGTTCTCGAACGGTCACCCGCTGACCGCCGAGGACGTGGTCTTCTCGATCGAGCGCACCAAGAAGATCAACGACGACGGCGGCCCGGTCTCCCTGCTCTCCTCGATCAAGTCCGTCGAGGCCAAGGGCGACACCGAGGTGCTGTTCCACCTCGCCACGCCCGACGCCACCCTGCCGGCCAAGCTGGCCAGCCCGGCCGGCGCCATCGTGGACCACCAGGTCTTCCCGGCCGACAAGGCCCTGTCCAACGACAAGGTGGTCGGCTCCGGCCCGTACCGCATCGACTCGGTCGAGATGGCGGGCAAGCAGCTGGGCAAGGTCGTGCTGACGCCCAACGACAAGTACGGCGGCGACGCCAAGCTGCGCAACACCAAGTTCACCGTGCGGTACTTCGACAAGGCCGAGGACCTGAAGGCGGCGCTGGACAAGGGCGACGTCGACCTCACCGACAACAGCCTGGAGCCGAACACCGCCGCCCAGATCCGCTCCGACCAGCAGGGCGGCAAGACCGACCTTCAGGTCACCGAGGGCGACAGCAACGACACCCGCTCGCTGGTCTTCAACACCAAGGACCCGGTCGGCGGCAACGTCGCGGTCCGCCAGGCCGCCGCGCAGCTGATGGACCGCAAGGCGCTCGCCCGCGACGTCTTCGCCCGGACCGTCCAGCCGCTGTACGCGATGGTCCCGGCCGGCGTCACCGGCCACACCACCGCGTTCTTCGACCGCTACGGCGACCAGGACGTGAACAAGGCCAGGAAGTACCTCACCGACGCCAAGGTCCAGACCCCGGTCAAGCTCACCCTCACCTGGTCCCGCTCGCGGGCCGGCAGCAACGAGGCCGACACGCTGAAGAAGCAGTTGGAGACCGGCGGCCTCTTCCAGGTCACCGTCCAGCAGGAGCCGGACTGGGAGGCCTTCAAGAAGGGCTGGGTCGACAGCAAGTACCAGGCGTACGTCATCGGCTGGTTCGCCGACTACCCGGACCCGGACAACTACATCGCCCCGCTGCTGGTCAACGGCGGTGCCTACCACCACGGTTGGGACGACCCGCAGATCAGCGGGAAGCTGGTGCCGGAGGGCCTCAAGCAGGCCGACCGCAGCGCCGCCGCGCCCGGCTACGCGCAGATCCAGCAGATCGAGGCCGTCAGCGTGCCGCTGATCCCGCTGTACCAGAACAAGGCCTTCTACGCGGCGCGTTCGTACGTCACCGGCGTCGAGGCCACCGTCGACACCACCGGCTTCTTCCGCTTCTGGGAGATCGGCCGGACCGGCAAGTAGCACACGGACGACGGCGGCCCGTCCGCTCCCCACATCACCACGGGGAGCGGACGGGCCGCCGTCACGTTTCTGCGGGCCACCGCGCGGTGCGGGAGGGGCCGCAGGAGGGGACCGCTACAGCGCGCCCGGGCGCACCAGCCCGCTCTCGTAGGCGTACACCGCCGCCTGCACCCGGTCGCGCAGCTGGAGCTTGGTCAGCACATGGCCGACGTGGGTCTTCACCGTGGTCTCGCTGACGAACAGCTCCGCCGCGATCTCCGCGTTCGACAGCCCGCGCGCCACCAGCTTCAGCACCTCCAGCTCGCGGTCGGTCAGCGCGCCCAGCGCCTGCGGCGGCGTCTCGTCGCCCGACGGCAGCTTGGTGGCGTACATGTCCAGCAGCCGGCGGGTGATGCTCGGCGCCAGCATCGCCGCGCCGTCCGCGACCACCCGGATCGCCTGCACCAGCTCCTCGGCCGGGACGTCCTTCAGCAGGAAGCCGCTGGCGCCCGCGCGCAGGGCCTCCACCACGTACTCGTCCAGGTCGAAGGTGGTCAGCACCAGCACCTTGGCCGGGCCGTCCCGCCCCGGGCCGGCGATCCGCCGGGTCGCCTCGACACCGTCCATCCTCGGCATCCGGATGTCCATCAGCACCACGTCGGGCTGCAGCGCCCGCACCTGGTCCAGCGCCTGCTGACCGTCGCCGGCCTCACCGACCACCACCAGGTCGGACTCGGCCTCCAGGATCATCCGGAAACCGGTGCGCAGCAGCGGCTGGTCGTCGACCAGCAGCACTCGGATCGTCACTAGGACTCCTTGCTCCTCGGATCCCCCGTGGGATCGTCCTCATCAGACGTACGGGCCAGCGGCAAGGGGTACGGCGGCGGAGTACCGCCGAACTCCGGGCAGCTGGCCTGGTGGTCGCACCAGTCGCAGAGGCGGTTGCGGGTGGCCGGGAAGTCCCCGGTGGCCACCGCGTGGCCGATCCGCTCCCACAACGCCCGCAGCTTGCGCTCCACCGCGAGCAGATCGGCCTGGTCCGGGTCGTAGCTGACCACGTCCCCGCCCCCGCCGAGGTAGACCAGCTGGAGGCGCTTGGGGATCACGCCCTTCCAGCGCCACACCACCAGTGCGTAGAACTTCATCTGGAACATCGCCTTGCCCTCGAAGTCCCGCGAGGGCGCCCGGCCGGTCTTGTAGTCCACCAGCCGGACCTCGCCGGTCGGGGCGACGTCCACCCGGTCGATGTAGCCGCGCAGCAGCAGCCCCGAGTCCAGGGCCGTCTCCACGTACAGCTCCCGCTCCACCGGATGCAGCCGGGTCGGGTCCTCCAGCCGGAACCACTGGCCGACCAGCTTCTCGGCGTCCGCCAGCCAGCGGGTGAGCGCCGCGCCGTCCGGGTCGTCCGGGAACAACGAGCCCAGCTCCGGCCGTTCACCCAGCAGCCGCTCCCACTGCGGGCGCAGCAGGCCCAGTGCCCGTTCCGGCGTGCGCTCGGCCGCCGGGCTGTCGAACAGCCGCTCCAGCACGGCGTGCACCAGGGTGCCCCTGGTGGCCGCCGAGCTCGGCGGCTCGGGCAGCCGGTCGATCACCCGCAGCCGGTACAGCAGGGGACAGGTGAGGAAGTCCCCCGCCCGGGACGGGGACAGGCCGGTCGGCGCCGCCGCCGGGCGCACCGGGGCCCCGGTGACGCTGGTGGTGTCGGTCTGCTGCATGACTACGACCCTATTGCCCTTTGCTGTCATCCCGCTGCCACCGTGCTGCCACCGAGGCGCGCGCAGGCCGCGCAGTGGGTATGAAGGCAGCAGGAGGGGCGCGCGGCCCCGGAGTGCCACGATCACGTAGCGTGGGCGCACCGGGGCACGACGGGGGCGACGACCGAAGGGATCACGGTGAGCGACAGCAGGGGGCAGCAGACCTCCGACCAGCCACCGCAGGACGACCGCGGGCGCCCGGCCGGGAAGCCACCGGAGCGCCGCGGCGGCCTCCTGATGGGCCGGCCCTTCGGCGTGCCGATCTACGTCACCCCCTCCTGGTTCGTCATCGCCGCGCTGATCACCTGGGTGTTCGGCGGACAGCTGGGCGACGTGCTGCCCGACCTCGGCGGCGCCCGCTACCTGGTCGCCTTCTCCTTCGCGGTCGCCTTCTACGCCTCCGTCCTGGTGCACGAACTCGCCCACACCCTGGTCGCGCTGCGCTACAAGCTCGGGGTGCGGCGGATCCAGCTGCAGTTCTTCGGCGGCGTCTCCGAGATCGAGAACGAGGCCACCACGCCCTGGCGCGAGTTCTGGCTGGCCTTCGTCGGCCCGCTGCTCTCGCTGGCGCTCGGCGGCCTGTTCTACCTCGGGGTGCGGGCCGTGGAGCTGTCCACCGTCCCCGGGGTGCTGCTCACCGGTCTGATGGTGTCCAACCTGGTGGTCGCCGCCTTCAACCTGCTGCCCGGCCTGCCGCTGGACGGCGGACGGATGCTGCGCGCCCTCGTCTGGGCGATCACCGGCAAGCCGATGACCGGCACGGTGGCCGCCGCCTGGGTCGGCCGGGTGCTGGCGGTCGCCGTGTTGTTCGGCCTGCCGCTGGTCAGTGCCGCCCGCGGGGTCGAGCGCACCACCACCGACACCCTGGTGGACGCGGTGCTGGCCGCCGTGCTCGCCGCGATCATCTGGAACGGCGCCACCGGCAGCGTGCGCAACGCCCGGCTCAAGGAGGCGCTGCCCGGCCTGCGGCTGCGCGACTTCGCCCGCCGGGCCGTCGAGGTCACCGCCGACACCCCGCTCGGCGAGGCGATGCGCCGCGCCCGCGAGGCCGAGGCCGGCGCGGTGGTCGTGGTGGACGGCCGGGGCGAGCCGATCGCGATCGTGCGCGAGTCCGCGGTCCGGGCCGTACCCGAGCACCGCCGCCCCTGGGTGGCCGTCGGCCCGCTCGCCCGCGACCTCGAGCCCGGGCTGCGGCTGGACGCCGACCTGCACGGCGAGGACCTGCTGCGGGCCGTCCAGACCACCCCGGCGGGGGAGTACCTGGTGGTCGAGGCGGACGGCCGGGTGTACGGCGTCGCCGCGCTCAGCGACATCGAGCGGCGGCTGACCGCCGCCGTCGCCGGGAAATGATCACCGTGGTCGGGCGGGAGGCTCCGCTTCCCTTAGGATTGTCCGTATGTCCGAACCGACCGGTGCCGCCCGCCGACGCGGGCCCTTCCAGGTCGGGGACCAGGTCCAGCTGACCGACCCCAAGGGTCGCCACTACACGTTCACGCTCCAGGCCGGGAACCAGTTCCACACCCACAAGGGTGCGTTCCCGCATGACGAGCTGATCGGCGCTCCCGAAGGCACGGTCGTGCGCACCACGGGTAACGTCCCGTACCTCGCGCTGCGCCCCCTGCTCCCCGACTACGTCCTGTCCATGCCCCGCGGCGCCGCCGTGATCTACCCCAAGGACGCGGGGCAGATCCTGGCGATGGCCGACATCTTCGCGGGTGCCCGCGTGGTCGAGGCCGGCGTCGGCTCGGGCGCGCTCAGCATGTACCTGCTGCGCGCCGTCGGCGAGCACGGCATGCTGGCCTCCTACGAGCGCCGGCAGGACTTCGCCGACATCGCCCAGGGCAACGTCGAGCGCTACTTCGGCGGGCCGCACCCGGCGTGGAAGCTCACCGTCGGCGACCTCCAGGACAACCTGGTCGAGTCCGACGTCGACCGCGTCCTCCTCGACATGCTGGCCCCCTGGGAGTGCCTGGACGTCGCCTCCAAGGCGCTCGTCCCCGGCGGCCTCATCTGCTGCTACGTGGCCACCACCACGCAGATGTCCAAGACCGTCGAGGCGCTGCGCGACCACGGCACCTTCACCGAGCCGCAGGCCTGGGAGACCATGGTCCGCACCTGGCACCTGGAGGGCCTCGCCGTCCGCCCGGACCACCGGATGATCGGCCACACCGGCTTCCTGCTCACCGCCCGCCGCCTGGCCGACGGCGTCGAGCCGCCGCTGCGCCGCCGCCGCCCCGCCAAGGGCGCGTACGGCGAGGACTACGACAGCGGGGCGCCCGAGCCGAGCCTGCAGGAGCGCGCCGCCGCCCGCAAGGCCGCGCGCGGCGAGGACGACCAGCCCGACCTGGGCTGAGCCCGCACACCACGCAGGGGTGGCACGAGCAATCTCGTGCCACCCCTTGGCATTTCCGTCGACCGGGTGTGGGACGATGCTCGCTCACGCAGACCAGCTCCTGGAGCTCTGGAGGGGACGCCTGGTGGAGACCGCGGTCGGGACGACGGCGACGGCTGGACAGCAGACACCGCGGGGCCGCACCCGGCCCGCGCACGTGCGCACCGCCCCCTGGCACTGGGCCCTCGCCCTGGCCGGCTGCGGCGCGGTCGTGGGCGCCGCCCTCGCCGCGTCCCCGGCGACGGGCACCCCGGTGCCCGCCCACGGCACCCCCAAGGCCCTCGCCGCGAGCGCGGCCCCCGACCCGGCCAAGGCCCAACTCCCGATCGACTGCGGCCCGTTCCCGGTCACGACGGCGCTCAGCGTGCCCGCCGAGCTGGGCGACGGACGCCCCGGCACGGTGGTCGCCGCGCACTGCGCCGCCGAGACCGGCACCCCGCCGGACGCCGTCTTCCTGCTCGGCTACGGCCCCGGCGACCGCCCGACGGTGCTGGCCACCCTGCTCACCGAGCGCGAGAACCTCACCGTGAGCCGGCTCGCGGTGCGCTCCGACGGCGCCATCACCGGCCGCGCGCAGGGGTATTCGAGCGAGGACGTGCCGCGCTTCCGGCCCGACATCTCACTCGAACTCACCTGGACGCACCGGGGCGGCGGCTGGGAACGCTCCCAGACCACCGCCCCGCTCAGCCAGACCTGAGGCTGCTATTCGCCCGCTCGCCTCCGGGGCGCTTGGACCCGGGGCCGACGGTCGGCGCTCCCTCGCTCGTGCCTCGCTCCCTCGCTTCTCCCTTTCGGCACCGGCGCGCCCCTTCGGCTCGGGGCGGGAGTTCGCCCGCTCGGGATCCGGGGCCGACGGTCGGCGCTCCCTCGCTCGTGCCTCGCTCCCTCGCTTCTCCCTTTCGGCACCGGCGCGCCCCTTCGGCTCGGGGCGGGTCGCCCGCTCGCCTCCGAGCCGGAGGGCGGTTACTCACTCCGCGTCAGGTCCGTACACCTCGACCCGGTCCGCGGCCCGGCGCACGTGGATGCAGTCGCCGGGGCAGTCCTTCACCGAGTCCACCACGTCCTGAAGGAGCGTCAGCGGCACCGGGACGGTCTCCCCGGGTTGCTGGCGCAGCTCGTCGTCCGACCCCTTCACGTAGGCGAGGCCGTCGATGTCGAGCTCGAAGACCTCCGGTGCGTACTGGACGCAGATGCCGTCGCCGGTGCACAGATCCTGGTCGATCCACACCTCCAGCTCCTCGGTCGTCGCCGCCGTCTGCTCGGTCACCGACATGGTCCCCTGCCGTTTCTGTCCCGGGTCGCCCATTTCTGGGAGCAATCCCGCCATTCGTACAACGATCGGACCTCGAGTCGTGGTCGCGATCGGATATCACTTCGCTCGACGATACATCTGGCCCGCTTTGGGCGGTGCGCGGTGGGTATCCCCTTAGCAGAGGGGAAGCACGCTGGGGCGAAGATCGGACACGCCCGTTCCATCTTTCTTGATCTAGGGGTTTACGGACCCCTGGTCCCAGGTAGGGTCTGGAAGCGTCCAGCTCCCCGGAGGAGGTGAGGACCGTGGCAGCCCACGATGACGACTACAACCGCAGCACCGGCAGGCCCGCTCGTGGTTCCGACGAGGCCGCTCAGGTCTCGTACCTTGAGCAGGAAATCGCCGTGCTGCGCCGCAAGCTCGCCGACTCGCCGCGCAATTCGAGAATCCTCGAAGAGCGGATCGTCGAGCTCCAGACCAACCTGGCCGGCGTGACCGCCCAGAACGAACGGCTCGCCTCCACCCTGCGTGAGGCCCGCGACCAGATCGTGGCCCTCAAGGAGGAAGTGGACCGGCTGGCACAGCCCCCGGCCGGCTTCGGCACCTTCCTCGAAGCGAACGAGGACGGGACCGCGGACATCTTCACCGGCGGGCGCAAGCTCCGCGTGAACGTCAGCCCCAACGTCGCACTCGACGAACTGCGGCGCGGCCAGGAAGTGATGCTCAACGAGGCCCTCAACATCGTGGACGCGATGGCCTTCGAGCGCATCGGCGAGATCGTCACCCTCAAGGAGGTCCTGGAGGACGGCGAGCGCGCCCTGGTTCTCGGCCACACCGACGAGGAGCGCGTGGTGCGCCTCGCCGAACCGCTGCGCGACCTCACGATCCGGGCGGGGGACGCCCTGTTGCTGGAGCCCCGCTCCGGCTACGTGTACGAGGTCGTGCCGAAGGCCGAGGTCGAGGAGCTGGTCCTCGAAGAGGTCCCGGACATCGACTACCGCCAGATCGGCGGCCTGAGCAACCAGATCGAGCTGATCCGCGACGCGGTCGAGCTGCCGTACCTGCACGCCGACCTCTTCAAGGAGTACGAGCTGCGCCCGCCCAAGGGCGTCCTGCTCTACGGCCCGCCCGGCTGCGGCAAGACGCTGATCGCCAAGGCGGTGGCCAACTCGCTGGCCAAGAAGGTCGCCGAGGTCACCGGCCAGCCCCAGGGGAAGAGCTACTTCCTCAACATCAAGGGCCCCGAGCTCCTCAACAAGTACGTCGGCGAGACCGAGCGGCAGATCCGCCTGGTCTTCCAGCGGGCCCGGGAGAAGGCGAGCGAGGGCACGCCCGTCATCGTCTTCTTCGACGAGATGGAGTCGCTGTTCCGCACCCGCGGTTCCGGCGTCAGCTCGGACGTGGAGAACACCATCGTCCCGCAGCTGCTCGCCGAGATCGACGGCGTGGAGGGCCTGGAGAACGTCATCGTCATCGGCGCCTCCAACCGCGAGGACATGATCGACCCGGCGATCCTGCGGCCCGGCCGCCTGGACGTCAAGATCAAGATCGAGCGCCCGGACGCCGAGGCCGCGAAGGACATCTTCTCCAAGTACCTCAAGGACTCGCTGCCGTTCCACCCGGACGACCTCAAGGAGCACGACAGCTCCGTCGGGGCCACGGTGGCCGCGATGATCCAGTCGGTGGTGGAGCGGATGTACTCCGAGACCGAGGAGAACCGCTTCCTGGAGGTCACCTACGCCAACGGTGACAAGGAGGTCCTGTACTTCAAGGACTTCAACTCCGGCGCGATGATCCAGAACATCGTCGACCGCGCGAAGAAGATGGCCATCAAGGACTTCCTCGACCACGGTCAGCGCGGTCTGCGCGTCTCCCACCTGCTCGCCGCCTGCGTGGACGAGTTCAAGGAGAACGAGGACCTCCCGAACACCACCAACCCGGACGACTGGGCCCGCATCTCCGGCAAGAAGGGCGAGCGGATCGTCTTCATCCGCACGCTGGTCACCGGCAAGCAGGGCGCCGAGTCCGGCCGCTCGATCGACACTGTCGCCAACACGGGGCAGTACCTGTAAGCACGCGGTTACCCGGGCCGACAGCGGTCCCCGGAGCTGTACGCACACCGTCCGGCTGTGGCGCCTCGCGGCCCCGCAGCCGGACGGCGCGTCTCGGGGCCCGCCGATCGGGGCCGGGTTCTAGGCTCGACCCACCGTCCGCGGTCAGATGGCCGGCGCCGGTGTTGTCCAGCGGTACGTCAGCGTGTTCCGCCCGCCGGGGGCGGCGCACCGGGCAAGGAGGGCCGCATGACCGTACGGCGCGTGATGGGCATCGAGACCGAGTACGGGATCTCCGTGCCCGGGCACCCCAACGCCAACGCCATGCTCACCTCGTCCCAGATCGTCAACGCCTACGCGGCGGCGATGCACCGGGCACGGCGGGCCCGCTGGGACTTCGAGGAGGAGAATCCGCTGCGCGACGCGCGGGGCTTCGACCTGGCGCGCGAGGTGGCGGACGCCAGCCAGCTGACCGACGAGGACATCGGCCTGGCCAACGTCATCCTCACGAACGGGGCCCGGTTCTACGTGGACCACGCGCATCCCGAGTACAGCTCGCCCGAGGTGACCAACCCGCGCGACGCCGTGCTGTGGGACAAGGCCGGCGAACGGATCATGGCGGCCGCCGCGCAGCGCGCGCTCGAGCTGCCCAACGGGCAGAACATCCACCTGTACAAGAACAACACCGACAACAAGGGCGCCTCCTACGGCACCCACGAGAACTACCTGATGAAGCGGGCGACGCCGTTCGCCGACATCGTCCGCCACCTGACCCCGTTCTTCGTCTCCCGCCCGGTGGTCGCCGGGGCCGGCCGGGTCGGCATCGGCCAGGACGGCTCGGCGCACGGCTTCCAGCTCAGCCAGCGGGCGGACTACTTCGAGGTCGAGGTCGGCCTGGAGACCACCCTCAAGCGCCCGATCATCAACACCCGGGACGAGCCGCACGCCGACGCCGAGAAGTACCGCCGACTGCACGTGATCATCGGGGACGCCAACCTCTCCGAGATCTCCACCTACCTCAAGCTGGGCACCACCTCGCTGGTCCTGTCGATGATCGAGGACTCCTTCATCGCCTCCGACCTCGCCGTCGACCAGCCGGTGCGCACCCTGCACCGGGTCTCCCACGACCCGACGCTCAAGTACCTGATCACCCTGCGCAACGGGCGCAAGCTCACCGCCGTCCAGCTCCAGCTCGAGTACTTCGAACTGGCCCGCAAGTACGTCGAGGACCGCTTCGGCACCGACGCGGACGAGCAGACGGTGGACGTGCTGACACGCTGGGAGGACGTCCTGGGCCGGCTGGAGCGCGACCCGATGTCGCTCTCGAAGCAGCTGGACTGGGTCGCCAAGCGGGAGATCCTGGAGGGCTACCGCAGCCGGGACGCCCTGGAGTGGGACAACCCGAGGCTGCACCTGGTCGACCTCCAGTACAGCGACGTGCGGCCCGAGAAGGGCCTCTACAACCGCCTGGTGGCCCGCGGGCGCTTCGAGCGGCTGCTGACCGAGGACGAGGTCGAGCGGGCCGTCTCCAAGCCCCCGGAGGACACCAGGGCGTACTTCCGCGGGCGCTGCCTGGAGCAGTACGCCGAGCACGTCGCGGCGGCCTCCTGGGACTCGGTGATCTTCGACCTGCCCGGCCGGGACTCGCTGCAGCGGGTGCCCACGCTGGAGCCGCTGCGCGGCACCCGCAACCACGTCAAGGAGCTGCTGGACCGCTGCCGCACGGCGGAGGACCTGCTCCGGGTGCTGTCCGGCGGGTAACTTTTCGATCACCACGGGTGAACGTCCGCCGAATGGGAATCATCCGGGGTGGCAGCGGGTGTTGGACAGGAAGCGCCACCGGCAAACCGGGAGCGGCAGTCGCACCTTGTGTATAGGGTCGGTGTCAACCGGCAACGACCCTACCGACCAAACCGTGCCAGACGAATCGAGCGGGGTGAGGGAAATGGCGAGCAAGGACACCGGCGGCGGCCAGCAGCGGGCAAACCGTTCCTCCGAGGAGGTCGAGGAGCAGGCCGCGGAAACGCAGAATTCCGACGACCTCAAGGAACGCCAGGAAAAGCTGGGCGACGACGTCGACGCGGTGCTGGACGAAATCGATGAGGTCCTGGAATCGAACGCGGAAGATTTCGTGCGCGGCTTCGTGCAGAAGGGCGGGCAATAGTCCGGTCCCGGTATTCGGGAATTCACGTCGTGACCGTCGAGGGCGGTCGGGCGGCACTCGCCGCCCGGCCGTCCGGCACCTCACCTCCACGCCCGGGCAGTGATCGTCGGGCGGGTAGGGTGCGGGCAGCGCGCGCTTCAAGCTACCTGGAAGGAATCGTGTGGAAGCCAACACTCTCGGCACCGGGCGTCTACCGGCTGCCTTCCTGACCCCGGGGTCGTCCTCGTTCCTCGACTTCCTCGCCGAGCACAGGCCGGAGCTGATCCCCGGCCACCGCGGGCTCCCCGAGGGCTCCGTGGTCGAGGCCCCGCACGGCACCACGATCGTGGCCGCGATCTTCGACGGCGGCGTGGTGATCGCCGGTGACCGCCGGGCGACGATGGGCAACGTCATCGCCCAGCGCGACATCGAGAAGGTCTTCCCGGCCGACGAGTACAGCGCGGTCGGCATCGCCGGCACCGCCGGCCTCGCGGTCGAGATGGTCCGGCTCTTCCAACTGGAGCTGGAGCACTACGAGAAGATCGAGGGCACCACGCTCTCCCTGGAGGGCAAGGCGAACCGCCTCACCAGCATGATCCGGGGCAACCTGGGCATGGCGATGCAGGGGCTCGCGGTCGTGCCGATGTTCGCCGGCTACGACCTGGACCTCGGCCGCGGCCGGATCTTCAACTACGACGTCACCGGCGGGCGTTCCGAGGAGCGCGGCTTCGCCGCCACCGGCTCGGGCTCGGTCTTCGCCCGCGGCTCGATGAAGAAGCTCTACCGCGACGGCCTGACGGCCGACCAGGCCGTCACCCTGGTCGTCCAGGCGCTCTACGACGCGGCGGACGACGACTCCGCCACCGGCGGTCCGGACCTCTCCCGCAAGATCTTCCCGATCGTCTCGCTGATCACCGAGGACGGCTTCCGCCGGCTCACCGAGGCGGAGGTCGCGGAGGTCGCCGTCGCCATCACCGACGAGCGCCTGATCCACCCCAATGGCCCGCAGGCCCCGCTGATCTAGCCATCACCTCACAGGAAGGGGACGACCGCCGGTGTCGACACCGTTCTACGTCTCACCCCAGCAGGCCATGGCGGACCGCGCGGAGTACGCCCGCAAGGGCATCGCGCGCGGCCGCAGCGTGGTCGTGCTCACCTACGCCGACGGCATCGTCTTCGTCGCGGAGAACACCTCCAGAGCGCTCCACAAGGTCTCCGAGATCTACGACAAGATCGCCTTCGCGGCGGTCGGGCGCTACAACGAGTTCGAGAACCTGCGCATCGGCGGCGTCCGCTACGCCGACCTGCGCGGCTACTCCTACGACCGGGCCGACGTCACGGCCCGGGGCCTGGCCAACGTGTACGCCCAGACCCTGGGCACCATCTTCTCCTCGGTCGGGGACAAGCCGTACGAGGTCGAGCTGATCGTGGCCGAGGTCGGCCGCGGCGCCGACAACGACCAGATCTACCGGCTGACGCCGGACGGCTCGGTCGTCGACGAGAAGAACTACGTGGTGGTCGGCGGCAACGCCGACTCGATCGGCAACTACCTCGGCCAGCGCCACCGCGTCGGCCTGAGCCTCACCGAGGCGGTCAAGGTCGCGGTCGACTCGCTCGCCCGCGACCCCAACGGCGGCAGCCCGCGCAGCCTCACCCCGGAGCAGCTGGAGGTAGCGGTCCTCGACCGCCAGCGGTTCCAGCAGCGCAAGTTCAAGCGGATCCTCGGCAACCAGCTCAGCCGACTGCTCGACGGAGACCAGTCCGCCGAGTCGGACGACGAGGACACCCCGGCGGGTACCACGCCGGAGTAGCAGTGCCTGCGGAGTCCCGTACGGCGGCCGGACCGCCGTCGTACGGGACTCCGGTGCCCCTGCGACGGCCCGGCCGTCGTGGAGGCGGTTTCGGACAGCTCCGACAAGAATGGAGTGCTCATGGACCGCCGGATCTTCGGGCTGGAGAACGAGTACGGCGTGACCTGCACGTTCCGCGGGCAGCGGCGGCTGTCGCCGGACGAGGTCGCGCGGTACCTGTTCCGCCGGGTCGTCTCCTGGGGCCGCAGCAGCAACGTGTTCCTGCGCAACGGCGCCCGGCTCTACCTCGACGTCGGCTCCCACCCCGAGTACGCCACCCCCGAGTGCGACGACGTGGTCGAGCTGGTGACGCACGACAAGGCGGGCGAGCGCATCCTCGAAGGGCTCCTGGTGGACGCCGAGCGGCGGCTGCACGAGGAGGGCATCGCGGGGGACGTCTACCTCTTCAAGAACAACACCGACTCCGCCGGGAACTCCTACGGCTGCCACGAGAACTACCTGGTGGCCCGGCACGGCGAGTTCTCCCGGCTGGCCGACGTGCTGATCCCCTTCCTGGTCACCCGCCAGCTGATCTGCGGCGCCGGCAAGGTGCTGCAGACCCCGCGCGGCGCGGTGTTCTGCGTCAGCCAGCGCGCCGAGCACATCTGGGAGGGCGTCAGCTCCGCCACCACCCGCTCGCGGCCGATCATCAACACCCGGGACGAGCCGCACGCGGACGCCGAGCGCTACCGCCGGCTGCACGTGATCGTCGGCGACTCCAACATGTCCGAGACCACGACGCTGCTCAAGGTCGGCGCCACCGACCTGGTGCTGCGGCTGATCGAGGCCGGCGTGGTGCTGCGCGACCTCACCCTGGAGAACCCGATCCGGGCGATCCGCGAGGTCAGCCACGACCTCACCGGCACCCACCAGGTGCGGCTCGCCAACGGCCGCGAGGCCAGCGCGCTGGACATCCAGGAGGAGTACTACAGCAAGGCCCTGGAGTTCGCCGACCGCAAGGGCATCAACACCGGCACGATCGCCCGGGTCCTCGACCTGTGGGGCCGCACCCTGGAGGCCGTCCGCAGCGAGCGGCTGGACGGGGTCGCCACCGAGATCGACTGGATCATGAAGTACAAGCTCATCGAGCGCTACCGCGAGAAGCACCAGATGAGCATGTCCAACCCGCGGGTGGCCCAGATCGACCTCGCCTACCACGACATCCACCGCCGTCGCGGTCTGTTCTACCTGCTCCAGGGCAAGGGCCAGGCGCAGCGGATGACCACCGACCTCAAGACCTTCGAGGCCAAGTCGATCCCGCCGCAGACCACCCGGGCCCGGCTGCGCGGGGACTTCATCCGCCGGGCGCAGGAGCAGCGCCGGGACTTCACGGTGGACTGGGTGCACCTGAAGCTGAACGACCAGGCGCAGCGCACGGTGCTGTGCAAGGACCCGTTCCGTTCGGTGGACGAGAGGGTGGAGAAGCTCATCGCGGGGATGTGATGCCCCGATCGTGATCACGGCGTCGTGATCAAGGCGTCGTGATCACGGTGCGGCCGGCCCCGGTGGTGTCTACCGGGGCCGGACGCATGCCGGGCATACGCTGTCCGTCGAGTCAGGAGAGCCGACTTCGACCGACAGTTAGGACCACCGTGCGCCGCAACGCCGGTTTGCTACTCACCCTGCCGTTGCTGCTGGCGGTCGCCTGCAGCAGTACCCCCAAGGCGGCCGGTCCGGCGACGCCGTCCGCGGCGAGCGCCGCCCCGACGGTGCCGGCGCCGGTCGGCGAGGCGTCGCCGATGCCCACCCTTTCGGGGGGCGGATTCGGCAGCAAGGCCACCATCACCATCCCCGAGGGGCAGCAGCCCAGCGGCCAGTTCGTGGTGAACACGGTCAGCGAGGGCGAGCGCTCGACCGTCAACAAGGGCGACTGGGTGACGGTCAACTACACCGCGAAGGACTGGACCACCGGCAAGGACCTGCCCAGTTCGTACGACCCGGGCGGGAAGCCGCAGCTCTACCAGGCGGGCAGCGGGCAACTGGTGCCGGCGTTCGACCAGAGCGTGATCGGCAAGAAGGTGGGCACCCGGCTGCTGGTGGTGGCCCCGCCGGCGGCGGCCTTCGGCGATCAGGGCTCCGGCCAGCTGGGCGTCAACAAGAACGACACCGTGGTGTTCGTGCTGGACATCATGGAGAGCCTGCCGCAGGACTCCACGCTCACCGGGAACATGACCCAGCCGGCCGCGACGCTGCCGCAGGTCAAGGACAACGGCAAGGCGCCGGTGACGATCACGATCCCGGCCGGTCAGGCCGCGCCCACCGACCTGCAGCAGGCGGTGCTGATCAAGGGCGAGGGCAAGCAGGTCAAGAGCGGGCAGACCCTGGTGGTGCAGTACACCGGGGTGCTGTGGAGCAATGGCCAGCAGTTCGACTCCTCCTGGACGCACGGCGGCGCGCAGGCGGTGCAGATCGGCACCGGCAGTGTGATCGAGGGCTGGGACAAGGGCCTGGTCGGGCAGAACGTGGGCAGCCGGGTCCTGCTCGTGGTGCCGCCCGCGCTCGGGTACCAGGACAAGCCGCAGGGCGCGGTCCCGGCGAACTCCACGCTGGTCTTCGTGATCGACATTCTGGAAGCGGTCTAGGAAGTCACCCGGAAGATTCCGTACGCTTGGGCGGACGCTCGTACAACGAAGCGTCCGCCCTCATCCTGAGCTGTCATACTGCCCTCGCGCTGTGGCAGGCGCCGCCCGGCGCCAGGTCGGGGGCGGGCCGTGCGGCGGCAGGCCGGCGCTCAGCACGCCGGGCGCAGACCTGAAAGACCTGTGGCGAGATGGATGGGGAGTCATGACTGAGAAGACGCCGAGCCCGGGCGGGGCCGGCACCGCGGCGAACGACAGCTCTGCGGGTGACCCGGCCGCCTCTCGCCCCGGCGGCCCGCTTCCGGGGGACGGCGAGTCGATCGTCGTCCCGCCGTCGATCCTGAAGCAGCAGGCCGGCTGGGCGCAGCCCGGCGAGGCGCCGCGTGCCGCGGGCGGGACCAAGACCGACGACACCCCGCAGATCTTCGCCTCCAACGTGCGCAAGGCCGACACCTCCGAGGCCGGGTACGACGAGAACCCGCCCGGCGTCGGCCGGCTCGGTGTGATCCTCGGCACGGTGCTGGCCGTTCTGCTGGCCGGCAGCGCCGTGACGCTGTACATGGTCAACAAGGACGGCAGCAAGGACACCAACGCCGCCCAGCCGGACGCCGCCAAGACCGCGCCGCCCACGCCGAGCGCCGAGCCGGTGCCGCCGATCAAGGACAGCGCCAAGGTGCTGCCGACCGTCACCGGCGACTTCGGTAAGAAGGCCGACATCCAGGTGCCGGGCGAGGCGTCGGACGGCACCTTCGTGGTCAAGGTGCTCTCCGAGGGCACCGGCGCCAAGGTGGACAAGAACTCCTGGACCTCGGTGGACTACACCGCCAAGGACTGGAACACCGGCAAGGACATCCCGAGCTCGTACGACGCGGACGCCAAGCCGCAGATCTTCCAGGCGGGCACCGACTCGCTGATCCCGGCGCTGGACCAGGCCGTGATGGGGAAGAAGGCCGGCAGCCGGCTGCTGGTGGTGGCCCCGCCGGCCGCCGCGTTCGGCTCCCACGGCAAGGCCGACATGTCGATCGGGCCCAAGGACAACCTGATCTTCGTGATCGACATCCGCAACGCCAACGCGCCCGACTCGACGGTCAGCGGCACGGTCACCCCGCCGCCGGCGGACTTCCCGCAGGTCAAGGACAACGGCAAGAAGCCGGCCGACATCACGCCGGTGGCCGGTGCCAAGGACCCGACCGAGCTGAAGAGCCACGTCCTGATCAAGGGCACCGGGCCGAAGGTGGAGAAGGGCGAGAAGATCGTCGTCCAGTACACCGGCGCGCTGTTCAAGGACGGCAAAATGTTCGACTCCTCGCTCGGCAAGGGCCAGGCGTACGCCTTCCCGCTCGGCGGCGGCCAGGTCATCCCGGGCTGGGACCAGGGCCTGGAGGGCCAGACCGTGGGCAGCCGCGTCGAGCTGGTGGTCCCGGCGGCGCTGGGCTACGGCGACAAGGGCCAGGGCGACATCCCGCCCGGCGCGACGCTGGTCTTCGTGGTGGACATCCTGGACGCCGGTCAGGGCTGATCCACTTTCGGGTGACAATGGTGGAGTGTGACCTTCGGGTCGGAATGCAACGCGAAACGTGAGAAGAGGGACTGTGAGCGTCAACCTCAACGAGAAGCCCGAGATCGACTTCCCGATCGGCGACGCCCCGACGGAGCTGCAGATCCGCGACATCGTCGTCGGTGACGGCGCGGAGGCCAAGAAGGGTCAGAACGTCAGCGTCCGCTACGTCGGCGTGACCTTCGAGACGGGCGAGGAGTTCGACGCCAGCTGGAACCGGAGCCCGAACGAGTTCCGCTTCCCGCTGGGTGCCGGCCGCGTCATCAAGGGCTGGGACCAGGGCGTCGTCGGCATGAAGGTCGGCGGTCGCCGCGAGCTGACCATCCCGTCGCACCTGGCCTACGGCGACCAGTCGCCGACCCCGCTCATCCCGAAGGGCTCGACCCTGATCTTCGTGGTCGACCTGCTGGCTGTCTGAGCCTGCTCGCGCCGTGGGCCGGACCCCTCCGGGGGCCCGGCCCACGGGCATGTCCGGGCCCGGCGGGCACGGCTCCGGGACCGGGTGTGGGACGCCGCTTTTGCACTGCGTACCGCTACCGGTACGGTCGGTCCCGCCGGGTGGTGATCGCCCGGTTGGCGCACCCCGCGCGCGGCGCGGCACACCGGAAGGGTCAGCGATGGCGATCGCCAAGGCAGAGCGGCTGATGAATCTCGCCCTGTGCCTGATGAACACCAGACGTCCGCTCTCCAAGAAGGAGCTGCGGGAATCCATCGAGGCGTACCGCGAGGCCTGGCAGGGCAGCAGCGAGGACGCCTTCAACCGGATGTTCGAGCGGGACAAGGACGACCTGCGCGAGCTCGGCCTGGTGATCGACGTCGACGAGAGCGCCCTGGACGGCGAGCTGGGCTACCTGGCCCGCGCCGACCGCAACCGGCTGCCCGAGATCGCGCTGGACGCCGAGGAGGCGGCCGCGCTGACCCTGGCCGCCCGGGTCTGGCAGCAGGCCAAGATGTCCGGCGCGGCCAGCGGCGCGCTGCAGAAGCTGCGCGCGGCCGGGGTGCCGTTCGCCGAGCCCGAGGGCCGTACCGCCCTGGAGCCGCGCATCCCCGCCCGGGAGGCCGCGTTCGAGCCGCTGCTCACCGCCGCCCGGGACCGCCGTCCGGTCACCTTCGAGTACCGCAAGGCCGGCGCCGCCGCCGTCGAGCAGCGCAGCGTCGAGCCGTGGGCGCTGGAGTGCTGGCGCGGGCACTGGTACCTGGCCGGGTACGACCGCGACCGCGGCGACGCCCGGGTGTTCCGGCTCAGCCGGATCACCGGCAAGGTGCGGGCCAAGAACGGGGCCTTCCTCGGCACCGTGCCCGAGCACGTGGACGTCCGGGCCACCGTGGCGAAGTTCGCGGGGGAGGGCGCCACCGCCACCGCGACCGTCCGGGTCCGCCGGGGCGCCGGCTTCCCGCTGCGCACCAAGGCGCTGAACAGCACCCGGGTGGACGAGGTCTGGGACGAGCTGGAGATCCCGTACGGCAACGGGCTGGGCGCCGACCTGGCGGAGTTCGGGCCGGACGTGCTGGTGCTCGGGCCGGAGGAGCTCCGGGCGGATGTGGTCGACCGGCTGCGGGCGGTCGCGGGTATCGAGGTGGACGCATGAGCAACGCCATTGACCAGACGCGACGGATGCTGTCACTGGTCACCTATCTGCGTGAGCGGCCGGGGGCCGAGGTCGCCGAGGTGGCCCGGGCCTTCGGGATCAGCGAGCGCGAGCTGATCGGGGACCTCAACGTGCTGCCGATGTGCGGCACCAGCTTCCGCGGCGGCGACCTGCTCGACATCGACACCGACGGCGAGCGGATCTGGTGGCACAACGTCGACGACGTGGCCCAGCCGCTGCGGCTGGCCGCCGACGAGGCGACCGCGCTGCTGGTGGCCGCCCGCGCGGTGGCCGGGCTGCCCGGGCTGCGGGCCGGGGACCGGGAGGCGCTCACCCGGGCCGTCGCCAAGATCGAGAACGCGGCGGGGGAGAGCGCCGAGGGCAGCGCCCGGGTCGGCGTGACCTTCGAGGCGGAGAGCCACGTCTTCGCCGACATCGACCGCGCGCTCAGCGAGGGCCGCCGGCTCTGGCTGCGCTACTACTCGCACGGGCGCGGCGGGATGACCGAGCGCGAGGTCGACCCGATCCGGCTGCTCACCGAGGGCCACACCTACCTCGAGGCCTGGTGCCGCACCTCCGAGGACCACCGGATGTTCCGGCTGGACCGGGTTGCCGAGATCCGCGTCCTGGACGTCCCGGCCGACCCGCCCCGGCGCGAGCCGCGCGACCTGAGCGGCGGGCTGGTCAACCCGGCGGCGGACGACCCCGAGGTGGTCGTCGAGGTCTCCTCCGGTGGCCGCTGGGTGGCCGAGTACTACACCCACGACCGGGCCGAGGAACTGCCCGACGGTGGGCTGCGGATCACCCTGCGCAGCGCCGACCCCTCCCAGCTGCGCCCGCTGGCGCTGCGGCTGGGCCGGGACGGCCGGATCGTCTCGCCGCCCGAACTGGCCGAGCAGGCGCGCTGGGCTGCGCGGGAGGCGCTGGCCGCCTACGGGGAGGGGCAGGTCTGAGCGGTGGAACCCGGGACCAGATTCAAGGTGTACTGCTCGGAGTGCCGGGAGAAGGTGGAGCTCCCGGCCGAGGAGTTCCGGCTCACCCTCGGTCGCACCCCCGCCCAGGCGCACTACAGCTTCGGCTGCCCGCTGTGCGGGGCGGCGGTGCGCAAGCCGGCCGGGGAGAAGATCGTCGAGGCGCTGGTCGGGGCCGGGGTCCGCACCATGCGGCTCGTCCCGGCCGAGGGGTAGGGCCCGTATAGGGTGGGGCGCATGTCCTGGATGCTCGTCGCCGCCGTCCTGCTCGCCACCGCGGGCCTGCTGGTCCTGGGGATCCTCGCGATCCGGCTGTGGCTGGACGTGCGGGCGCTCGCCAAGGGCGTGGACACCGCCTCGCGGGCGCTGGCCACGGCGGCGGAAGAGCTGGCGGACGCGGTGCCGAGCCGGTCGTAGCGCCTCCGCGGTCCGGCCCGGCCGGGGCGTCGGCGGTACGGGGGCTGCTGCGCGCGGGCAGGGGCGGGTTACGCTCTCAGATGGCTCCTGAAACCGTGTACCGGGGGTCGCTGTCCTGTTCGGGCGGCCGTCGTCGTGGCGTCATCCGCAGCGGTTACCATCCGCAGCGGACGGCCCGTCGGGCCGCCATGACTGAAGGTGGTCGCGCATGCGTATCTCGATGACCGGGATCGTGGTGATCGTGGTCCTCGCCATCGTGCTGTTCGGAGCCAAGCGGCTGCCGGAGCTGGCGCGGTCGCTGGGACAGTCGCTGCGGATCCTGAAGAGCGAGGCCAAGGCGATGCGCACGGACGGCGAGTCCGAGGGGAGCGCCCCGGCGGCGCCGGCTGCTCCCGGGCAGGTGGACGGCGGCGCGGTCAGGACCGTCCAGGCCGCTCCGGGCGCGTCGGCCACGGCCCGTCCGGTGGCGGAGCCCGGCGCCGGGCCGTCGGCGTCCGACGGCGACCGCCCGCACTGAACGCGGCGCACACGGCGCACGTGACGCACGCGACTATCCATGGAGGCCCGTCGACCGGCGGGCCTCGACGCACGATGTGAGGACCGGGGTTGAGCAAGCTCTCCAAGGCGCCGACGGCGTCCAAGGCGTCGAAGGACCCTGAGGGGCGGATGGCCCTCGCCGACCATCTGCGGGAACTGCGCAACCGCGTGGTCAAGTCGGTCCTGGCCATCCTGGTGATCACGATCGTCGCGGCGGTCTACCACAAGCAGCTCGAGGAATTCCTGCTGAAGCCGCTGCCGCGCTGCACGAAGGACACCGCCGACCAGTTCCACGGCAAGTGCGCCCTCGTTTCCAACATCGGTCTGACCGCCGGTTTCACCTGGATGCTGAAGGTCTCGCTGACCGCCGGCGTGGTCGGGGCCGTGCCGGTCTGGCTCTACCAGGTCTGGGCCTTCGTGGCGCCCGGCCTGCACCGGCACGAGAAGAAGTACGCGGCCGTCTTCATCGCCTGCGGGGCCCCGCTCTTCCTGGCCGGCGTGGGCGCCGCGATCATGGTGCTGCCGGTCACGGTCGACGTGCTGCTCTCGTTCACGCCGAACAACACCACGCCGATCCTGCCGCCCGAGGACTACCTCGACATCGCCACCCGGATGGTGCTGGTCTTCGGCCTGGCCTTCGAGTTCCCGCTGCTGCTGGTGATGCTGAACCAGGTCGGCATCGTGACGGGCAAGCGGCTGCTCAGCTGGTGGCGCGGGATGGTCATGGGCATCACCGTGTTCGCCGCGTTCGCCACGCCGGGTGCCGACCCGTTCAGCATGCTGCTGCTGGCCGCGCCGATCTGGGCGCTGTACTTCCTCGCGGTCACCATCTCGCTGCTCAACGACCGGCGGAAGGCGCGCCGCAACCCGGACGCCGGGCTGGACGACGAGGAGGCCTCGCACCTGGACCTCACCGTCCAGCCGGTGGCCGGTGCGGAGACCGTCGAGGCCTCGGCGGCTCCGGCGGCCACCGCCGCCCCGGTGCCGGCCGCGCGCCACGAGCAGATGGACGACATCACCTGAGCCGACCTGTCCTGAGGGAGCCCCGGCCCGTCGCTCGCGAGCGGCGCGCCGGGGCTTTCCGCTGGTCGGGGCCCTTTCCGGGGCCCTTTCCGGGGCCTTCCGGGTGCCGGCCGGGCGCTAGCGGGGGTTTCGGCCGCGCGGTCTTGGCAGGGTGGATGGCATGTGACATATTACTGACGTGCTGAAGACCGAGAGACCTCCCCTGGATGTCGTCGTGGTCGGCGCCGGTGTGGTCGGCGCCGCCTGCGCCTACTACGCCGCCCGCGCCGGGCTCGCCGTCGCCGTCGTGGACCGCGGGCCGGTGGCCGGCGGCACCACCGGCGCGGGCGAGGGCAACCTGCTGGTCTCCGACAAGGAGCCCGGGCCCGAACTCGACCTCGCCCTGCTCAGCACCCGGCTCTGGGGCGAGCTCGCCGAGGACCTCGGCGCGGCCGTCGAGTACGAGCCCAAGGGCGGCGTGGTGGTCGCCTCCACCGCCGCCGGACAGGACGCGCTGCGGGCCTTCGCCGCCGGGCAGCGCGCCGTCGGAGTGGTCGCCGAGGAGGTGCCCGGCGAGCGGCTGCGAGAACTGGAACCGCACCTCGCCCCCGGCCTGGCCGGCGGCTTCCACTACCCGCAGGACGCCCAGGTCCAGCCCGCCCTGGCCGCCGCCCACCTGCTGCGCGAGGCCCGCCGGGCCGGCGCCGAGCTGATCACCGGGGAGACCGTGACCGCCGTCGACCGGGGGCCGGACGGCGCCGTGCGCGGCGTACGGACCGACCGCCGCCGACTGGCCGCGCCCGCCGTGGTGAACGCGGCCGGCACCTGGGGCGGCGAACTGGCCGCGCTGGCCGGAGTGCACCTGCCGGTGATGCCCCGGCGCGGCTTCGTCCTGGTCACCGAGCCGCTGCCGCGGGTCGTCCGGCACAAGGTCTACGCCGCTGACTACGTGGCCAACGTGGCCAGCGGATCGGCCGGGCTGGAGACCTCCGCCGTGATCGAGGGCACCCCGGGCGGACCGGTGCTGATCGGCGCCAGCCGGGAGCGGGTCGGCTTCGACCGCACGCTCTCCCAGGAAGTGCTGCGCCGCCTGGCCGGCCAGGCGGCGGAACTCTTCCCGCTGCTCGCCGACGTCGCCGTGCTACGCGCCTACCGGGGCTTCCGCCCGTACCTGCCGGACCACCTGCCGGCCATCGGCGCGGACCCCCGGGTGCCCGGGCTCTACCACGCCTGCGGGCACGAGGGGGCCGGCATCGGGCTGGCCCCGGCGACCGGGCTGCTGATCAGCGAACAGCTCACCGGCAAGCAGCCGGAGCTGGACCTCGCGCCGTTCCGCGCGGACCGGTTCCCGGCGGTCTGAGACCGACCCCGCGTGAGCTCGGGCCCCCGCGTGAGCTCGGGGCCCGGCATAGCTCGGGGCTCCGCATAGCTCGGGCCCGTAGGAGATTCCGTCCCGCATGAGATTCCGTCCTGGATTGGAGAAGCCGCCGATGCGCCGCCGCACCCCCGCCGGGCTGGTCGAGGCCGAGCCCGGGCCCGCCCACCACATCGAGTTCGACGGGCGGCCCGTCCCCGCGCTGCCCGGGCAGTCGATCGCCGCCGCGCTCTGGGCCGACGGCGTGCTCGCCTGGCGCACCACCCGGGTCGGCGGGAAGCCGCGCGGGGCGTTCTGCGGGATCGGCAGCTGCTTCGACTGCCTGGCCACCGTGGACGGCCGACCCAACCAGCGCACCTGCCTGCTCCCCGCCGAGCCCGGCACCACCGTCACCACCCAGGAGGGCCACGGCCGTGCCGACCTCGCCGTCTGACTCCTCGTCGTTCGACCCCTCGCCGTTCGACCCCCTGCCGTTCGACCTCGCGGTGGTCGGGGCCGGCCCGGCCGGGCTCGCCGCCGCCGTCACCGCCGCCGACCTCGGGCTGCGCTGCGTCCTGCTGGACGGCGGGCAGCACACCGGCGGGCAGTACTACCGCCACCCGGCGCCCGGCCTCGGCGCGGCCCGGCCGGACCGGCTGCACCACCACTGGTCCGCCTACACCGGCCTGGCCGACCGGCTCGCCGCCCACGAACGGGCCGGGCGGGCCGCCTTCCGGGCCGGGCACCAGGTCTGGGCGCTGGAGCGCTCCGGGGACGGCTTCGCGGCGCACGTCACCCGCGGGCCCGAGAGCAACGACCGGGCCACCGTCCGGTCCCGGTCGGTGCTGCTCGCCACCGGCGCGTACGAGCGGCAGCTGCCGTTCCCCGGCTGGACCCTGCCCGGGGTGGTCACCGCGGGCGGCGCGCAGGCGATGCTCAAGGCCGGGCTGGTGCTGCCCGGGCGACGGATCGTGGTCGCCGGGAGCGGGCCGCTGCTGCTCGCGGCGGCGTCCTCGCTGGTCACCGCCGGGGCCGAGGTGCCCGCGGTGGTCGAGGCCACCGCCTACCTCGGGTACGCGCGGCGGCCGGGCGTGCTGGCGGGCGTCCCCGGCAAGCTGGTCGAGGGCGCCGGGCACGGCGGCGCGCTGCTGCGGCACGGTGTCCGGCTGCGCCCGCGCAGCGCGGTGGTCGAGGCTCACGGGACGGACCGGGTCACCGGCGTCACGGTGGCCCGGCTGGACGCCGAGTGGCGGCCGGTGCCCGGCACCGAGCGGCGGATCGACTGCGACGCCCTAGCCGTCGGCCACGGCCTGCTGCCGCAGATCGACCTGGCCACCGAACTGGGCGCACGGACCCGTACCGGGCCGGACGGCGCGGTCGCACTGGCGGTCGACGCCCGGCTGCGTACCAGCGTGCCCGGCCTCTGGTCGGCGGGGGAGACCAACGGCGTCGGCGGCGCCGACCTCGCGCTCGCCGAGGGCGAGCTGGCCGCGTACGCGGTGGCCGGGGCGCTGCCGACGGCCGCGCTGCTGCGCCGCCGCTCGCGGCTGCGGGCCTTCGCCGAGCTGATGGCCGCCGCCCACCGGCCGGGCCCCGGCTGGACCGGGTGGCTGCGCCCGGACACCGACGTCTGCCGGTGCGAGGAGGTGCCGGTCGCGGCGATCCGGGAGGCCGTGGACGAGCTGGGCGCGGGCGATCCGCGCACCGTCAAGCTGCTCACCCGGGCCGGGATGGGCTGGTGCCAGGGGCGGATGTGCGGTCCGGCCGTGGCCTGCCTGGCCGGCTCGGGTGAGCCCGGACCGGACCGACGGCCGCTGGGCTGCCCGGTGCCGCTCTCGCAGTTGGCGGCGGGGCCCTCCCCGGAGTCGTAACGGGCCCGTTGTCGAACGTGACGGGCCGGGGACCTTGTCTCCGGCCTGTCCGCTCTTATAAAATGTCACACCTCACCAAGGAGTTCACCGTGTCCATCACCCCGCACGACACCACCCGTCCCTGGCGCGGCATCATGGTCGCCACCACGATCCCGCTGCGCCCGGACCACTCCGTCGACTACGACGCGTACGCCGAGCACGTCCGCTGGCTGATCGACTCCGGTTGCCAGGGCGTCGTCCCCAACGGCTCGCTGGGCGAGTACCAGACGCTCACCGCCGAGGAGCGCGCCCGGGTCGTCGAGGTGGCCGTCGAGGCGGCCGGCGACGGCTCGCGGGTCATGCCCGGTGTGGCCGCGTACGGCAGCGCCGAGTCCCGCCGCTGGGCCGAACAGGCCGCCGAGGCCGGCGCCGGCTCCGTCCTGCTGCTGCCGCCGAACGCCTACCGGGCCGACCACGCCTCGGTGCGCGCGCACTACGCCGAGGTCGCCAAGGCAGGCCTGCCGATCGTCGCGTACAACAACCCGATCGACACCAAGGTGGACCTCGTCCCCGCGCTGCTCGCCCAGCTGCACGGCGAGGGCTCGATCGTCGCGGTCAAGGAGTTCAGCGGGGACGTCCGCCGGGCGTACGAGATCGCCGAGCTGGCCCCCGGGCTGGACCTGCTGATCGGCGCCGACGACGTGCTGCTGGAGCTGGCGCTGGCCGGCGCGGTCGGCTGGATCGCCGGCTACCCGAACGCGCTGCCGGAGGCCTCCGTGGCGCTCTACGACGCCGCCGTCAAGCACGACCTGGAGACCGCGCTGCCGCTGTACAAGTCGCTGCACTCGCTGCTGCGCTGGGACTCCAAGACCGAGTTCGTCCAGGCGATCAAGCTCTCGATGGACCTCGCCGGGCGCCCCGGCGGTCCGGTCCGGGCCCCGCGCCAGCCGCTCACCCCGGAGGTCGAGGCGGCCGTGCGCGCGGCCACCGAGAAGGCGCTCGCCGAGGGCCTCGCCTGAGGCTGCCCTCGGTCCGGTGGCCTCGGACTGAGGTTGCCGCTCGGTCCGGTGACCCCGGACTTCCCGGCCGGCTGCGGGGGCAGCCGGCCAGGCCCCCATCAACCACCAGAACCTGTACGGGAGTTGTGACCCATGCGCAGCCGTCACGTGTTCCACGCCGTCGACTCGCACACCGAGGGCATGCCGACCCGGGTGATCACCGGCGGCTTCGGCGTCATCCCGGGCGCCACCATGGCCGAGCGCCGGGTGCACTTCCAGCAGCACCTGGACCGCTTCCGCACCCTGCTGATGTACGAGCCGCGCGGCCACGCGGCGATGAGCGGCGCCATCCTCCAGCCGCCCACCCGGCCGGACGCCGACTTCGGCGTGCTCTACATCGAGGTCTCCGGGCTGCTGCCGATGTGCGGGCACGGCACCATCGGGGTCGCCACCGTGCTGGTCGAGACCGGGATGGTGCCGGTCGTCGAGCCGGTCACCACCGTACGGCTGGACACCCCGGCCGGGCTGGTGATCGCCGAGGTGCACGTCGAGGACGGCGCCGCCAAGGCGGTGACCATCCGCAACGTGCCCTCCTACTCGGTCGCGCTGGACCGCAAGATCGAGGTGCCCGGCTACGGCACCGTGACCTACGACCTCGCGTACGGCGGCAACTTCTACGCCATCCTGCCGCTCGCCGAGTTCGGGCTGCCCTTCGAGCGCGAGCGCAAGCAGGAGATCCTGGACGCGGGCCTCGCGATGATGGACGCGATCAACGCCGGCCCCGACCGGCCGGTCCACCCGGAGGACCCGTCCATCCACAGCTGCCACCACGTCCAGCTGCTCGCCCCCGGCTCCACCGCCGAGCACTCCCGGCACGCCATGGCCATCCACCCCGGCTGGTTCGACCGCTCGCCCTGCGGCACCGGCACCTCGGCGCGGATGGCCCAGCTGCACGCGCGCGGGGAACTGCCGCTCGGGCAGGACTTCCGCAACGACTCCTTCATCGGCACGACCTTCGTCGGGCGGCTGGTCGAGGGCACCGAGGTGGCCGGGCGGCCCGCCGTGGTGCCCACCGTCACCGGGCGGGCCTGGGTCACCGGCACCGCCCAGTACTTCCTCGACCCGAGCGACCCTTTCCCGGCGGGGTTCCTGCTGTAAGCCCCGCCTGCTCCGACCCGGCGGGCTTCCCGCTCTGACCCCCCCTGAAGGGCTGCTAGTCGTGACCATCACCTCGTACAACCCCGCCGACCCGGACGACCTCGTGGTCGCCGTCGAGGAACCCGGCGCCGAGGCCGTACGGGCCGCCGTCGGGCGGGCCCGGACGGCGCAGGCCGGCTGGCTCGCGGCCGGCGCGGGCGCCCGGTCGGCGGCACTCGGCCGGATCGCCGACGCGGTCGAGGCGCACGCGGAGGAACTCACCGCGCTGATCGTGCGCGAGGTCGGCAAGCCGCTCGCCGAGGCGCGCGGCGAGGTCGCCCGGACCGCCGCGATCTGGCGCTACTACGCGCAGGCGCCGTACGCGCCCTCCGGGGCGGTGCACGAGACCGCCGCCGGGCCCGGCCTGCTGCTCACCCGGCGCCGCCCGTACGGGGTGGCCGGGCTGATCGCGCCGTGGAACTTCCCGCTGGCGATCCCGAGTTGGAAGGCCGCTCCGGCGCTGGCGGTGGGCAATACGGTGGTCCTCAAGCCGGCCCCCGAGGCGACGGCGTGCGCGCTGCGGCTCGCCGAGCTGGCTCTCGCCGCCGGGCTGCCCGCCGAGGTGTTCACGGTGGTGCCCGGCGGGGCGGAGGAGGGCACGGCGCTGGTCGACGCGGCGGACGTGGTCTCCTTCACCGGCTCGACCGGGGTCGGCCGCGCCGTGGTGCGCGCCGCGACCGAGCGCGGGGTGCCGGTGCAGGCCGAACTCGGCGGACTGAACGCCGCGTTGGTGCTTCCCGACGCCGACATCGCCCAGGCCGCCGGCCACATCGCGGCTGCCATCGCCGGGTACGCCGGGCAGAAGTGCACCGCCACCAGCCGGGTGATCGCGGTCGGCGCCGCGTACGAGCCGCTGCGCGAGGCCCTCGTCAAGGCGCTGGCGGCGGTCGACGACTCGGTGTGCGGGCCGGTGGTCAACTCCGGCGCCCGGGACCGGCTCACCCGCGCCGTCGGCTCGGCCGTCGAAGCCGGGGCGAACGTGCTCACCGGCGGCGGGGTGCCCGAGCGGGCCGGCTGGTACGTCGAGCCCACCCTGCTCGCCGACGTGCCGGCCGAACACCCGCTGGCCCGCGAGGAGTTCTTCGGCCCGATCGCCGTGCTGCACGCCGCCGCCGACCTGGACGCGGCGATCGCGCTCGCCAACGACACCCCGCACAGCCTCTCCACCTCGGTGCACACCGGCAGCCTGGACGTGGCGCTGGCCGCCGCCGACCGGCTGGACGCGGGGATGATCCGGGTCAACGCCCCCTCCAGCGGCGTCGACTTCCACCTGCCCTTCGGCGGGGCCAAGGGCGCGAGCCACGGCGAACGCGAACAGGGCCAGGCCGCACTGGACTTCTACACCGTCAGCCGGACCGTCAGCGTGCTGCCCGGCGGAGGCGCCTGATGTACGTCCGCACCGTCGACTACCACACCGCCGGCGAGCCGTTCCGGATCGTGCTGGACGGCGCGCCCGTGATCCCCGGCGACACCGTCGCCGAACGGCGGGCCATCGCGCTCGGCGCCGGCGGCAGCGCCACCGCGCCCCGCCCCAGCGCGCTGGACGAGGTCCGGCAGCTGCTCACCCGCGAGCCGCGCGGCCACGCCGGGATGTACGGCGGATTCCTGGTGCCGCCGGACGACGACGAGGCGCACCTGGGCGTGCTGTTCTGGCACAAGGACGGCTACTCGACGGCCTGCGGGCACGGCACCATCGCGCTCGGCGCCTGGGCGGTCGACTCCGGACTGGTGGCCGCCCCCGAGGACGGCGTGGCGCGGGTGCGGATCGACGTGCCCTCCGGCCGGGTCACCGCGCTGGTGCACCGGGCCGGCGGGCGGACCACCGGCGTCACCTTCCGCAACGTGCCCACCCGGGTGAGCGCGCTGAAACTGCCGGTGGAGACCTCGCGCGGAACGGTGGAGGTCGCGGTCGCGCACTCCGGCGCCTGCTACGCCTCGGTGCCGGCCGCTTCGCTGGGGCTGGCCGTGGAACCCGCTCAGCTACCCGAACTCACCGCCTTGGGGCGGGAGATCAGGGCGGCGCTGGCCGGCGCGGAGGCCGTGGCGCACCCCACCGACCCCCGGCTGTCGGGGGTGTACGGGGTGATCCTGTACGACGAACTCCCGCCGGGCGAACTCCCCTCGCTGGAAGGGGTGTTGAACCAGCGGAACGTCACCGTCTTCGCGGACGGGCAGATCGACCGCTCGCCCTGCGGCTCCGGCACCTCCGCCCGGCTCGCGGTGCTCGCCGCCGAGGGACGGCTGGCGCCGGGGGAGCCGCTGCGGCACGAGTCCGTCATCGGCACGGTGTTCACCGGCCGGGTGCTCCCGGGCGGTGACCCGCTGGGCGAGGGCGTCGTCACCGAGGTCGGCGGGACGGCCTGCCGCACCGGCGAGCACGGCTTCGTCCTGGAGCCGGGCGACGAACTGGGGACGGGGTTCCTCCTGTGAGTCCAACTGCAAGTCCCGGTAGGGCGGTTGTGCCGCTCCAGTACGCCGTACCGGGCACCGGCGGAGTCGGGCCCGCCGGGGCGGTGGGGGCGATCGAGCGGGTGCTGCTGGACGGGTTCGACCCGGAGGCCGCACCCGCCCGGTCCGCCGTACCGGTGCCGGCCGGCGAGTTGCTGCTGATGCCGGCCGCCGCCGGACCGTACGCGGGCGTGAAGATCGCCGGGGTCGCCCCCGCCAACCCGGAACGGGGGCTGCCCCGCATCACCGGCAGCTACCTGCTGCTGGACGGGCCCACCCTGCAACCGCTCGCGCTGCTGGACGGCGCCGCGCTCACCGCACTGCGCACGCCGGCCGTCACCGCCGCCGCGCTGCGACGGCTGGCGGTGCCGGAGGCCGAACACCTCGTGCTGTTCGGCTCCGGGCCGCAGGCGTACGGGCATCTGGACGCGCTGCTGGCCGTCCGGCCGCTGACCCGGCTCACGGTGGTCGCACGCCGGGCCGAGGGGGCCGCGGCGCTGGTCGCGTACGGGCAGCGGCTCGGGCTGACGGCCGCCGTCGGCGGGCCGGAGGCGGTCGCGGAGGCGGACCTGGTGGTCTGCTGCACCACCGCGCGCACGCCGCTGTTCGACGGCGCGCTGGTGCCCGCGCACGCGGCGGTGGCGGCCGTCGGCTCGCACGAGCCGGACGCGCGGGAGGTCGACGAGGCGCTCGTCGGACGCGCCGAGCTGTACGTGGAAGCCCGGTCGGTCGCGGCCCGGGAAGCCGGGGACCTGCTGATGGCGGGCGTGGCCGGGCGGCAGGTGTGGAACCTCGCCGAACTGGTGCGCGGCGACGCGCTGGTGCCGACCGGGCGGCCGCGGTTCTTCAAGAGCGTCGGGATGGCGTGGGAGGACCTCGCGGTCGCGGCGGAGGTGTACCGGGCGGGTGGCGGCCAGGCGTCGTAGCGGGTCGGTCGAGGCGGCCCGGCCGCAGCTGGTCGGCCGCTGCGGCCCGGTCGTGGCGGTCCGGTTGTTCGGACGGCCGTCGTACGGCGCTGCCTCGATCGGCAAGTCCGTTGCTCCTGACGCTGGTCGGGAGTTGTGAAGCTGAAGTCGGCCCGGCGGGAAGGGATCCCCCGCCGGGCCGACTTCTTCGCGTTTCAGCCCTGGTCGCGGGTGTAGGTGGCGAGCAGGCGGGCCAGGTGCTTGCCGGTGACCAGCAGGGGCTCCTCGCTGCGGGCGACCTGCGCGGCGAGCTCGGCGCCCTCGAGGATGTTGATCACCGTGCCGGCCAGTTCGCGGGCGTCCTGCGCGTCGATGCCGGCGGCGCGCAGCCGTTCCTCCACGATGGCCCGCCAGTTGGCGAAGGCCTCGGTCACGGCCTGCTCGATCACCGGTACCCGGCCGACCGTCTCCAGGGCGGTGGTGGTGATCGGGCAGCCGTCCTGCCAGTCGGAGGCACGCAGTTCGGTGGCCAGCATCCGGGTACAGGCGGTCATCGCCTCGCCGAGGTCCGCCGAGGAGTCCAGTCCGGCGCGCAGCAGGACGGCGAACTCCTTGTCCCCGTGCCGGATCGCCTCGGCGGCCAACTCCTGCTTGCCGCCCGGGAAGAAGTGGTAGACGGAGCCGAGGGTGGCCTCGGCCTCGCGGGAGATCTGCTTGATCCCGGTGCCCTCGTACCCCTGGCGCTGCAGCAGCCGGGAGGTGGCCCGGACGATCCGCTCGCGGGTGCCGACGGTGGTGGTCTTCTCGGGCGTCTCGGACGTCTTCACGGCGTGATCCTAGCCGAAATATGAATAGAGCGTTCGTTCCAGAGCTGTGTTAGCGTCAGCTCCGTCGCTCTGGATAGAGCGTTCGTTCCAACGGAGGGGTAGACGTATGTCCGTCGAGCAGCAGTCGAAGCAGCAGCCGGAGCAGCAGCCGGAGCGATCGGTGACGGTGATCGGGCTCGGCCCGATGGGGCAGGCCATGGCCGGGGCGTTCCTGGACGCCGGGTACGCCGTCACCGTGTGGAACCGTACGGCCGCGCGGGCCGATGAACCGGTCGCCAGGGGTGCGGAGTTGGCGTCGAGTGCGGAAGCGGCGGTGGCGGCGAACGAGCTGGTGGTCCTCAGCCTCACCGACTACGACGCGGTGTTCACCGTGCTGGAGTCGCTGGACCCGGCCGTGCTCAAGGGCAAGGCCGTCGTCAACCTCAGCTCCGACACCCCCGAGCGGGCCCGCGAGGCCGCCCGCCGGCTCGCCGAGCACGGGGCCGGACACCTGACCGGCGGGGTGCAGACGCCGCCGTCCGGCATCGGCAGCCCCGAGTCGTCCACCTTCTACAGCGGCCCGGTCGAGCTGTTCCAGCGGCACCGGGCCGCCCTGGAGGTCCTCACCGGGGCCGACTACCGGGGCGACGACCCCGGGCTGGCACAGTTGTACTACCAGATCCAGATGGACCTGTTCTGGACCTCCATGGTCGGCTACCTGCATGCCACGGCGATCGCCGAAGCCAACGGCATCTCGGCCGAGGAGTTCCTGCCGTACCTGAGCTCGACGGCCGCCTCGCTCCCCGGCTTCCAGGCGTTCTACGCGCCGCGGATCACCGCCGGGGACCACCGCGGGGACGTCGACCGGATGGCGATGGCGCTCGCCAGCATCGAGCACGTCCGGCACACCGCGGAGGCCTCCGGAGTGGACGGCGCACTGCCGGCGCTGCTGGCGGAGGCGTTCCGGCGCGGCGTCGAGAGCGGCAACGGCGCGGCGAGCCTGACCGCGCTGGTCGGGCAGTTCCGCCGGGCGTAGCCCGGTCCCGTACGGCAGATCGTGTGCCGTCGGCCGTTGTCACGGTCGGCGGCCGCTGCCACCATGGGTTTCGGCGGCTGACGGGTTGTTTGAATCGCGGACTGTTGCGTACTCAACGTAACGTGACATTGTACACTGGTGTTCTGCACCCACCCGGAGGAACACCATGGCCGACCTCAAACCCCGCACCCTGATCTCCGTCCAGGAGCGGCTTCGCGACCAGGTCGCCCACGCACTCCGGGCGGCTCTGATCTCCGGCGAACTGCGCCCCGGCGTCGTCTACTCCGCGCCCGCCCTCGCCGCCGACTTCGGCGTCTCCGCCACCCCCGTCCGCGAGGCCATGCTCGACCTCGCCCGCGAGGGTCTCGTCGAGGCCGTCCGCAACAAGGGCTTCCGGGTCACCGAACTCACCGAACGCGACCTGGACGACTACACCGAGATCCGCGCCCTGATCGAGGTCCCGACCGTCGGCCGGGTCACGCAGACGGCGACGAAGGAGCAGCTGGAGCGGCTGCGCCCGCAGGCGGAGGCGATCGTCGCGGCCGCACGCAAGCACGACCTGATCGGCTACCTGGAGGCCGACCGGCAGTTCCACCTCGACCTGCTGGGGCTCGCGGGCAACGCGCGGCTGGTCGACGTCGTCGGCGACCTGCGCAAGCGCTCGCGCCTGTACGGGCTCAACCGGCTCGACGAGCGCGGCGAGCTGGTCTCCTCGGCGGAGGAGCACCTGGAACTGCTCGACCTGATGATCGCGGGCGACGTGGCGGCGGCGGAGGCCTGCATGACCCGCCACCTCAGCCACGTCCGCTCCCTGTGGGCCGGCCAGGACGAGGCGGCGGAGCCGGAGCGGCCGGCGCTGCGCCTGCGGGCCCGGTAGGGGCTAAACCGCCCGTTCGGGTGAAGACTGAGGATCGGGCGTCGGGGGGCGCCCGGGCTCTACGATGATGCTCTCGACATCGGCAGCCAGGAGGAATTCCATGTCCGCCGCAGCAGTGGAAGAGCCGTTCGAGCAGCAGACGCTGCTCGAAACCGCCGAGCTGATCTCCAAGCAGTTCGTGGGGCACCGGGTCGAGATCCTCGGAGGACAGATCACAGTGACGCCGCCTCCCGACGGGCCGCACGGGGAAACGCTCACGGACCTCATGATCCCGTTGTGGGCTGCAGGGCTTCACGGTGACACATCTCGAGTGGTCCAGGGGATGGGTATGTGGCTGCCAGGAGGCCTGTCCGATTACGCGATTCCCGACCTGTCTCTTGTCGATGCCGACTATCGGGACCATCTGATCGAGCATAATTGCTATGATCCGGCGGTCTTTCGGTTGGTCGTAGAGGTCACGTCCTCCAACCATCTATCTGATGTCAAGATCAAGCCGGGAATCTATGCCGAAGCGGGAGTGCCCGTTTACGTCATCGTCGACCGTAAGAACCTGAAGGTCATGGTTCTTACCGAGCCACGAGATGGCGAGTACCGGGTGCATGCCGTCCACCACCCGGGCCAGTCGTTCACGTTGCCGGAGTCGATCGGCGCGTCGGTGACGCTGTCGGTGGACGACGTGCTGACTGCCAAGAAATAGTGCCGTACTCCGTGCTCGGTATGGCCGAGGCTCTCTTCGAGCGGTTCCCCGAGCACCGGGTGGAGGTGCTGGGTGGTGAGGTGTCGGTCGACCCGTTGCCGGACGGGCGGCATGCCCGGGCAGTCGTTCACCCTGCCCGGGACGTCGGTGGCACTGAACGTGGACGAGCTCTTCTCCTAACCCACCGCCGTCGGCAGGGTCAGCCTCCCGTCGTGGACTTCGGCGATCTGGTCGACGGCCGTGAGGTGGGTGCGGTCGTGGGTGACCAGGACGGTGGCGGTGGCCCTTCGGTGGGTGAGTTCCGTGATCAAGTCCAGGACGGCGGCGCCGCGTTCGTGGTCGAGGGCACTGGTGGGTTCGTCCACCAGCAGGACCGTGGGGTCGTTCATCAGGGCGCGGGCGATGTTGACGCGCTGGCGCTGGCCGCCTGAGAGCTGGTGCGGGCGGCGGGCGGCCTGGTCGCGCAGGCCGACGGCGTCCAGCAGGTCCAGGGCGCGGGGGAGGGCTTCGCGCGGCGGGCGGCCGTCGAGGTGGGCCATCACCTGGAGTTGTTCGGCGGCGGTGAGCGAGGGAAGCAGGTTGGCCTGCTGGAAGACGACGCCGATCCTGGTGCGGCGCAGCGCGGTGAGGTCGGCCCGGCTGAGGCCCGTGGTGTCGGTGCCGTCGATGACGACCTGCCCGGAGTCCGGGGTGATCAGGGTGGCGGCCACCGCCAGCAGGCTGGACTTGCCGGAGCCGGACGGGCCGACGACGGCGGTGATGGTGCCCTTGGGGACGGTCAGCGAGACGTCGTCGAGGGCGGTGAGCCGGCCGTCGCCGTCCGGGTAGGTGAGGGTGATGCGGTCGAGCAGGAGACTCATCGGGCGCTCCCCAGGGCGGTCAGCGGGTCGACGGAGGTGATCCGGCGGATGGACAGGGCCGCGCCGACCGCGCCGAGGGCGATCATGACGGTGGCGGGCAGCAGGACGGTCGGGGCGTCCAGGACGAAGGGGACGGCGGAGCCGACCAGCGCCCCCAGGCCCGCCGCGATCGCCGTGCCCAGCAGGGTGCCGAGCACGAGCAGCAGGACGGCCTGGCCCAGCGCGTCGCGCAGCAGGTAGCGGGTGGAGGCGCCGAGGGCCTTGAGGACGGCGATGTCGCCGCTGCGCTGGATCGTCCAGACGGTGAAGAACGCGCCGATCACCAGCGCCGAGATGGCGAACAGGAAGCCGCGCATCAGCTGGAGGGAGCCGTTCTCCGAGGTGTAGGAGCCGATCGCGGCGAGGGCGTCGTCGCGGGTGCGGGTCACGGTGCCCTGGTGGGTGTCGGCGGCGGCGAGGTCGGCGCCCTTCGCGGTGGTGAGCGCGATGACGGTGGCGTGGCCGGTGCCGCCGGGGGCGAACCGCTGCCAGTCGGTGAGGCTGGTCCAGATCACCGGGGTGTGGCTGTACGCGGCGTCGCCGTCGACGGCCGCGACCCGCAGCGGGTGCCCGGCCAGGGTGAAGTCGGCGCCGGCGGTGAGGCCGCCCAGGTTCTCGGCGGCGGTCTTCGACAGCACCGCCCGGCCGGGGGCGATCAGGGTGCCCTGCGGGGCGAGCCCGGAGCTGTCCGGGACGCCGAAGGCGGAGAGCGCGGCGGTGCGGGTGCCGGCGGCGGCCTTGGTGGTGGTGATGCCGATGGGCTGGGCGGAGGTGACGCCCGGCTCGCGGGACCAGGCCTGCCACTGCTCGGGGGTGACCTGGGAGTCGGTGAAGGACAGCTGCTGTCCGTCGGCTGGCTTGGAGAACACCAGGTGATCGGCGGGCAGGCCGGTGATCGCGGAGATGTTCTGGCGGCCGAGGCCGGCGGTCAGACCGGACAGCAGGCCGACCAGGACGGTGATCAGGACGATGACGGTCCCCATCAGGGCGAACCGCCCCTTGGCGAACCTCAGGTCCCTCCAGGCGACGAACACGGTGGGCCTTCCTCTGCGCAGGTGTTTTCCGACGTTCCCACCGTCGTGGACGGTACGGCCCTGCGGCATCGCGCCGGGGATTGCATCCTGGGCATCAAAGGGCAGAAGCCGAGTTCAACCTTTTGATTGATGCCGAGCCCCGCGAACGGAACTTAGGCTGGACGGATGGCGACCGAACGATCCAGAACCACCCCCGTCGCCCGCGTCCTCCAGGTCTGCCTGCACCTGCTCGTAGCGGGCCTCCTCGCGCTCGCCGTCGCCCGGTCCGCCTTCACCGGCCACGGCGCCGACCACGGCGGCGACCCGGCCGCCGTCGCCGCCGCGGCCACCGCGATGGGCGCCGTCTACGCCGTCGGACCGCAGCTGGCCGCCGTCCGCCGCTCGCGCCGGGCGGCCGCGCTCTGGCTGGCACTGCTCGGCGTCACCTGGGCGGGCGTGCTGGTCGCCACCCAGGACGGGGTCTGGCTGGCGTTCCCGCTGTACTTCCTGGAACTGCACCTGCTCGGGCGGCGCGGCGGGCCCGTGGCCGTCGGGCTGACCGCCGTCGCGGCGATCGCCGCATGGTCCTGGCACCAGCACAGCTTCAGCCTCGCCGCCGCCATCGGGCCCGCCCTCGGCGCGGCCGTCGCCACCGCCACCGTGCTCGGCTACCAGGCGCTCTACCGGGAGAGCGAAGAACGGCGCCGGCTGATCGACGAACTCACCGCCGCCCGCGCCGACCTCGCCGCCGCCCACCACACCGCCGGCGTGCTGGCCGAACGCGAACGCCTCGCCCGCGAGATCCACGACACCCTCGCGCAGAGCCTCAGCTCCATCCAACTGCTGCTGCGGGCCGCCCAACGGGCCCTGCCCGAGCGCACCGAAGCCGCCGCCGGATACGTCGAGCAGGCGCGGCAGGCCGCTCAGGACAACCTGGACGAGGCCCGGCGCTTCGTCCGCGCGCTCACCCCGCCCGCACTGGACAGCGACCCGCTGCCGGTCGCGCTGGAACGGCTGTGCGCGACGACGACGGCGCACGGCGCGCTGCCCGTCCACCTGCACGTCTCCGGCGACCCGGTCCGGCTGCCGGCCGCGCAGGAGGTCGCGCTGCTGCGGATCGCACAGTCGGCGCTCGGCAACACCGTCCGGCACGCGAAGGCCTCGCGGGCCGAAGTGACACTCAGCTACATGGAGGGCGAGGTGGCGCTCGACGTGTTCGACGACGGGGCCGGATTCGACCCGGCGGCGGTCGCGGGCCGCACCGGCGCGGACGGCGGATTCGGGCTGCCCTCGATGCGGGCCCGGGCGCGGACGCTCGGCGGCACCTTCACGGTGGAGTCGGCGCCCGGAGAGGGGACGGCGGTGGCCGTGCAACTGCCCGTCGGGCCGGTCGTTCCCGGAGCGGAGGAGGCGACGTGATCCGGCTGCTGATCGCCGACGACCACCCCGTCGTGCGCGCCGGGCTACGGGCGGTACTGGAGAGCGAACCGGACTTCGCGATCGTCGCGGAGGCGGCGACCGCCGAACGGGCCGTCGAACTCGCCGCGAAAGCCGGCGTCGACGTGGTGCTGATGGACCTGCAGTTCGGGCCCGGCTCGGCGATGAACGGCGCACAGGCCACCGCGGCGATCACCGCCCGCGCGGGCGCGCCACGCGTCCTGGTCGTCACCACGTACGACACCGACGCCGACACCCTGCCCGCCCTGGAAGCGGGCGCCACCGGGTACCTGCTGAAGGACGCGCCGCCCGAGGAACTGGCCCAGGCCGTACGGGCGGCCGCCGCCGGACGCTCCGCACTGGCGCCCAGCGTCGCGGACCGGCTGCTGGAACGGATGCGGACACCCGCGGCGGCGCTCAGCGCGCGGGAGACCGAAGTGCTGGGGCTGGTCGCCGACGGGCTGACCAACCAGCAGATCAGCCAGCGGCTGCACCTGAGCCAGGCCACGGTGAAGTCGCACCTGGTGCACATCTACACCAAGTTGGGGGTCGACTCGCGCACGGCGGCGGTGCGGGAGGCGCGGGGGCGCGGGCTGATCCGATAGGGACCGCGGCGGCCGGTCCGCCGAGCGTAGGGTGGGAAACGGTCCGTGCCCGCAGCAGTGTGAGGAGCCCCGATGGCCGTGCGTCTCGACGAGCTTGCCGTACCGGTGATCGCCGCGCCGATGGCGGGCGGGGCCTCCACCCCGGAGCTGGTGGCCGCGGTGAACCGGGCCGGCGGGCTCGGGTTCCTCGCCGCGGGGTACAAGAGCGCCGCGGCGATGTGCGAACAGATCGCGCTGGTACGCAAGTCGAGCGACCGGCCGTACGGGGTGAACCTCTTCGTCCCGGCACCGCCCGGGGATCCGGCGGCCGTCGCCGCCTACCGCGAGCGGCTGCGGCCCGAAGCCGAGCGGTGGGGGGTGGCACTGCCGGAGGAGATCGGGCCGGACCGGGACGACTGGGAGGCCAAGCTCGCCGCGCTGCTCGCCGACCCGGTGCCGGTGGTCTCGTACACCTTCGGGCTGCCGACGGCGGAGGAGGCCGCCGCACTGCGGGCCGCCGGGACGCTGCAGGTCGGCACCGTCACCACGCCGGAGGAGGCGCGGGCGGCGGAGGCGGCCGGCATGGACGCGCTGTGCGTGCAGGGCCCGGAAGCGGGCGGGCACCGGGGCACCCACCGGATCGCGGACGTGCCGGGGGAGACGCCGCTGCTCGAACTGCTGCCCGCCGTAGGGGAGGTGACGGCGCTGCCGCTGATCGCCGCCGGCGGGCTCGGCGACGGCGCGGCGATCGCGGCGGCACTGCGGGCCGGGGCGGTCGCGGTGCAGCTGGGGACGGCCCTGCTGCGCTCCGACGAGTCCGGCGCCTCGGCCGCGCACCGGGCGGCGCTCACCGAACTCCCGGAGACGACCGTCACCCGCGCCTTCACCGGCCGTCCCGCTCGCGGCCTGCGCAACGCCTTCATCGACCGCCACGGCCGGTACGCCCCGCCCGCCTACCCCGAGGTCCACCACCTCACCGCCCCGCTCCGCACCGCCGCCACCCGCCGCGCCGACACCACGGCCATGCACCTCTGGGCCGGTACGGCCCACCACCTGGCCCGCTCCGGCCCGGCGGAGCAGATCGTGGCGCAGCTGTGGCAGGGCGCGCAGGGGTAGCGCGCCCAGCGCGCGCCGGACGGGGCGTGTTGTCCCTCGCCGGGGTGGATTAGGAGGGAACGTACGCGGTAGCGCATAAGACACAACTCAATGTGGCCGCATGTGGGAGATCACGCCCGTACGACGAGTCGATTCCTCTGGCGGAGAAGCGTTACGCGGGCTACGTCGAGGAGCAACGGAACGGAGCGCGCCGATGAAGGGGCGCAGTTGGACCGAGGTGCAAGCCGAGGTCATGAAGCGGTTTCCCGAGCTGGCGACGCCGGAGGCGGAGGCGAGGCGGGTGCAGGTTCGCCAGGAGATGCTTGCTCAGGTTCGGGGGTATGAGCTTGCGGAGATGCGGCGCAAGGCCGGACTCACGCAGAAGCACGTGGCTGAACTGCTCGGGGTGAGCCAGGCGCGGGTGTCGCAGATCGAGCACGGGCAGGTGGACAGCCTGGACAATCTGCGGGCGTATGCCGCTGCCATCGGCGGCGAGGTGGAGGTCACCGTTCGGCAGGGGGAGCGGACGATCAAGGTGGCTTGATCGTCCGCCCTGGCCGTAGGTGGTCAGCTCAGGAGGGCCGCCATCCATGACTCGATGTCCTTGACCGTCCTCGGGAGGGCGTTCGACATCAGGTGGGCGCCGTCCGGGGTGATCACCAGGTCGTCCTCGATGCGGATGCCGAGGCCGCGGAGTTCGAGGGGGAGGGTTTCGTCGTCGGGTTGGAGGTAGAGGCCGGGTTCGACGGTGAGGACCATGCCCTCTTCGAGGGTGCCGTCGAGGTAGCGGTCGGCGCGGGACTTGGCGCAGTCGTGGTAGTCGAGGCCGAGCATGTGGCCGCTGCCGCAGAGGGTGTAGCGGCGGTAGAGGCCGTTGTCCTCGGCGAGGGCCTGGTCGGCGGGGATGCGCAGGATGCCCCAGTCGGCGAGGCCTTCGGCGATGACGCGCATGGCGGCGCGGTGGAAGTCGCGGAAGCGGGCGCCGGGGCGTAGGGCGGCGATGCCGGCGCTCTGGGCGGCGAGGACGAGTTCGTAGGCCTGGCGTTGGGCGGGGGTGAAGGTGCCGCTGAGCGGGAGGGTGCGGGTGATGTCGGCGGCGTAGAGGGTGTCGGTTTCGACGCCGGCGTCCAGCAGGAGCAGGGCGTTCGGGTCGAGGGCGCCGTCGTTGCGGATCCAGTGCAGGACGCAGGCGTGGGCGCCGGTGGCGGCGATGGTGGTGTAGGCGGTGCCGTTGCCTTCGGCGCGGGCGCGCAGGTCGAAGACGCCTTCGATCCAGCGTTCGCCGCGGTGGTGGCGCAGCGCGGTGGGCAGGGCGCGGACGACGTCTTCGAAGCCGGTGACGGTGTGGTCGACGGCGAGTTGCAGCTGCCCGATTTCCCACTCGTCCTTGACCAGGCGCAACTCGGAGAGGACAGCGGCGAGTTCGCCGTCCTCGTGGGAGGCGGTGCGCCGCCCGGTGGTCTCGTCGACCAGGGCGTCGGTGCCCGCCAGGACCCGGGTGGGCGGCTGGGGGCCGGAGAGCAGTTTGCCGAGGTCGTCGAGGTGTTCGGTGCGTATCCCGGTGAGCCGGGCGGCTTCGGCGAGGTCGGGTCGGGGGCCGACCCAGAACTCGCCGTAGCGGCGGTCGCGGTAGAACTCGCCGCCGTCGCGCGGGGAGCGGGGGCGCAGGTAGAGGATCGGCTCGTGGCCTTCGGGGCCGGCGGGTTCGAGGACGAGGACGTGGTCGGCCTGGTCCTCGCCGGTGAGTCCGGTGAGCCAGACGTACGCGCTGTGCGGGCGGAAGCGGTGGTCGAGGTCGTTGCAGCGCACCTTGAGCCGGCCGGCCGGGATGATGAGCCGTTCGCCGGGGAAGGCGGCACAGAGGCGGGCGCGGCGGCCGGGGAAGCGGTCGTGGCCGGGGACGCGGCGGTCGGTGGGGAGCGGGGTGGGGGCCCAGCGGGTGCCCATGAAGGCGGCGAGGGCGGGGGAGACCGGGAGGTCGTGGCTCCCGGTGTTGAGGCCGGTCCGGGGGAGGGTCACCGGTGAACTCCTTGGCTGGACTGGGGAGATGTGCGGCAGGGGGCGCGCACGGACACAGCTCGGTAACGGGTGGCGTCACCTCTTGTGCAGTGCAATTTCACATTACTATGTTACGGGTCACACAGCGGAGCGGCCGGATCAGGCCCCCCACAGCGGAGTTGCAACATGACCAGGCGCACCCACGCCGCCCTCGCGGCGGCCCTCGCGGCGACCCTCACCCTCGGCCTCGGGGCCTGCAAGAACGACAAGAGCGACAGTGGCGGTGACGCGGCCGGGCCTTCGAACAGTCAGGGCCCGGGCGCGGCGTCCGGTTCGATCGTCGGCGGCACCCCGGCCAAGGGGGGCACCCTCACCGTCCTCACCAACCAGGACTTCGCCCACCTCGATCCGGCCCGCAACTGGGTGGTGCCGCACATGGACTTCGGCACCCGGCTGATCTACCGCACGCTGACCACCTTCAAGTCCGAGCCGGGCGCCGCGGGCAGCGAGATCGTCCCGGACCTCGCCACCGACCTGGGCAAGTCCGCCGAGGGCGGCAAGGTGTGGACCTTCACCCTGAAGGACGGCCTCAAGTACGAGGACGGCAGCCCGATCAAGTCCGCCGACATCAAGTACAACGTCGAGCGCTCCTTCTCGCCGGACCTCACCGGCGGCCCCGACTACGCGATCCAGTACCTGGCGGGCGGCGAGAACTACAAGGGCCCGCTGAACGGCGAGCACCTGGCGAGCATCGAGACGCCGGACGACAGGACGATCGTCTTCCACCTGAAGCGCCCGGTCGCCGAGTTCTCGGACACCGTCACCCTGCCGACCTTCTCCCCGGTGCCGCAGTCCCAGGAGAAGGGCACCCAGTACGACTCGCGGCCGTTCTCCTCCGGCCCGTACAAGATCGAGACCTACGACCGCGGCAAGCAGCTGGTCCTGGTCCGCAACACCAACTGGGAGCAGGGCACCGACACCGTCCGCAAGGCGTACCCGGACAAGATCGTGGTCACGCAGGGCATCAAGGGCGGCCAGGCCGACGACCGGATCATCGCCAGTGACGGCGCCGACGCCAACGCCATCGACATGCCCTGGATGCAGCACGAGAGCGTCGCCAAGGTGCTGCCCAAGGCGGACGTCAAGTCCCGCATGGTGGCGGAGCAGACCGGCTGCACCGACATGCTGTACATGAACACCGCCAAGGCCCCCTTCGACGACCCGAAGGTGCGCGAGGCGATGATGTGGGCGGTCGACCGCGAGGCGCAGGTGACGGCGTTCGGCGGCCCGGCGGTGACCGACGTGGCGACCTCCTACCTGCCGCCGTCGCTGACCGGCGGAGTCAAGGCCGACCCGCTGAAGGTCCCGGTGGCCGGTGACCCGGAGAAGGCCAAGGACCTGCTGAAGGCGGCGGGCAAGACCGACCTCAAGGTCGCGATCACCGTCTCGCTCGGCGACAAGACCCGGGCCGAGGCGATCCAGCAGTCGCTGGCCAAGGTCGGCGTCCAGGTCACCGTCAACACCGTGGACCCGTCCGCCTTCGCCGACACCATCGGCGACCTCAAGAACGCCCCCGAGCTGACCATCAACGGCTGGTGTCCCGACTACCCGTCCGCCGCGACCTTCTTCCCGTTCCTGTTCGACGGACGGACCCTCAAGGAGAAGGGCAACCAGGGCAACTACAGCCAGTTCAAGGACCAGGCCACGATGGACCGGATGGACCAGATCGCGGCCATGACGGACGTCAGCGAGGCCAACAAGGCCTGGCAGCAGCTGGACCAGGACCTGATGGCTAAGGCCCCGGCCGTCCCGCTGATGTGGCAGCGCCGCCCCCTGCTGGTGGGCACCAACGTGGCCGGCGCGTTCGGCAACTCCGGCTACGCCGGCATGATCGACCTCGCCGTGGTCGGCCTCAAGGACCCCGCCAAGGGCAAGGGCTGAGGGGCCGGCACCGATGAGTACCACCACCCCTTCGGGAGCCGAAGGCCGCGCGGGTGTCGACGGTGACGAGCGACAGGCGAGCGCAGCCAGTGCCGGAGCGCGGAGCGTCGACGCCGGATCAGGAGCGGCCGGAGCCGAGCGAAGTGTTGCAGAGCCCGCCGCCGTGGCCGGTGCCACGGCGGCGGGCGCCGCGAAGACCGCCGGGCGCGGGCCCTGGCGGCTGGTCTGGGACCAGCTGTGGGCCAAGGGCTCGGCCCGGTTCGGGCTGATCACGGTCGGCGTGCTGATCCTGGCCGCCGCGCTGGCCGGTCCGCTGAGCTCGCTCGGCGGCTGGACCCCCGAGGAGTTCGACAAGCGCGCCATCGACCCGTACCTGGGCGGCCTGCCCCGGGGCGACTTCGGCGGCATCAGCAGCCGGCACTGGCTGGGCGTCGAGCCGATCACCGGGCGCGACCTGTTCGCCCGGGTGCTGCACGGCGGGCAGGTGTCCCTGCTGATCGCCTTCACCGCGACCGCCGTCGTCGTGATCGCCGGCACCCTGGCCGGCATCGCGGCCGGCTACTTCGGCGGCCGCACCGACACGCTGCTGTCCCGGCTGATGGACCTCACGATGTCCTTCCCCTCGCTGATCTTCATGATCGCGATGATGTCGGTGGCCAAGGACGTCAACCGGATCCTGCTGATCACCCTGGTGATCGGGCTGTTCACCTGGCCCGGCATCGCCCGCGTGGTCCGCGGCCAGACCCTGTCGCTCAAGCACCGCGAGTACGTCGAGGCCGCCAAGGTCGGCGGCGCCCGGTCCTGGCGGATCCTCACCCGGGAGATCCTGCCCAACGTCTCCGGGCCGATCATCGCCTACACCACGCTGCTCATCCCCGGCATGATCGCCACCGAGGCCGCGCTCAGCTACCTCGGCGTGGGCGTCCGCCCGCCGACCCCGTCCTGGGGCCAGATGATCGCCGAGAGCATCGTCCACTACGAGACCGACCCGACCTACTTCCTGATCCCGACCGCCTTCCTGTTCCTCGCCGTGCTCGCCTTCACCCTCCTCGGGGACACGCTGCGCGACATCCTCGACCCCCGGGGAGGCCGGTCGTGATCCTCTACCTCGGCCGCCGACTGCTCGGCGTGGTGGGCATCCTGCTCGCCATTTGCGCCATCACCTTCACCATCTTCTACCTGCTGCCCAACGACCCGGCCGCGGCAGCCTGCGGCAAGACCTGCAGCCCCGAGCGGCTCGCCGACGTCAAGGCGGCGATGGGCCTGGACAAGCCGATCTGGGACCAGTTCCTCGCCTACCTCGGCGGCATCTTCGCCGGCCGCGACTACGGCTCCGGGCCCAGCACCGTGCACTGCGGCTTCCCGTGCCTCGGCTACTCCTACGAGTACGGGCTGCCGGTGTGGGACCTGCTGACCGACCGGCTGCCGGTCTCCATCTCGCTGGCCCTCGGCGCGGCCGTGCTCTGGCTGGTCCTCGGCCTCGGCGCGGGCATCACCTCGGCGCTGCACAAGGGCAGGCCGCTCGACCGGACACTGATGGTGTTCTCGGTCGGCACCGCCTCGCTGCCGGTCTACTTCACCTCGATCATGCTGATCTGGGGCGTCGTCAGGACGGCCGGGCTGCTGCCCTACCCGGCCTACCACCAGTTCACCGAGAACCCCCTCGCGTGGGCCTCCAACCTGCTGCTGCCGTGGACCGCCCTGGCCCTGCTGTACGCGGCGATGTACGCCCGGCAGAGCCGCAACTCGATGATCGAGGCGATGGCCGAGCCGTACATCCGCACCGCCCGGGCCAAGGGGCTGCCGCCGCGGACGGTCACGGTCAAGCACGGGCTGCGCTCCGCGATGACGCCGATCCTCACCATCTTCGGCATGGACCTCGGCGGCCTGCTGGCCGGCGCCGTCATCACCGAGTCCATCTTCGGCCTGCCCGGCGTCGGCCGGCTGTTCTACGACGGCCTGGGCCGCTCCGACCAGCCCGTCATCCTCGGCGTCACCCTGCTCGCGGCGTTCTTCATCGTCGCGGCGAACCTGCTGGTCGACCTGCTCTACGCGTTCGTCGACCCGAGAGTGAGGTACTGATGACCAGCCTGTTGGAGGTCGACGACCTCAGGGTCGCCTTCGACACCCCGCGCGGCACCGTGCGGGCGGTGGACGGCATCTCCTTCGCCGTCGAGGCCGGCCGCACCCTCGGCCTGGTCGGCGAGTCCGGCAGCGGCAAGTCCGTCACCTCGCTCGCCGTCATGGGCCTGCACCGCGGCGCCGCCGTCACCGGCTCGATCCGGCTGCACGGGCAGGAGCTGAACGGGCTCGGGGAGAAGGAACTGGGCACCGTCCGGGGCCGCCGGATCGCGATGATCTTCCAGGACCCGCTGTCCAGCCTGCACCCCTTCTACACCGTCGGCGAGCAGATCGCCGAGCACTACCGGGTGCACTTCAAGGCCAACCGCAGGGCGGGCCGGGCCCGCGCGGTGGAGATGCTCACCGAGGTCGGCATCCCCGAGCCGGCCCGCCGGGTCGACGAGTACCCGCACCAGTTCTCCGGCGGCATGCGCCAACGTGTCATGATCGCCATGGCGCTCGCCTGCGAGCCCGAGCTGCTGATCGCCGACGAGCCCACCACGGCGCTCGACGTCACCGTCCAGGCGCAGATCCTCGACCTGATCGCCCGGATCCAGCAGGAGCGCGGCCTCGGCGTCGTGATGATCACCCACGACCTCGGCGTGGTCGCCCGGGTCGCCCACGAGGTCCTGGTCATGTACGGCGGACGGGCGGCCGAACAGGCCCCGGTGGACCGGCTGTTCGCGCAACCCGCACACCCGTACACCCGCGGTCTGCTGGACTCGCTGCCCCGCCTGGACGACACCGACGACGCCCCGCTGCGGGCCATCCCCGGCACCCCGCCGTCGCTGATCGCCCCCGCCACCGGCTGCTCCTTCGCCCCGCGCTGCGCCCGCACCACCGCCGCGTCCGCCGAGGAACACGCCCGCTGCCTGGCCGATCGACCCGTGTTCGGCCCGCTCACTCCCGGCCACCAGGCCGCCTGCCACCTGCCGCTGGTGCCGGAAGGGGTGCTGTGATGGCCGATGCCGCGATGACCGATCCTGCGATGACCGATCCTGCGACGGCCGATGCCGTGCCGACCGGTCCGCTGCTGTCCGTACGGGACCTGGTGAAGACCTTCCCCGGCCGGCGCAGCCGCACCGGGCGGCCCGGTGCGCCGGTCCGGGCCGTGGACGGGGTCAGCTTCGACGTCGTCGCGGGGGAGACGCTCGGCCTGGTCGGCGAGTCCGGCTGCGGCAAGTCCACCACCGGCCGGATGATCGTCCGCCTGCTCGACCCGACCTCGGGCACCGTCACCTTCGACGGCACCGAGATCGGCGGGCTCTCCCAGGCCCGGCTGCGCCCGCACCGGCGGGACCTGCAGATGGTCTTCCAGGACCCGTACTCCTCGCTCAACCCCCGGCAGACGGTGTCCCGGATCATCTCCGAGCCGTTGCTGGTCCAGGGCGAGAGCGCGACGGCCGCGCGCAAGCGGGCCGCCGAACTGATGGAACTGGTCGGGCTGATCCCCGAGCACCTGGACCGCTACCCGCACGAGTTCTCCGGCGGCCAGGCGCAGCGCATCGGCATCGCCCGCTCGCTGGCCACCTCGCCGCGGCTGGTGATCGCCGACGAGCCGGTCTCCGCGCTGGACGTGTCCATCCAGGCCCAGGTGGTCAACCTGATGGAGCGGCTCCAGCGGGAGCTCGGACTGGCGTACGTGTTCATCGCGCACGACCTGTCGGTGGTCAAGCGGGTCTGCGACCGGGTCGCCGTGATGTACCTGGGCCGGATCGTCGAGATCGGCGACAAGGCCGAGGTGTACGGCAGCCCCGCGCACCCGTACACCAGGGCGCTGCTGTCCGCCGTACCGCTGCCGGACCCGGAGGCCGAGCGGACCCGGGAACGGATCGTGCTGCTCGGCGACCCGCCGAGCCCGGCCGACCCGCCGCCCGGGTGCACCTTCCACCCGCGCTGCCCCAAGGCGCAGGACCTGTGCCGGACGGAGCGGCCGCTGCTGCAGATCGCCGGCCCGGGCACCCGGCAGGCGGCCTGCCATTTCCCGGAGGTGTGAGCCGGGACTTCCCGGAGATGTGATCCGGGCATCCAGACCCCCGGTCGGACGCGGCGGGGAACCTTACGAGGGCCGCGTCCGACCGGGTTCCAACCGATCCCCGGCTCTCACTCCTCGGGCAGCAGGAGGCGCGGGCCGGGGCCCTCGGCGGCCAGCTCGTCGCCGGGGTTGAGCACCCGGCAGCGGCGCAGCGACACGCAGCCGCAGCCGATGCAGCCGGTCAGCTCGCCCTCCAGCCGCTCCAGTTCGATCCGGCGGGCGCGGAGCTGCTCGGCCCAGCGGAGCGAGATGCGCTCCCAGTCGTGTTTGCCGGGCATCCGGTCCTCCGGGAGGCCGGTGAAGACCTCGGCGACCTCGCTGAGCGGGATGCCGAGCCGCTTGGCGACCAGGATGAGCGAGATCCGGCGCAGCACGTGCCGGCGGTAGCGGCGCTGGTTTCCGGCCGACCGCTCGGAGGAGATCAGTCCCTGCTCCTCGTAGAAGCGCACCGCCGAGGTGGCGATCCCGGCCCGCCGGGCCACCTCGCCGACGCTCAGCAGGTCGACGGGCGCGGTGGTCATGTCTCCTCCGCGGTGGTCATGGCGACTCCTTGACTTCAAGTTCTCTTGAAGTCTCAGCGTACCGGACGTGGCCGAATCATCTGCCGTGAGGAACGGTACAACCGTTGCCCAGCCGCACAGTTACCCAACGGAGTCGCCGTCCGACGGGGCCTCCGGCGGGTGGCGCGAACTCTTCTCCCGCTGTGCTGCCGGGCGGCGGCCTGGTCATCCTGCGCGCGGACAGCCCGGTCGGCTCGGCCCGGTACATGACCTTCGGGATCGCCGCGATCACCGTGCTCGGCGTAGCCACGGCCACGGCCGCGGCCGCGCCCACCGCCCGCCGCCTCGGGCGGTGATCGGACGCGGACCGGCCCCGGATCCCTTTGTCGGGGGATCCGGGGCCTTCGTCATGCGCGGCGCTGGAGGCCGCGGTTCGGGATGTTGCCGTTCGGGACGTTGCCGTTCGGGAGGTCGAGGCTCAGGAGGCCGGGCCCACCCGGACGGTGGTGATCCGCCCGCCCTGGGACTCCCGGACGACCTCGATCTTCGTGTCGGTGTCCGGCACCTTCACCGTCAGCTGCGGCGTGGCCGGGTCGGCGTACACCCCGGTGTGGTCGTTGAACACCGGGACGGCCGGCTCGGCCGGGATCCGCACCGCGACCCCGCCCTTGTGCAGGGTGAACGGGGTGGTCGGCCTGAGGGAGAAGGTGGCGTCGAAGGTCTGCGCCCGCCCGTTGACCAGGGTCCCGTCGGCGAAGCGGATCGGCGCCGGGTGGGCGTCGATCGGCAGGATCAGCCCGCCGCCGGGGTGGTCCTTGGTGTTGTTGTCGCCGTACGAGGTGTCCCAGAGCCAGAGCAGGACGCCTTCCTGGTACGGGTAGTTGTCGACGACGTTGGCCTTGCCGGTGACGCCGGTGTAGCCGAAGTTGTACGGGCCGGTCTTCAGGAACGCCCCGTAGCCGGTGTAGCGGCGGTTCTCGGCGATGTAGGCGCGCGGGTGCTGCTTGACGGCGGTGCGGCCGGTGATGGCCGTGAAGCCGCTGGCCGTCCAGCCGCCGGCCCCGTTCTCGGCGCCGTCGGCGAACAGCTCGGTGCCCCCGGCGGTGGCCTTCACGGCGTCCACCAGGACGCCCCTGCCGTGGGTGTTGCCGTCCGAGGTGGCGTGGAAGCGCAGCCGGACCTGCTGGCCGAGGTAGCCGTCCAGCGGGATGTGCAGCTTCCGGTACGTGCCGGAACTGCCGCTCAGCCCGGGGGTGTTGGCGCTGGTGTTGCCGATCGGGGCGCCGTCCACGGTGCCGCCCAGGGCGGTCCAGTGCTTGCCCTGGTCGGTGGAGGCCTCGACGGTCAGGAAGTCGTAGTCCTGCTCGGTGTCGTACCAGGCCGCGGCGTCCAGCGCGGCCGGTCCGGTGGCGGTGCGCAGGTCGACGTCCCGGGCGAGGGAGTTGTCGAGGTTGTCGCCGGTGTCGCTCCACCACTGCTTGGAGCCCTCGTACGGGTCGGCGAGGTCGGTGCTGGTGGTGCCGTCCGGCAGGTGGACCAGGACCGCCTGCGCCTGGTCGGTGTTGTAGCTGCTCACCCCGAGGGCGTGGCTGGAGCGGGTGGCGGCCTGCGCCTCGTCGTAGTTGAGCCAGCCGAACTGCAGCTTGCTCCAGGCGTCGAGGTCGCCCGGGTAGCCGCCGGTGGTGTTGGGGCCCTTGCCCAGGTACGAGCCGGAGGACATCAGCGACCAGAAGTTGACGCTGTTGTCGCCGCCGGTGGTGCTGTACAGGTCGGGCAGGCCGAGGTTGTGGCCGTACTCGTGGGCGAACAGGCCGACGCCGCTGTTCTCGCCGCCCTGGACGTAGTCGTAGACGTAGAGGCCGGTGTCGCCGACGGGCGCGCCGCCGATCTTGTCGCCGTCCGGGCCGGTCTGCCCGGTCGCGTCCGGGAAGGCCCAACTGCGGTGTGCCCACAGCGCGTCGGTGCCCTGTGCGCCGCCGCCCCAGGTCTCGTCCACGCCGGCGTGCACGACGATGACGTTGTCCAGGTAGCCGTCGGGCTGGTTGAACTCGCCGTCCTTGTCGTGGTCGTAGCGGTCGTAGACGTCGTACTGGGCGAGCTGCGCCTTGATGTCGGCGGACGAGCGGCCCTTGGCGACCTCGCCGTCGAACCAGGCCTTCACGGCGTCCCGGACGAACTCCTGGGCCTCGGTCCAGGCGCCGGAGCCCTGCGGGCCCTTGTTGCTGCCGTAGCGGGCCTCGTTGTACGGGACGGTGACCCAGTCGCTGACCGTGCCCTCGACGTCGTACCGGCCGGAGGACTGGGTGCGGTAGTAGTTGCGCATCGACACGGCGCCGGGCGCGTCGTCGAAGAACATCTTCTGGTAGTACGTGCGGTCGAAGTCCGGCGACCACAGGGTGTGGTTGTCGTCCTTGCCCGGCTTGGGGATCTGGTCGTGGCGCGGGCCGGGGGTGCCGCCGTAGCGGGGCTGGCCGTTCCACTGGGTGGAGTTGTCCACCTCGTCGCCGAACTGGGCGAGGATCACGAAGACCTTGTCCGTGCGCTGGTGCGCCAGTTGGACGTAGTCGTTGCCGACCTTCACCTTCGCCGGGGCCCGCTTGTCGGCGGTCTTGGCGACGGCGCCCTTGTTGAGCTGCTCCAGGGCCTTGCTGCGGAGCGCCTGGCGCTCGCGCTCCTGGGGGACGAGCGGTGCGGGCGGGGCCTCGGCGCCCTGTGCGGCGGCGTCGGAGGCCGCGGCGGCGGTGACGGTGAGGGGGGTCGGGGGAGCGGCTTGGGCGGGGGTGCCCAGCAGGGTGGCCGCTATCGCGCTCGTGGTGAGCGCTGCTGCGAGGGCCGCGGACAGTCTGCGCAACTGACCGGTCCTTTCCGGGGGATGGGGTGCTTCGGATCATCGGTCGATGAAGCGCAGGTAATATTTCACATGTCACGGGTCACGTGGAAGGGGTCCGGGGCAAGCGAAAGGGGCGCCGCACCCGCAGGTGCGACGCCCCTTTCCGTGACGTCCTGTCTAGCCGTTGCCGAAGTCCAGCGCCAGGCTGAACGCCACCAGTGCCGCGAACACCGCCGCCAGGGTGGCCGGCCCGGCGGCGGACAGTGCCACCACGGCCACGCCGAGCAGGACCAGTTTCAGCACCAGCCGGGCGGCGAGCGGCAGTTCGACCTTCGCCCGGCGCTCGGCCAGGAACACGTCCCAGACCGCCCGGGCCGCGGCCGGGATGCCGAGCCCCAGCAGCAGCCGCAGGCCCAGGCTGTCGCCGGTCCTGAACCCCCAGTAACAGAGCGCCGCCAGGCTCGCGAGCTGCACCCCGAAGCCGAGTTCGGTGCCGGCCCTGGCCAGCGACCTGCGCAGCCGCCGCTCCGTCGGGCCGGGTCCGTCGATCGTCATCCGCGCGCTCTCCCCGCCTCGGTCCCGGCCTCGATCCCGGCCCCGATCCCCGCCTCGATCCTCGCGCCGTCCGCCGCCGGGGCCGCCGCCGGGACCGGACGGCGGACAGGCGGAGGGCTGCTCCAGCGGAGTGTCCCAGCCCGGTCGGGCGAACTCAACGGATCCTCCCGCGGCTGCCGGTCCGATGCCTCCCACCTGCCGGTCCGTCAACGGCGTTGCCGTCAGCGGGTGCTGTACTCGACGGTCACGCTGACCACCACCAGCACGCCGTACACCACCGCGAGGGTGGTCCGCCCGGTGGCGTACAGCGCGAGCGCGGCCGTGCCGAGCGTCAGCAGCTTGAGGACGATCTCGGCGGGCAGCGGGAGCCGGTACTTCGGCCCGCCCGCGGCCAGGAACAGGCCCCAGACGAGGGCGGCCAGGGCCGGTGCGCCGAGCCCCAGCAGAAGCCGGGTGCCCAGGTCGGACCCGGTCTTGAAGCCCCAGTAGCAGAGCGCCGCCAGCATGGCGAGCTCCAGCCCGAAGGCGAGGCCGGCGTTGCCGGCGGTCAGCGGGGTCCACTGCCGCTGTCCGACCGGGCCGGGTCTGTCGATCTTCATTTCGCGCTCTCCCCGTTCCACTGCTCCGCCCGGGCCGGGCGGCGACCACGCGGAGTGTCGCAGTCCGGCCCGGGCGGCGCAATGGACAGACCCGAACGGGTCACCCCAAGGAGGCCCGGAGGAAGGAGAGTTCGGCCCGGGTCAGCTGCTCGTTCATCCCGTCCGGAGTCATGTGGGTGACGCCCGGCAGCGGCAGCACCGTGTGCGGGCGGCCGGCCTTGGTGAGGGCCTGGGAGAGCAGCAGGGTGTGCGAGGGGTGGACGTTGTCGTCGGCCAGCCCGTGGATCAGCAGCAGCGGCCTGGTCAGCGCGGGCGCGTCGGCGAGCAGGCAGTCGCCGGCGTAGCCCTCGGGGTTGTCCTGCGGCAGGCCGAGGTAGCGCTCGGTGTACGCGGTGTCGTACTGCCGGAAGTCGGTGGGCGGGGCGCCCGCGCAGGCGGCGTGGAAGACGTCCGGGCGGCGCAGCACCGCGAGCGCGGCGAAGTAGCCGCCGTACGACCAGCCGCGCACGGCGACCCGGCCGAGGTCGAGGTCCGGGTGGTGCGCGGCGAGCGCGTGCAGGGCGTCGACCTGGTCGTCCAGGGCGGCCTGGGAGAAGCGGCGGAAGATCGCCCGGGTGAAGTCCGGGGAGACGAACGGGGTGCCGCGGTTGTCGGTGGTGACCACGGCGAAGCCCTGGTCGGCCCACCACTGGCGGAGCTGCCAGCGGCGCGGCTCGGCGGCCACGGCCTGGTAGCCGGGCCCGCCGTAGATGTCCAGCAGGACGGGCAGCCGGCGGCCGGGGCCGTGCTCGCGCGGGTAGACGACGGCGGTCGGCAGGCCGCGTTCGGTGACCCGGGCGAGCCGCGGGCTGACCCGGTACGGCAGCGCGGCGCTGAGGTCGGTGAGCGGCAGCCCGGCGCTGAGGTCGGTGAGCGCCCGCTCGCCGCCGTCGCGCAGGACGCGGCGGCGGATCCCGTCGGCGGTGGCCGAGGTGAGGACCAGGGTGTCGGCGGCGGCAAGGGCGGAGTGCGTGCCGGGGCCGGTGGTGAGGGGCTCGGGCGCGCCGCCGTCCGGGTCGATCAGGTGGACGTACTGGTCTGCGGGGTCGCCCTGGCCGGTCTCGCAGAGCAGTCGGCCGCGCAGCAGTCCGACCACCCGGCGGATCTGCAGCCCGGTGGTGTCCAGCGGCTTGCCGTCCAGGGCGAGGCCGCGGGCCTGCGGGGTGTCGTGGACGGTGAGCAGTCGGCCGTCGGCCAGTCGGCCGGGGGTTCCGGGCAGGTCGTCGACCCAGAACTCGTCGGTGGTGCGGGAGAGTTCGCGGGTCGCGCCGGTGGCCGGGTCGGCGCTGAGGAGCAGCACGTTCTGCTGCAGCCGGTCGGCGACGGTGAGCAGCACCTCGTGGTCGGAGGCCCAGGAGGCGGCGCAGAGGTACGGGAACCCGTCGGTGTCCCAGCGCAGCCGGACCCGGCCGCCGTCGAGGCCGAGGACCCAGAGCTGGACGTCCGCGTTGGGGCCGCCGGCCTGCGGGTAGGCGAAGTCCTCGGGGGCCTCGGCGGGGCGGGCCGGGTCGGCGAAGTAGCGCCGGGGGAGGGCGGATTCGTCCACCCGGGCGGCCAGCAGCGCGCCACCGTCCGGGCGCCACCAGTGGCCCCGGGCACGGCCGAGCTCCTCGGCGGCGGCGAACTCGGCCACGCCCCAGCGGGCGCCGTCAGCGGGGGAGAGCGGTTCGAGGCCGGGGGTGACGTACAGGGCGTCGTCGGCGACGTAGGCGACGCGCTGGCCGGTGGCGTCCGGCCGGGGGTCGAACGCGGGCCCGGCGACCGGGAGTTCGTCGCTGGTGGCGGCGGCGGTGTCGGTGCGGAACAGCCGGCCGTCGAGGGTGAAGACGGCGATCGCGAGGTCGGCGGTGGCCGCGTACGAGCCGATCCCGGCGGCGACCAGCCGGGTGCGCTCGCGCAGCCGGCGCTCGACGGTCGGCAGGTCGTCGCGGCGGCCGGTGCGGCCGGGCAGCAGTGCGGCCGGGTCGGCGACCGTCCGCTCCTCGCCGGTGGCGGTGTCGAGCAGGTGGAGGCGGTCGACCGGATCCTCGGGACCGTTCGAGCGGAGCAGCAGCAGCCGGGTACCGTCCTCGGCGAGGGTGTACGCGCGCGGTGCGCCGAAGGTGAACCGGCCGGTACGGGCGCTGAGGGCAAGGAAGGCGTCGGTGATGGTCACGGCCCGATCGTGGTCGCGCGGTGCGTGCCCCGACCAGTAGTCTGTCATGTGAAATGTCACACACCACGTGATGTGCGCCATACGACGCCGCGCGACGCCATATGACGCCATACGAGGCCATGGAAGGCCGGACGAGCGGAGGAAACCGTGACCGAGGACCTGAAGACCGCCGAGCCCCCGGCCCCGCTGCCCGCCGCCGACGGCCTGTTCAGCGTGTCGACGGACGCGGCGCACCTGAACCACGGGTCGTACGGCGCCGTGCCCCTCCCGGTGCAGCGCGCGCAGGAACGGCTGCGGACCGAACACGAGCTCGACCCGGACGGCTTCTTCGCCGACCTCCCGGCCAGGATCGCCGCCGCCCGGGCCCTCATCGCCGCCGAACTGGGCACCGACCCCGACCGGCTCGCCCTGGTCGCCAACGTCACCGAGGCGGTCGCGATCGCCCTGGACACCCTCCCGCTCGCCCCCGGCGACCGGATCCTGGTCACCGACCACGGCTACGGCGCGGTGACCCAGGCCGTCGCCCGCAAAGCCGCCGAGACCGGAGCCGAACTGGTCGTCGCTCGGATCCCGCTGGACGCCCCGGACGAGCACGCCGTCCGGGAGGCCGTGCTCGCCGCCGTGGACGCACGCACCACCGTCGCCGTCCTGGACCAGCTCACCTCGCCCACCGCCCGCCTGGTGGCCGGCCCGGCCCTGCTCGCCGACCTGCGCGAACGCGGCGTGACCACCGTCGTCGACGGCGCCCACGCGCCCGGCATGCTGCCCGCCCCGGCCGACCCGAACGCCGACTTCTGGTTCGGCAACCTGCACAAGTGGGCCTTCGCCCCGCGCGCCACCGGCGTCCTCGCCGTCCGCCCCGAGTGGACCGGCCGGGTACGCCCGCTGGCGCTGTCCTGGGAACACGACAAGGGCTTCCCGGGCAACGTCGAATGGCGCGGCACCTGCGACTACACGCCCTGGCTGGCCGCCCCGGCCGGCTTCGACCTGCTGCGCACGCTCGGCCCGGCGGCGGTGGCCGCCCACAACACCGCGCTCGCCGCGTACGGCCGGCAGGCGCTGGTCGAACGCGCGGGGCTGGAACCGCTGCCCGCGACGCCCGGGGTGTGGATGCGCACGGTCCGGCTGCCGGCCGGCCACGGCGAGACCGAGCCGCAGGTACGGGCGCTGATGGCCGAGGTGTGGCAGCGGCTGCGCACCCGCATCGCCGTCCGCCCCTGGGCCGGCGGCGGGGTGCTGCGGATCAGCGCCCAGCTGTACAACCGGCCGGAGGAGTACGAGCGGCTGGCGGACGGGCTGGCGGGGGTGCTCAAGGAGCTGGAGGGCTAGCGTCCGAGGCTCGCGTCCCCGCGCAGGTTCGCGTCCCCGCGCAGTCCCGTGTCCCCGCGCGGGCTCGCGTCCCCGCGCAGCTCCGCGAGCAGCAGGTTCCGGTCGGCGAGCAGCCCGGTGAGGATCCGCCGGGCCGCCCGCAGCAGGTCGGCCACGTCCCCGCCGGCCAGCGCGTAGACCACCGTGCTGCCCTCCCGGGTGGCGGTGACGATGCCGGACCGGCGCAGCACCGCGAGCTGCTGGGAGAGACTGGAGGGTTCGACCTCCAGCTCGGCGAGCAGGCAGCGGACGGGCGTCGGCCCGGCCTGGAGCAGTTCCAGCACCCGGATCCGGACGGGATGGCCGAGCATCCGGAAGAACTCGGCCTTGGCCTGGTAGAGCGCCACCGTCACGAGGCCCCCCTTCCTGGTGTCGGTCCGGGTTCAGATCTCCAGCGATAGTTCGATCCGCTTGAGCTGGTGGCGGGCCATTGCGAGGTTGGAGCGGCTGCGGTTGAGCGCCAGGAAGAGGAACAGGCCGCGCCCGGTGGGCGTCGTGATCGGCCGGACCATGTGGTACTGGTTGGTCAGGCTGATCAGGATGTCCTCGATCTCGTTGTCGTGCAGGTTGAGCATCTCCATCGCCCGCATCTTGGCGCGGACCACGTCGGTGTTCCCCGCCGCGGCGACGTTGAGGTCCAGCTCGCCGCCGTCGCCGAGGCTGCCGAGCGCCATGCCGCTGCCGTAGTCGACCAGGGCGACGCCGATCGCGCCGTCGATCGACATGGCGTCCTTGAGGGACGTCTCCAGGTTCGCCATCGTGGCTGTCCTCCCGTGCGTCGGCGGCCGTGTGCGGGCCGCTTGGTGGCCGTGTGGTGGCTGTGACGACGACGGTAGGAAGCCTGCGGCCCGGTCCACCGGGAATGACCGGAGATGTCCGAACTCGGACGCATCGCGATCGCTTGAAGACATTTGCAACTATGGAGCTGTGCGGGAACTGATCCGTAGCGCGAAAAAACGGTGCTATCGATGTCAGTCCTCCCGGGTAACCTCTCGCTGAGATGCGAGATCACACCAACCACACCCGGACGGCGATGAACACCCCCGATCCAGAGCCCCAGGTCGACCAGGAGCTCAGCCCCGCCGAGGCGTACGCGGCCAGTCGTCGCCGGGCCAAGGAACAGGCCACCGCCCTGTACGGCTTCCAGCAGCTGTACGACTTCCCGCTGGACGACTTCCAGCTGGAGGCCTGCGAGACGCTGGAATCCGGCTCGGGCGTCCTGGTCGCCGCCCCCACCGGCTCCGGGAAGACCATCGTCGGCGAGTTCGCCGTGCACCTGGCCCTGGCCGCCGGGCGCAAGTGCTTCTACACCACGCCCATCAAGGCCCTGTCCAACCAGAAGTACGGCGACCTGGTCAAGCGCTACGGCGCCGCCAAGGTCGGCCTGCTCACCGGCGACAACACCGTCAACGGCGACGCCCCCGTGGTGGTCATGACCACCGAGGTGCTGCGCAACATGCTCTACGCCGGCTCCAGCACCCTCAACGGCCTCGGCTACGTCGTCATGGACGAGGTGCACTACCTCGCCGACCGCATCCGCGGCGCCGTCTGGGAGGAGGTCATCATCCACCTTCCCGAGTCGGTCACCCTCGTCTCGCTCTCCGCGACCGTCTCCAACGCCGAGGAATTCGGCGACTGGCTGGACACCGTGCGCGGCGGCACCAAGGTGATCGTCTCCGAGACCCGCCCGGTGCCGCTGTGGCAGCACGTGATGGCCGGCAACCGGATGTACGACCTGTTCGCCAACCCCGACCGGGACGGCCGCCCCAAGAACAACCTGAAGAACCCCGGCAAGGCCGTCAACCCCGAACTGGTCCGGCTCGCCCGCTCCGAGGTCGACCGCAACCCCCGCGACCGCTTCGGCCGCGGCCGGGGCCGCTCGATGCCCAACGGCCGTCCCGGCCGGGTCTGGACACCGGGCCGGGTGGACGTCATCGACCGGCTCGACGCCGAAGGCCTGCTGCCCGCGATCACCTTCATCTTCAGCCGGGCCGGCTGCGAGGCCGCCGTCCAGCAGTGCCTCAGCTCCGGGCTGCGGCTCAACAAGGACTCCGACCGCGCCCAGGTCCGGGCCCTCGTCGAGGAACGCTGCGCCGACATCCCCGACGAGGACCTACACGTCCTCGGCTACTTCGAGTGGCTGGACGGCCTGGAGCGCGGCATCGCCGCCCACCACGCCGGGATGCTGCCCCGGTTCAAGGAAGTCGTCGAAGAGCTCTTCGTGAAGGGCCTGGTCAAGGCCGTCTTCGCGACCGAGACCCTCGCGCTCGGCATCAACATGCCCGCCCGCTCGGTGGTCATGGAGAAGCTGGTCAAGTGGAACGGCGAGACCCACGCCGACATCACCCCCGGCGAGTACACCCAGCTCACCGGCCGGGCCGGTCGACGCGGCATCGACGTCGAGGGCCACGCCGTGGTGCTCTGGCAGCGCGGCCTCGACCCGGAGGCGCTGGCCGGCCTGGCCGGCACCCGTACTTACCCGCTCAAGTCCTCGTTCCGGCCCTCCTACAACATGGCCGTCAACCTGGTCTCCCAGTTCGGCCGGCACCGCTCGCGCGAACTGCTGGAGACCTCCTTCGCCCAGTTCCAGGCGGACCGCTCGGTCGTCGGCATCGCCCGCCAGGTGCAGCGCAACGAGGAAGGGCTGGACGGCTACCGCGAGTCGATGACCTGCCACCTCGGCGACTTCGACGAGTACATGGAGCTGCGCCGCCGGCTCAAGGACCGCGAGAACGAGATGGCCCGCGAAGGCACCAGCCAGCGCCGCGCGGCCGCCGTCGAGTCCATCGAGCACCTCAAGCCGGGCGACGTCATCCACGTCCCCACCGGCAAGTTCGCCGGCCTCGCCCTGGTCCTCGACCCCGGCCTGCCCCCGGTCGACCGCTCCGGCCGGGGCGACCGGCGCCACCCCGACTTCCAGGACGGCCCGCGCCCGGTGGTCCTCACCGCCGAACGCCAGGTCAAGCGGCTCGCCATGATCGACTTCCCGTACCCGGTCGCCGCGATCGAGCGCGTCCGCATCCCCAAGTCCTTCAACCCGCGGAGCCCGCAGTCCCGCCGCGACCTCGCCTCCGCGCTGCGCACCAAGGCCGGCCACCTCGAACCCGAACGGTTCCGCAAGGGCCGCGCCGCCGCCGCCGACGACCCGGAGATCACCCGACTGCGGGCCGAACTGCGCCAGCACCCCTGCCACGGCTGCTCCGACCGCGAGGACCACGCCCGTTGGTCCGAGCGCTACCACCGGCTGCACCGCGACACCGAAATGCTGGAACGCCGGATGCGCTCGCGCACCCACACCATCGCCCGCACCTTCGACCGGGTCTGCGCCCTGCTCACCGACCTCGGCTACCTCCGCGGCGACACCGTCACCGACGACGGCAAGCGGCTCGGCCGGCTCTACGGCGAACTCGACCTGCTCGCCTCCGAATGCATCCGCGAAGGCGTCTGGAGCGGCCTCGCCGCCGCCGAACTCGCCGCCTGCGCCTCGGCGCTGGTGTACGAGGCCCGCCAGGCTGACGACGCCGGAGCCCCCCGGGTGCCGGAGGGCGCGGCCAAGGAGGCGCTGGGCAAGATGGTCCGGATCTGGGGCCACCTGGACGCCCTGGAGGAGCAGCACCGGATCAACACCGCCGAGGGCGTCGGCCAGCGCGAACCCGACCTGGGCTTCGCCTGGGTCGCCTACCGCTGGGCGCTCGGCCACAACCTCGACCAGGTCCTGCGCGACGCCGACATGCCCGCCGGCGACTTCGTCCGCTGGACCAAGCAGCTGATCGACGTCCTCGGCCAGATCCAGGACGCCGCCGGCGAGGACGCCGACCTCCGCAAGACCGCCCGCAAGGCCGTCGACAGCCTCCGCCGCGGCATCATCGCCTACTCCTCCGTGAGCTGACCGCGCAACGCCAAGGGGCCCGCACGTTCGCGTCGTCGAACGTGCGGGCCCCTTGGCGCTCCCACCCCCACCCGCCTGCCCGCCGCCGCTTCGGCTCAGCCGAAGCGGCGGCGTTGTTTCCAAACTCCGAGGCCCGCGCTGACGGGGACGTAGGGAGTTGGACGACCCGCTCCCCAGGGAACTGGGGCGCGGGCAGAGGGATGGGCAGAAGCAAGGTGATCCCAGGCGAGACGTTCAGTGAGCAGGGTCCACCGGGGCGAAGTAGTCGCGGAGCATCTCCGTCGTCCACGCGGGCTGGCGCACCTCTCCGCGCGGGCCGAACTCCTCGAACCAGGGCTTCACTTCGAGGACCGGGGTGCCGTCGATGGCGTCCAGGTCCTCGACGTGCAGGTCCAGGCCGTCGACCTTGACGAGCCGGCAACGGGAGGACCCCAGCCAGTTGATGCGCCGCATGTTCCGGTGGCCGAACACGCCGACCTCGGGCCAGTCCGGGTTGTCCCGGGGACGGCGTGCGCCGAAGTTCAGATCGGCCGGGTCGGTCTTGTGGAACCGGAAGATCACATCGAGGTGGGAGAACTCCTCCAGCCCCTTCGTCGCGTCGAGCGGAAACCTGTCGCCGTCCAGTCGGATGATGGCACGTGTCCCTCCCCAGTAGTCGTCGGTCGGTTCCGTTCGGCCTCCCACAACATGCCCGAGCGCCTCCACGCTGAAGACTTCACCCACGTGCTTCCCCTCCTCTGAACGGACCCGCCAGGACGGCGGGTCAGATGGTGGCCGCCAGGTACTCGGCGGCGAGCCTGTCGATGGTGTCGATGGCCTGCACCTTCCGTCCGCGATAGGGCGACAGAGCACTGCGGATGCCCAGGGCGACATCGCGGGTACGGGCGGAGCGGACCGCCTGCATGGCGTCGAGCGACCGGGACCAGATTGTGCAGGCTTCCTCGATCGAGTGTTGCCGGGCCTTCACGAGGCCCAGGTGACCGAGGGTCACCGCGTGGGTCCTGGTGAAGGAAGCGACCTTCCGCGTTGCAACGCTGCGTTCGAACTCCTTCGCCGCACCTTCCAAGTCGCCGAGGTCGCGTAGCGCCGACGCCGTTTCGTGCGCCAAGGAGGCCTCGCCGAAGAAGAACACCCGGGCCGGTTCGTCGTCGCCGGGCGAGGCCGCGGACAGATCCCGCTCGGCCTGAAGGAGCGCGGCGTTCGCCTCCGCGGTGCGCCCGGCAGCAGCGAGAGCACGTGCGTGGACGACGCCGAGCAGGGACCGCTCGCGAGGGCTGGCGAGCCCGTACCGGTCGCCGGCCATGGATGCCTCGGCGACCCTGACGGCATGGTCCGGCTTCCGGAGGTCGACCGCCTGGTGGGCCATGGCGCGCAGTACGTGGCCGGCCATCGCGGCGTCGTCGGCCTCGGCCGCCAGCTTCACGGCGACGGTGTAGTAGTGCTGGGCGGTGGGGTGCTCGCCGTTGTCGAACGCCGTCCACCCTGCCAGGTAGGCGAGTTCGGATGCTGCGGAGAACATGTCCCGCCGAATCCGGTCGGAGGAGAAGGTGCCCTGGAGGAACTCTCCGACGTCCGTGAGGAGGTACTGCGCGACCGCCGTGCGGCCGTGCCCGCCGCCACGGCGCTGGTCGAGCTGGGAGAACAGCCCCGCCATCTCGCGGACGGCGTCCACATCGGCCTGGCCGGAGCGGCGTTGTGTGATGCCGCGACTCTCCGTTCGGGCCATGTGCTCCCACCAACTGTCGGGGGGGATACTCAGCGCTCCAAGAGAGTACGTGAGCGTGCGGAGGAGCTGTCTGCGTTCCACGTCAACGTCGATCCGTCCAAGAGCCGCCAGGGCTTTCAGCGTATCCAAACCCCAGTCACGTAGATCCGATTGCTCGTCTCCGAACCCCATCGCACACAGGGTGACGTCACGGTTCAGCCAGGTGGTGAGCACCTGCGTGAGGTACTGAGGGATGTTCCCGGAGGGCATCACGCCCTGGCGGACCCATTGCGTGACGGATGCCCGGCTCGGCCGTGCCGGATCGTTGTGACCGGCCGCGACGGCGCACAAGGCCCGGGCGAGGGCTTCGTTCGGTCGGCCTGTTTCCCGGATGAGCTGTCCCAGCCGTTCATTGGGCTGGCGGGTACGCCCCATGGGGGTCTCCTGGCGGTGCCGTTTAACCGGTTTAACAGCGGAAGGTAGCCGACACCTTACTCCCAGCGAACTTGGGCGGTTTGCTGTTCGTGCAAGGCAGTCACAGGTTGCACTGCGAATGTTCCGTCACGTTCGGCCAGCAGCAGGGACGTTTTCCCGAAAGCCCGGCCCCGAGTGAGTGAGGCGCCCTCATGGAGCCCGGATCACACATCATCACGACGAGGTTTACCGCTGAACGGGAGCGGATCGGTGAGCTCCGCCGCTGGGCCCGGATGGCTGTGCCGCTGCTTGGTCTCGGCTTGGACGACCGGCAGCGCGGTGACGTGCTGGGCGACGTGGAACTCGTCCTGTCCGTACTCGGCACCAACGCCGTGCAGCACGGCTGCGGCGGCGACCAGCCGGATCTGAAACTGACCGCCTCTCTGACGTCCGCCCCGGGTGTGCTGCGAGTGTCCGTGGCCGACCCGGGCGGCGGCAGGCCCGAGTGCCGGTCGGTGAGCGACGAGGCGACCTGTGGGCGCGGCCTGAGGTTGGTCATGGGGGTCGTGTCCCGGTTCGGTGTCGAGAACCTTCCCGAGGGTGGCAAGGAGATCTGGTCCGAGATCGACCTGCCCGATCCGGTTACCGGGTGGTGCGTGACCTCGTCATGCTCACCGAGCTGATGGAGACGGTGCGCCGCACTCACCTCGACGCCCCACACCCGCCGGCAGGCCGCCCACCGAGTCGCGTGCCTGCGGGGAGCCCCCGGGGCCCCTGGACCTGGGGGCCGCGAAGAACCGAGCAAGGAAACGGAGTTCACATTGGACGTGACCCAAGGGGTCTTCGTCACCCTCGACGGTCTGAGTGCGAGCGGGAAGACCACCGTCGCCCCGCTGGTCGCCGCGTTCGTCAACGGCGTTCACCTCACGGACGGGGCATTGCCGACGTTCCCCCGCATGCGGGCGGAAGTCGACGCCGCCGGCGTTCTGTCGGCGCGGTTCCACTGGTGGATGATGGCCAACCACATCAAGTCCGAGACCGCGCGGGCGCTCGTGGAGGTCGGCCGAACGGTGGTGGTCGAGTCCTACTTCCCGCGCACCATCGCCACTCACAGGGCGATGGGGCAGGACTGCGTGCCGGAGTACCCGAGCGATGCCCTCGTGCCGGACGTGCCGATCCTCCTGGGAGTGGACGAACGCGTACGCCAAGAGCGGCTCAATCGACGCTCCGAGCGAGGGACGCTGACGTACTGGCACCAGCGGGAAGAGCCGAACGTGGCGGAAAGCTCCCGCGTGTACCGGGAGTTCGGTCTGGTGCCGGTGGACGGCACCGGCCGTACGCCCGAGGAGGTGGCGAGGGGCATCGCCGATATCGTGCGCGCGCATGCCCGTACCGCATCGAGGAAGGCAACTTCCCATGACCGCGATTGAGTTCGAGGCGAAGGTCCTCAACATCGAGCCGGAGACGATGCGCGCCCTGCTGGCGGAAGCCGGCGCCGAGCACCTGCGTGACCGGTTCCAGCGCCGCTATGTCTACGACATCCCCGGTCGGCCGGGTGCGTGGGTCCGGCTGCGTGACACCGGTTCCGACGTCACCCTGTGCGTCAAGGAGATCCACTCCGACGCGATCGACGGCGTCACCGAGACGGAGACGAGCGTCGGCGACTTCGACGCCATGAACACGCTCCTCGGCAAGCTCGGCTACCAGCCGAAGGCGTACCAGGAGAACCGCCGGTCCTCCTGGACGCTGGGCGGCGCGGCCATCGAGATCGACCACTGGCCGCTGATCCCCCCGTACCTGGAGATCGAGGGCGACAGCGCCGAACACGTCCACACGACCGCGCTCTCGCTGAAGCTCCCCTTGGGGGAGCTGACCAGCGAGAACACGACCAAGGTCTACCGCCGGTACGGGATCGACATCGAGGCGATCCCCCGGCTCACGTTCGAGTGACAGGAGACGAACCTTGTCGGCAACCAACCGTCCGGCGGTCAGGGTCGTCCGCGACAGGACTGTCCGCATCAAGGTGATCGACGACTGCGGATTGGCCTGCACGTTCTGCCACAACGAGGGAACGCCCGTCACCGCCGACCACCGAGGCCGCACCGAACTGCCCTTCGCGGCCGGTCCGGGCAGGACCGGCCGCGTATCGATCTACAGCGAGACGAACGGGGTCGGCTTCCTTGCCGCCAGGATGGCCCCGGACATGTCTTTCCGACGTGCGGTGCGAACCGTGGCGAGGGCGTTCGACGCCGACGAGGTTCACCTCACGGGCGGGGAACCCACGCTCCACACGGAAGTGTCCTCGCTGGTCTCGGCGCTCACCGGAATGGGGCTGAGCGTCGGAATGACCAGCAACGGGGAGCGCGGCCGGCAGGTCATGCGGGATTGCTCGGCGGCCGGCCTCAACCGGGCCAATGTCTCCGTCTTCGGCACGACCCCCGAAGAACTCCGAGCCGTTCAGTCCGAGCGCTTCAGGTCGGCGGGTCTGGCCGGGACGAAGATCCGCGCCGCGGAGCAGACCATCCGGGCTGCCGTTTCCAACGGCGTGAAGGTCTCCGTGAACATCGTCGTCCCCGGTATGACCCACGTCGACCGCATCGTCAACCTGGTGGAGTCGTACGGTCAGTTCGCGGACGTGCGGATGCTCACCAGCATCCAGGACGGAGCGGAGTCGACCGCGGCCATCTCCGAAGTGCTCGCCCGTGTCGGCGCGGAACCGGTGCTCCGGACGTTCACCGCTGGGACTTCCGATGAGCGCACCCTCTACCGGGCGCTCGGCAGCCGGGCGGTCTATGTCAAGCGATTGCTGCCCGTACGGCTTCCCGGTACGTGCGCGTCGTGTCGTTTGAACAATGACACGGACTGTGAGGAGGGCTACTACGGCATCCGCCTGTACCTCACTGATCAAGGGGAGTACATGGTGGGCGTCTGTATCCAGCGGATGGACCTCTGCGTTCCTGTGCCCGAGTTGCGGAGGAGCGGGATCGTGGAAGAGGTGAGGGCTTTCAAGGATGCAGAGGTCCGAAGGCTGACGAGCGCGTCCGGGACCGCTGCCTGACCGAGGCCGAATGTGGCGGGTGGCCGCGGGCTGCGCAACGCCAAGGGGCCCGCACGTTCGACGACGCGAACGTGCGGGCCCCTTGGCGTTGCGCAGTGCGGCCGACGGCGCTCGGGTCGAAGTGGACAAAGTAGGATGACTCAACTCCCGCGCTACGCGCGAAGAGTTCCATCAATGTTCCATTTGCCCGATTTATCTCCCGCTTCACACGCACGGAGCCACCCTCATGGACAAGCTGTCCACCGCCGACACCGACGGCGCGATAGAGACCCGCGGTATCGAACCCGTCCCGGACCACGAGCGCCGGGGCAGAGTCCGCGAGCTCTTCCCGACCTGGGTCGCGGCGAACATCAGCGTCCTGCTCCTCACCATGGGCGCGGCCCTGGTGGTGTTCAACCAGTTGAACTTCTGGCAGGTCCTGATCGTCGCCGCGTGCGCCGCGCTCGCCTCCTTCGGCATGGTCGGCCTGCTGTCCGTCTCCGGCAAGTGGGGCGGAGCCCCGGGTGCCACGCTCTCCCGGGCGACCTTCGGTGTGCGCGGCAACCTGTTCCCCGGCGCGATCCTCTGGATCGCCCGGTTCGGCTGGGAGACGATCAACGCCGTCACCGGTGCCTACGCCGTGCTGACCGTCCTTGACCTGCTCTTCGGCGTCAAGAGCAACACCGTGCTGATCGTCGTCACGCTCTTCGTCTTCGTCGCCTGCACCTTCCTGGTCTCCGGCATGGGCCGGAAGGCGCTGAACGTCTGCAACACCTGGTCGACGTACCTCTTCGGCATCTTCAGTGTCCTGGTGCTGGGCTACCTGGTCGCGACCATGCACTGGAGCGAGGTCTTCGCCAAGCCCGCGGGCACCACCGCGATGATGATCGCCGGCATCGGGACCATCGCCGCCGGTGGCATCAGCTGGGTCCCCACCGGCCCGGACTTCGCCCGCTACCTGCCGCACGCCGCCTCCGGCCGGAAGATCGTCGGCGTGACGGTCTCCGGCGCCGGCCTGGTGATGGTGCCGATGGTGCTGATGGGTGCCGTGATGGCGGTGGCCTCGCCGGGCCTGGCCGAGGCCGCGGACCCGGTCTCCTTCCTCGGCGACCTGCTGCCGACCTGGCTGGCCGTGCCCTACCTGCTGACCGCGATTGTCGGCATGCTGCTGATCAACAGCCTCTCCATGTACTCGGCCGGCTTCACCGCGCAGACCATGGGCGTCAAGCTGCCGCGCGCCATGGCCGTCAGCATCAACGCCGTGATCTCGCTGGTCGGCGGCCTGCTGCTGATGCTGGTCGCCAAGAGCTTCCTGGGCTCCTTCATCACCTTCCTGATCCTGCTGGCCGTCTCCTTCTCGGCCTGGATCGGCGTCTACGCGGTGGACATGTTCCGGCGCCGCTCGCGCGCGGTGCGCTACGACGCCGCCGCGCTGATGGACACCGGCCGGAGCAGCCGGTACTGGTACGTGGGCGGCTTCTGCTGGCAGGCGATGGTGTCCTGGGTGCTCGCGCTGCTGATCGGGCTCGCCTTCACCAAGTGCGACTGGTTCGCCGGCCCGTTCTCCGGCACTTTCGTCGGCAAGTACGGGCTCGCCTGGGCGGCGACCATCGTGATCTCCGGCGTGATCATGGCCGTGCTTCCCACGCCGCGGGAGAACACCTCCGCCGGCGCCGAGCAGCCCGCCGGTCTCCAGGCGGAGCAGGCCGAACGGGTCACCGCCTGACCGCGTGACGCCAACATCCCGGACGCCCCCGTCCGACCGAAAGGGCCCGCCGCACCGAGTGCGGCGGGCCCTTCGTGTCGGGCTGCTCAGCGCGTCGCCAGGGCTTCCAGGACGCGGTCGAGGGAGGTGCCGAGGCCCCAGCGGGTGGCGAGTTCCTCAAGGGTCATCGGGTCGAGGGGTTCGCGGGGGAGGGCCGGGTCGAAGGCGGGCAGGGGAGCGTCGTCGGCGACCCGGACCACCTTCGGGGCGACGTCGAGGTAGGCGGAGCCCTCGACGATGTTGCGGCGGCGGGCGGGGGTGAGCTTGGAGGCGAGGTCGAGGGCGGCGGCGCGGATGCCGGCGAGGTCCCCGTACTCGTTGATCAGCTGGGTGGCGGTCTTCTCGCCGATGCCCTTGACGCCGGGCAGGCCGTCCGACGGGTCTCCACGCAGGGCGGCCATGTCGGCGTACCGGGCGCCGCGCACGCCGTACTTCTCGAGCAGCAGCGCGTCGTCGGTGACCTGGAGGTTGCCCATGCCCTTGACGGGGTAGAGCACGGTGATCCCGCGGGCGTCGTCGACCAGCTGGAAGAGGTCGCGGTCCCCGGTGACGATCTGCACCGGCCCCTTGGCGCGGGCCGTGAGGGTGCCGATCACGTCGTCGGCCTCGTAGCCGGGGGAGCCGACCCGGGCGATGCCGAGCGCGTCCAGCACCTGCTCGATCACCGGGACCTGCGGGGCCAGCGTGTCGGGCACCTCCTCCTCGCCGTCCTCGGCGGCCTCGGCGACCCGGTGGGTCTTGTACGAGGGGACGAGGTCGACGCGCCACTGGGGGCGCCAGTCGGCGTCCATGCAGGCGACCAGTTCGTCGGGGCGGTGGTCGTGGACCAGCCGGGCGATGAAGTCCAGCAGGCCGCGGACGGCGTTGACCGGCTCGCCCTGCGGCGAGCGCAGGGTGTCCGGTACGCCGTAGTAGGCCCGGAAGTACAGGCTGGCGGAGTCGAGCAGCATCAGTCGCGGTGCGGTCACGCCTCCGATCATGCCGTACGAGGGCGACATCGGAGGGCCTCGGTGCCCGTGCGGCGCCAGTGCCCGTGCCCGTGCCCGTGCGGCGTCGGCGTTCGTGTGCCGTCAGCGCTCGTGCGCCGTCAGTGCTCGTGCGGCCCGGCGCGGTGGACCGGGCCGTGGGCGTCGGCACAGTGCTCGGCGGCCGTGTCGCCCGGGGCGGCGATCTGCAACAGTGCGCCCGCCTCGTCCTCGCCGACGTGGTCGACCTGGAGGGTGCTGTGGGTGATCCCGTACTCGTCGGCGAGCCGGCGTTGGAGCTGGCGCCGGACGGCGTGGCAGTCGCCGCCGGGGGTGACCAGGATGTGCGCGGACAGCGCCGGCTGGCCGGAGGTGATCTCCCAGATGTGCAGGTCGTGGATCTCTTCGACCAGCGGCTCGGTGACCATCCGGTCGGCCACCGCGTCCGGGTCGATCCCGGCCGGGGCGGCTTCCAGGAAGATCCGCCCGGACTCCCGGACCAGTGCGACGCCGGCCTTGAGCATCAGCGCGACGACGATCAGCGAGGCGATCGCGTCGGCGCGGGCGAAGCCGGTGGTCAGGATGATCAGACCGGCGACGGCGGTGGCGATGAAGGCGTACAGGTCGGTGAGGACGTGCTGGAAGGCGCCCTCGACGTTGAGCGAGGTGCGGTTGGCCTTGGACATGCACCAGGTGGCCGCGAGGTTGACCACGATCCCGATCAGCGCGGTGACCAGCACCAGCGAGCCGGTGACCGCGGGCGGCGAGATCAGCCGGGTGACCGCCTCGTAGCCCAGCCAGGCCGAGAGCACCAGCAGGGTGACGCCGTTGGCCTGCGCGGAGAGGATCTCGGCGCGCTTGAGGCCGTAGGTGTAGCCGCCGCGGGCCGGGCGGGCGGCGAGCCGCATCGCGATCAGGGCGAGCACGATCGAGGCGGCGTCGGTGAGCATGTGGGCCGCGTCGGAGATCAGCGCGAGGGACTTGGCGGCGAAGCCGACCACGACCTCGCCGGCCATGAAGACGACGATCAGGGCGAGGGCGCTGAGCAGCCAGCGGCGGTCCGCGTCGGCGGAGACGCCGTGCGAGTGCCCACCGTGGCCGCCGTGCCCGCCGTGGCTGCCGTGTCCGCCATGGCTGCCATGTCCGCCGTGACCGTGCGCGTGCCCGTCCCCGTTCGACGGCTGGTGGTCATGCGCATGATCATCGTGCGAATGCTCGGGCCTGGCCATGGAAGTCCTCTCTGGGCGCACGGATGGGAACAGGGGCGCGGCGCGACCGCCCTGCAACCGAAGTGAACCGCAGAATCGACAAAGATCCAAAGGCTGTACTGGTGACCGTTGTCGTTGCCGTTCGGGTGGCTTTACCCGGCGCACGCCGCAGCCGTCCGACCAGCAGAAATCCCCTGCGCCCGCGCCCAGTTGAGCTATCCCAGCGCCGCCATGTCCAAGGCCGGGTCCAGCGCCACCGCGTCCAGGGCCGCGGCGGTGGCCGCCCGAACCAGGGCCCGCATCAGCCGCAGGTCGTCCCCCTGTTCCGGATGCCACTGCACCCCGAGCGTGAAGCCGGGCCCCTCCAGCGCCTCCACCGTGCCGTCCGGCGCGTGGGCGCTCACCCGCAGGCCCGTCCCGACCCGGTCGACGGCCTGGTGGTGGAAGGTCGGTACCTCCAGCTCGCACTCCGGCAGCAGCCCGCCCAGCAGCGTCCCCGGCACCGGCCGCACCGGGTGCGAGCCGTACTTCCCCGGCGAGCCGCCGTGCACGTCCACCGGCACCACGTCCGGCAGGTGCTGCACCAGCGTGCCCCCGCACACCACGTTCAGGACCTGCATCCCGCGGCAGACGGCCAGCAGCGGCATCCCCGCCGCCAGCGCGGCCCGCAGCAGCGCGACCTCCCAGACGTCCCGCTCCGGCGAGTCCACCTCGGTCGCCGGATGGGCCGGCTCCCCGTAGTACGCCGGGTCGATGTCCGGCCCGCCCGCGATGACCAGCGCGTCCAGCCGGGCCAGCACCTCCGGCGCGCGCTCCGGGGCGTCGGGCGGCAGCAGGACGGCGACCCCGCCGGAGTCCCGGACGTACGCGGTGTACCGCTCGGGGACGAGAGCGACCCGACGGCTCCGCCAGTGGCTCCAACTCGCGTCCACCAGGTAGGTGCTGACACCGATCAAAGGCCTGCGATCCATGGCGCGCATTCTCCTCCCGAACCGCCCGATACCCCGTCAACCACGCATATCGGCGCGCCACACACGCCTGCCCTCTTCCGCCCCGCGAGGCGCAGGCCGTACGGTTCGCTGTGACTGCTTGATCTCGAAGAGTGATCGACGGGTTCGAGGTCGTCACGGCCATCCGGGCCACCAGACCACCGAGACCATCGAGACCACCTAGACCATCGAGACCACCCAGGACACGAGGAAGGAGGGTTCCGTCATGTCCGAGAACGCCGCACCCGGGAACGCCGCCGCGGGGCCGCCGCCCCGGCCGCCGCTGACCCTGGACGAGCTGCGCACCCTGGTGGACGCCGGCAAGGTGCACACCGTGGCACTCGCCTTCACCGACATGCAGGGCCGGCTGCAGGGCAAGCGCTTCGCCGCCCGGTTCTTCCTCGACGAAGTCGCCGAGCACGGCGCCGAGGCCTGCGACTACCTGCTGGCCGTCGACGTCGACATGAACACCGTGGACGGCTACGCCTTCTCGTCCTGGGCCACCGGCTACGGCGACTTCGCGATGCGCCCCGACCTGGGCACCCTGCGGCTGACCCCCTGGCAGCCCGGCACCGCCCAGGTCACCGCCGACCTGGCCCGGCACGGCGGCCACCCGGTGGATGCCGCCCCGCGCCAACTGCTGCGCCGCCAGATCGCCCGGCTCGCCGAGTACGGCCTGGCCGCCGACATCGGCACCGAACTGGAGTTCCTGGTCTTCCGCGACACCTACGAGCAGGCCTGGCTCGGCGGCTACCGCGGCCTGACCCCGGCGAACCTCTACAACGTGGACTACTCGATGCTGGGCACCGCCCGGGTCGAGCCGCTGCTCTCCCGGATCCGCAACGAGATGGCCGGCGCCGGCCTGGTCGTGGAGTCCGCCAAGGGCGAGTGCAACCTCGGCCAGCACGAGATCGCCTTCCGCTACACCGACGCCCTCACCACCTGCGACCAGCACAGCGTCTACAAGACCGGGGCCAAGGAGATCGCCGCCCAACTGGGCTGCGCGCTCACCTTCATGGCCAAGTACGACGAGCGCGAGGGCAACAGCTGCCACATCCACCTCTCGCTGCGCGACGCCGTCGGCGCCCCCGCCTTCGCCGACCGGGACGGCCGGATGACCGACACCATGCGGCACTTCCTGGCCGGCCAGCTGACGGCGCTGCGCGAGTTCAGCGTGCTCTACGCCCCGAACATCAACTCCTACAAGCGCTACCGCCCGGGTTCCTTCGCCCCGACCGCCGTCGCCTGGGGCCGGGACAACCGCACCTGCGCCTACCGGGTGGTCGGCCACGGCCCCGGCCTGCGGATGGAGAACCGGGTGCCCGGCGGCGACGTCAACCCGTACCTCGCCGTGGCCGGGATGATCGCGGCCGGCCTGCACGGGCTGCAGCGCAAGCTGGAGCTGCCCACGCCCTGCCTGGGCAACGCCTACGCGGTCGAGGAGTACGCCCGGGTGCCCGGATCGCTGCGCGAGGCCGCCGCGTTGTGGGCGGAGAGCGAACTGGCCCGGGAGGCCTTCGGCGACGACGTGGTCGACCACTACCTGAACATGGCCCGGGTCGAGCAGGCCGCCTACGACGGCGCCGTCACCGACTGGGAGCGCTACCGATCCTTCGAACGGATGTGACGCGTGACCGACGGACGTGACGCATGACCGACTGGACACCCTTGGGCGGCTTCGGCGAGTCCGGGGTGGGCCGCGAGCGGGGGCCGGACGTGCTGCGCCGCGTCACCGAGACCAAGAACGTCTTCATCCAGAGCGAGGAGTGACAGCCCGATGAGCGAGAAGCACGCCGCGCGGGACGAGGTGGTCTGCCGCCGGCTGGTCGGCCGCACCGCCGTGGTCACCGGCGCGGGCAGCGGCATCGGCCTGGCCGCCGCCCGCCGGCTCGCCTCGGAGGGGGCGAAGGTGGTCTGCGCCGACCTCGACGAGGAGACCGGGCGGGCCGCCGCCAAGGAGGTCGGCGGGCTGTTCGTGCACACCGACGTCACCGACCCGTACATGGTCGAGGCGCTGTTCGACGAGGCGTACGAGACCTACGGCAGTGTGGACGTCGCCTTCAACAACGCGGGCATCTCGCCGCCGGAGGACGACTCGATCCTGACCACCGGCCTGGACGCCTGGAAGCGGGTCCAGGAGGTCAATCTGACCAGCGTCTACCTGTGCTGCAAGGCCGCGTTGCCGTACATGCGCCGGCACGGGCGTGGCTCGATCATCAACACCGCCAGCTTCGTGGCCCGGATGGGCGCGGCCACCTCGCAGATCTCCTACACCGCCTCCAAGGGCGGGGTGCTCGCGATGTCCCGCGAGCTGGGCGTGCAGTTCGCCCGTGAGGGGATCCGGGTCAACGCGCTCTCCCCGGGGCCGGTGGACACCCCGCTGCTGCGCGAGCTGTTCGCCGAGGCCCCGGAGCGGGCCGCCCGCCGGCTGGTGCACATTCCGCTCGGCCGGTTCGCCCGGGCCGAGGAGATCGCCGCCGCGGTGGCCTTCCTGGCGAGCGACGACTCCTCGTTCATCACCGCGAGCGAGTTCCTGGTCGACGGCGGGATCTCCGGGGCGTACGTCACCCCGTTGTAGTCCGGTGCGCTGCTTCTCACCGTAATTTCATCGAAAACCGGGGGAATTCCGTGCCGCGCTGATTTCGCGCTTATCCGGCTGCCTTTAGATTCTCTGCTGTGAGCGAGCAGATTCCCGCCGGGTGGTACCCGGATCCGAAGGACCCCACCGGTGACCCGAGGCCGCAGCGGTGGTGGGACGGCAAGGGCTGGACAGCCGACACCCGGCCCACGCCCTCGGACGCCCCGGACTCGACCGCTCCCGCGGCCGATGCTGCGGCACCCGGCGCCCCGGAGGGCCCGGACACCCCGGAGGGCCCGGCGGCCCCGGAGGCCGGCGATCCGGGGGCGACCGATCAGACCCGGGTGCTGGAGGGCGAAGTCCTGGGCAGCGGCCCGACCGTCCGCTATCCGGAGCCGCCGCCCTTCGGCGCCGCCTTCGGTTCACCGCTGCCGCCGCGCAAGCCCCGGCGCAAGCCGTCCAAGCTGGTCGTGGCGACCGTCGCCGCCGCCCTGCTCGGCCTGGGCGCGGGCTCGGGGATCACCTACCTCGCGATGGACGGCCACGGGGACAAGCCCAAGCCGATCGCCCAGCACACCCCGCGAGGCGCCTATGGGCCGTGGGACGGCTACCCGGGCGGTGGCAATGGTGGCAACGGCAATGGTGGCAACGGCGGTGGCGGCAACGGGAGCAGCGGGGACGGCAAGGGCAACGGCAAGGGCAACGGGAACGGCAAGGTCCGGCCCGGCGCCGACACGGCGATCGACGTGGTGAACCGCCTCACCTTGCCGGTCCCGAACGGCTGGCAGGCCGGCACCACCGGCGACGGCTACGCCATGATCACCGTCGGCTCCTACGCCTGCCCCGACGGCAGTGGCGACTGTACCCTCGGCGGGGTGAACACCGGCCGGATCGACGGTGGCGGCACCGACGCCCAGACGGCGGCCAAGGCCGACATCGCGAAGGTCGCCAAGGAGTCGTACGGCAACATCACCGGGCACCAGGAGCTCAAGTCCGAGGCGGTCAAGGTCAACGGCCAGGACGGCTACCTGGTCCGTTGGAAGGTGGACGCGCCCAAGGGCAACAACGGCTACGTGGAGACCGTGGTCTTCCCGTCCGCCGACGGCAAGTCGCTGGTCTCGGTGCACTTCGGCTTCGACATCGCCGACAAGGCGCCGGACGTCGCCGTGATGGACACCATCGTCAAGGGCATCACCGACTTCAAGGGCAAGATCCCGAGCATTCCCGGGATGCCCGGCACCGGCCCGGGCGGCAGCGCGGGCTCCGGCCCCGGTGGCACCGGGGGCACCGACGGGACCGGGGGCACCACCACCTGAGCCCCGCGCTCCTCACACAGCGGCGGCCCACCCGGGAGGGAAACCCCGGGTGGGCCGCCGCCGTCATGCGGTGACGGAACCGGGCCGGACGGGGGTGTGACCGGCCCGGCCCCGCCTCCGGCGTCAGGCGTCGCGTCGAACAGCCTCGACGCGGCGGCGCCGGAGCACCATGCCCGCCCACCCGACGCCGATCGCGGCGGCGCCGGCGAGCAGCAGCGGACCGGTGGCCGAGGTGCCGGCCACGGCGGCGGAGGTGGTCGGGACGATCTGGCCGGCCGGGGCGTTCGGGTCCCCGCCGTGGCCGTGGTGGGCGACCGTGGACCTGGGCGCGTCGGCCGCGATCTGGGCGTCGCTTGGCGCGGCCGGGGCCTGCGCGGCGAGTGCCGGGGCGGCAGCGGCGGTGGTCGAACCGAAGTCGATGTCGGAGCAGCTGTAGAACGCCTCCGGGCTGTCGCTGCGCTGCCAGACCATGTACAGCAGCTGGCGGCCGGTGCGCTGCGGCAGGGTGCCGGAGTAGGTGTAGTAGCCGTTCGTGGCGGTGCGGTCGACCTGCACCTGGGCCACCGGTGTCGGGTCGAGGTCCGACCACTTCAGCGGCTTGGTGGGGTCGTAGCTCGGCTTGGTGATGTAGACGGTCTGGGTGCCGATGTGCGGCGCGGTGGTGCGGAACTGGAAGGTGAACGCGCCGGCCTTGACCGGGGTCGCGGGCCAGTCGGTGCGCGGCCAGTCCAGCGCCTTGTACTTGTCGCGGTTGGCCGAGCAGAGCTTGCCGTCCGGGATCAGCGCCTGGTGGTTGCCGGCGGCGTTGGCGATGTTGACCTCGTTCCAGTCGTACAGCGGCTGGGTGCCGCTCGCGGCGACGAGGTCCTTGCAGACCTGGGACACCGGGTGCTCGGGGCCCTCCGCGTAGCACGCGGCGACCCGGCTGACGGGGTTGGTCATCGTGCCGTGCGCGCCGGCGGTGCCGGCGGTGGTCGCGGCCACCGCGAGGACCGCGGCGCCGACCACGCCGACGGACAGGGCACTTCGCTTGATGGACATGGGGTGGGGACTCCTTGGCCGTCGTTCCGGGCGAGTGTGGGGGAACGGACACGCCTGCCCGCTCGGGAGCCGCCGGCCCGGCGCGCGACCCCCGGCCAGAGCGTAGGATTGGTCTGGACCAGATGGCAATAGCCATGCGTGGAGCACTTGTTGACGGACTGTAGGCCCCAGAGCAGCACAAAGGCCCGATGGAAGGCTGTCGTTAGCCGTTCCATCGGGCCCAGTTAAGGCTGCGGAAAGGTCAGAAGTTCAGGCTGCCGTTGATCGTGTCGGCCTGGACGACCTTGCCCTTGCCGACCTGGATGACGGTGCCGTGGACCGTCATGTCCTTGAGCTCATTGTGGTACACGGTGGTCGCCTGCTCGGGCCGCCTGGGCGCGAACTCGTCGAGGATCGCCTGGAGTTCGGCGACCATGGCCGGGTTGTTGGCCAGCAGTCGGCGTAGCTTCGGCTCCCACTCGCCCTGTGCGCTCCGGGCGGCGGACTCGCTGTCGCCCTCCTGCGCCGCGACCAACTCGGCCTGGGTCTCGTCCAGTTCCTCGGAGACCGACTCCGCCCGGCGGCCGAACATCGCGGCAACGCGCGGCTTGACCCGCTCCCAGGCCGAGCTGACCATGAGGCCGGCCAGAGCGGTCGCGCCCCTCGTTGCAATCTCCGTGATCTCGGCGTCCATGCCGCTCCCCTCGTCACTACCGCAGTGTCGGCACCACCGTAGGGCAATGCCGGACGAAGCGTCAGAGGAACGCCTTCCCCTCGCCCCGGTACGTCGGTACGGTCCGCACGATCCGGTCGCCCTCGATGAGGTGCAGCTCGGCGAAGCGCTCGCACAGCTCTCCCGCCTTGGCGTGCCGGAACCAGACCCGGTCGCCGATCAGCAGGTCGTCCGCGGCGGAGCCGAGCAGGGGGGTCTGGACCTCCCCGGCGCCCTCCATCGGGTCGTAGCGCAGGCCCTGCGGCAGGTACGGCACCGGCGAGCGGTCGGGGCCGGCCGCGCCGGAGGCCGGGTAGCCGCCGCCGAGGACCGTCACCACGCCGACGCCGGGGCGGCGTACCACCGGCTGGCCGAACAGGGCGGCCGGACGGCCCCGGAACGAGCGGTAGTTGTCGAACAGCTGCGGCTGGTACAGCCCGGAGCCGGCCGCCACTTCGGTGACGGCGCGCTCGGCCACGGTGGACTCCACGCTGCCGGTGCCGCCGCCGTTGACGAACTCCAGCTCTGCCACCTGGCGCAGTCGCCGGACCACCGCCGCGCGCCGTTCGGCGAGTTCGGCCCGGGCCTTGGCCTGCATCAGCCGGATCAGCTGTGAGCGCACCGGCCGTCCGGGCATCCGGTCGCCCACCCCGGCGACGTGTCCCTCGTACGCCATCAGGCCGACGACCCGGAAGCCCCGGCGGTGCTGGACGAGTTCGGCGAAGGCGCCGAGGTCCTCGGGGGTGCGCAGCGGGGAGCGTCGGGCGCCGACCCGGACCCGGCCGCCCAGCAGGTGCAGGGCGGTGTCCAGTTCCAGGCAGACCCGGATCTCGGCGTCGCCGGTCCGGGCCTTGTCGATCAGGTCGAGCTGGTCCGGGTCGTCCAGGACGACGGTGATCTCCCGGGCGGTTTCGGGGTCGGCGGTCAGCTCGGCGAATCCGTCCCGGTCGGCGGAGGGGTAGGCGAGCAGGATGTCGCGGACGCCGGTCCGGGCCAGCCAGAGCGACTCGTCGAGGGTGAAGCTCATCACCCCGGCGAAGCCGTCGGTGGCCAGCACCCGCTCCAGCAGCGCGCGGCAGCGCACGGACTTGCTGGCGACCCGGATCGGCTTGCCGCCGGCCCGGCGCACCAGGTCGGCGGCGTTGGCGTCGAAGGCGGCGAGGTCCACGACGGCCACCGGCCCGTCCAGGTGGGCGGTGGCGCGGTCGTACCGGAGGCGGTCGGAGACCGGGGCGGGCGCGGGTGCGTCGAGGATCACCATGGGCGCAGGGTGCCACAGCGGGCTACCGGTGGGTAGGGGGCGCGTGCGGGGAAATGAGGCCGGTCGGGTGCGGTGGCATAGGGTCGGGCGGGTGGACCGCAAAGACTTCTCCAACCCGGCGTTCGTCGGCAAGAACATCCCGAATCCCGGCTTCGGCGACGACGACGGTACCGCCGATGCGGCGCTCGTCGAGGCCCTCGCCCGCTGGTCGCAGGACCGCGCGGCCGAGCCCGAGGTGCTGGCGGCGCTGACTCCCACCCGGCTGATGGTCCCGATCGTCGCGATCCTCGGCGAGGTCGAGGTGGACGAGCACGGGCACCGGCACGACAAGTCCAGCGACATGGCCGTCCCGGTGCTGGAGGCCCCGGACGGGCGCCGCGCGCTGCCGGCCTTCACCTCGCTCGAGACGCTCGCCCGCTGGCGGGCCGACGCCCGCCCGGCGCCGGTGGCCGCCCCGCAGGCCGCCATGGTGGCCTTCTCGGAGCGTGCCGACACGCTCCTGGTCGACCCGGCCGGTCCGGTGCCCTTCCAGCTGGCCGGCGCCCGGCTGCGGGCGCTCGCGGAGAACCGTCCGTTCCTGCCGCCGGCGCGGGACCCGGAGGTGCGCGAGGCGGTCCGGGCGCTGCTGGCGGCCGAGCCGCAGGTGGTCACCGGGCTGCTGGCGGCTTCCGAGGGCTCGGACGGGGTGCTCGCGGTGGTGTTCGACCCGGCGCTGGACCAGCCCGGGCTGCAGGCGGCCGCGCAGCGGGTCGGGCAGGCGGTGGCCGCCGACCCGGTGCTGCGGGTGCGGCTGGACCGGGGGCTGGACCTCGCGGTGCTGCCGGCGAGCGCCGAGCTGCCGGGGGAGCCGCTGTACCGGCGGTAAAGGCGATCGGCGGCAGAAACGATCAGGGGGCGCGCCTCGGGTGAGGCGCGCCCCCTGTCGCACGGACGACACTCAGGCGTAGACCGGCCCGGTGAACTTCTCGCCCGGGCCCGTGCCCGGCGCGTCCGGCACGATGGAGGCCTCGCGGAAGGCGAGCTGCAGCGAGCGCAGGCCGTCGCGCAGCGGGGCGGCGTGGAAGTTGCTGATCTCCGGGGCGCCGGCGGTGACCAGTCCGGCGAGCGCGGTGATCAGCTTGCGGGCCTCGTCCAGGTCCTTGTCCTTCTCGCCGCCCTCGGCGAGACCGCACTTGACGGCGGCCGCGCTCATCAGGTGCACGGCGACGGTGGTGATCACCTCGACGGCCGGGACCTCGGCGATGTCGCGGGTGAGGTCGTCGAAGCCGATCGCGTCGTCGTCCGTGCCGGGGGTCTGGGTGGGCTCGCTGCTCAAGGGGGGCTCGTTCCGTCGTGCCGTGTGGGTACATGTGGAGCGTACAAGGGCCCTTCGGGGCGCGGAGAAGGCAGTGCGCCGGGGCGGAATAGCGTTCGACCTCCCGGCGCTGTATGCTTCGAGACTGACCGGCCGGGATCCCGCATGGGCGCCTGGCCAGCAAGTGGAGGCTCCACTGAGGAGGCCCGAGAGGGCAACCGCGAAAGTCTCCCACCCGATCGGCTTCGCGGTCGACGGGTCCCGGTCCGCGACGGGCGCTTCGGCGCCGAGTCGCCGCAGCGCCCCTCACCGGGCGTCGCCCCCGGTTGTGTGGAGCCCCGCTTGTACCGAGCGGGGCTTTTTTCGTGTCGCGGGTGCAGTCGGTGCCGGAAGGTGCCGGGCAGCGCAGTACGAATGAAGCCCCGCCCAGTGGTCGAGTCCACTACGTGCGACCGCCGTCCGACGGCCGCATCGCAGAAGGTGCAACCTAGGAGGCCCCATCAGCACCGAGCCCCGCATCAACGACCGGATTCGCGTCCCCGAGGTGCGACTCGTCGGTCCCAGCGGCGAGCAGGTCGGCATCGTGCCGCTTGCCAAGGCGCTGGAGCTTGCGCAGGAGTACGACCTCGACCTGGTCGAGGTCGCGGCGACCGCCCGGCCGCCGGTGTGCAAGCTCATGGACTACGGCAAGTTCAAGTACGAGTCGGCCATGAAGGCCCGTGAGGCGCGCAAGAACCAGGCGCACACGGTCATCAAGGAGATGAAGCTCCGGCCGAAGATCGACCCGCACGACTATGACACCAAGAAGGGTCATGTCGTCCGGTTCCTCAACCAGGGCGACAAGGTCAAGATCACGATCATGTTCCGTGGTCGTGAGCAGTCCCGCCCCGAGCTGGGCTTCCGCCTGCTGCAGCGGCTCGCCGACGACGTCCAGGAGCTGGGCTTCGTCGAGTCCTCGCCCAAGCAGGACGGCCGGAACATGATCATGGTTCTTGGCCCGCACAAGAAGAAGACCGAGGCGATGGCCGAGGCCCGCGCCCTCGCGGACGCCCGCAAGGCCGAGCGTCAGGGCCGTACCCCCGGCTCCGACGCCGCCCTCGCCGACGACGAGGTGGCCGAGGACCTGGCGACCGACGACGTCGTGACCGAGGACGTGGCGACCGAGGACGTGGCGACCGACGACGCCGCGACCGAGGCGCAGGACGCCCCGGCCGAGGCCGCGGCCCCCGAGGCCGACGCTCCGGTCGAGCAGCCGGCCGCCTCCCAGGGCGCCTGAGCCTTCACCGGCCAGGAGGCCCGGGAGACCGGCCCCCAAGGGTGACGGGCGTCCCGCCCGGTCACCACAGATCCATCCAGTTCACGCCCGTGTGGCAGCGCCGCGCGGGCGTGAATGGGACCGACGAGGAGATACGGCGAAATGCCGAAGCAGAAGACGCACAGTGGCGCCAGCAAGCGCTTCAAGATCAGTGGCTCTGGCAAGGTGCTGCGCGAGCGCGCCGGCCGCCGCCACCTCCTGGAGCACAAGCCCTCGACGCTGACCCGCAAGCTGGCCGGGACCGTCGAGCTGGCCCCCGCTGACGCCAAGAAGATCAAGAAGCTTCTCGGCAAGTGATCGCCTTCCCGCCCGGCGAGAGCCGTGTGCGGGGCAGCTGATCCTTCCCGACCCATTCGAATGACGGACCACGTGAAGTAGTCCGTGGTCCAACCCAAGGAGTAATCAAGTGGCACGCGTCAAGCGGGCAGTCAACGCCCACAAGAAGCGCCGGGTCATCCTGGAGCGCGCCAGCGGCTACCGTGGCCAGCGCTCGCGCCTGTACCGCAAGGCCAAGGAGCAGGTCACCCACTCGCTGGTCTACAACTTCAACGACCGCAAGAAGCGCAAGGGCGACTTCCGTCAGCTGTGGATCCAGCGCATCAACGCTGCGGCCCGTGCCAACGGCATCACCTACAACCGCTTCGTGCAGGGCCTGAAGGCCGCCAGCATCGAGATCGACCGCAAGATGCTGGCCGACCTGGCCGTCAACGACCCGGGTGCGTTCGCCTCCCTGGTCGAGGTCGCCCAGAAGGCGCTGCCGGCCGACGTGAACGCCCCGAAGGCCGCCGCCGACGCCGCCTGATCTTCCGAGATCGGTTGAGCTCTGACCGGACCCGCAGGCTCGCCTGCGGGTCCGGTTCTGCTTTACCCCCTCCGTCAGCGCCTCCAGAGAACGAGACCATGCCGAGCACCGAGACCCCCCTGCTGACCTCCCTGCGCTCGCCGCGCGTCGTCGCCGCCCGCCGGCTGGCCAAGCGCAACCAGCGGACCAAGGAGCGCCGCTTCCTGGCCGAGGGCCCGCAGGCCGTCCGGGAGGCCGTCGCCTTCGGCAGGCTGCCGGGCACGTCCGAGCACGCCGTGGTCGAGGTGTACGTGAGCCCGGAGGCCGCCGAGCGGCACGCCGGCATCGTCGAGGAGGCCCGGGCCGAGGGGCTGCCCGTGCTGACCGCCACCGACGAGGTGATCGCCGGGATCTGCGACACGGTGACCCCGCAGGGCATCGTGGCGCTCTGCCGCTTCATCGACACCCCGTTCGCCGAGGTGCTCGAGGCCCGTCCGAAGCTGGTCGCGATCCTCGCCCACGTGCGCGACCCCGGGAACGCCGGCACCGTCCTGCGCACCGCCGACGCGGCCGGCGCGGACGCCGTGGTGCTCACCGACGCCTCGGTGGACCTCTACAACCCGAAGGCCGTGCGGGCCTCCGTGGGCAGCCTCTTCCACCTGCCGGTGGCGGTCGGCGTGCCGGTCGAGGAAGCCGTCGGGAAGCTGCGCGAGGCCGGCATCCGGGTGCTCGCCGCAGACGGCGCGGGGGAGCGCGACCTGGACCAGGAGCTGGACGAGGGCACCCTGGGCGCGCCCGGCGCGTGGCTGTTCGGCAACGAGGCGTGGGGGCTTCCGGAGGAGACCCGCGCGCTCACCGACGAGGTCGTGCGCGTCCCAATCCACGGTCACGCCGAGAGCCTCAACCTGGCCACCGCCGCGGCAGTCTGCCTCTACGCCTCGGCCCGGGCGCAGCGTTCGCCCGGCGGCTGCCGTTCGAACACCTGACACACCCGGGGGCGCACCGGGATCACCCCGTTGCAAGCCCTACTGCGGGGGCCTGCGAGGCGCTAGGGTCTGCCTCGGTGGGGGGAACGGCACGGTGGGTAATCGGGGAGGCAACCCATGGTCGGCAGCGGGCCCGAGCTCGACCCGGACGACCTGCCGGACGGCCTGGTGGTCGCCGACGGGCTGGGCCGGGTGGTCTGCTTCAACCGGGCCGCGGCCCGGCTCACCGGCGTGCCCCCGGAGGCCGCGCTCGGCTGCGTGCTGGAGGACGCCCTCCCGCTGGAGGACCTGGACGGGCGCCGCTGGTGGCAGCTGACCAACCCGTACGGCGGCCTGGCCACCCGCACCCGCCAGCCGGAGCGCAACCTGCTGCTGCCCGGCGGCCGTGAGGTGCTGGTCTCCGCCCGGTACGTCCGTACGGTGCCGTGCGGGCCGCTGGAGCGCCTGGTGATCGCCCTGCGCGGCACCGAGGCCCGGCGCCGCACCGAGCGCAGCCACGCCGAGCTGATCGCCACCGTCGCGCACGAGCTGCGCTCCCCGCTGACCAGCGTCAAGGGCTTCACGGCGACGCTGCTGGCCAAGTGGGAGCGGTTCACCGACGGGCAGAAGCGGCTGATGCTGGAGACCGTGGACGCCGACGCCGACCGGGTCACCCGGCTGATCGCCGAGCTGCTGGACATCTCCCGGATCGACGCCGGCCGGCTGGAGCTGCGCAAGCAGGTGGTCGACCTGGCCGCGGCGGTGCGCCGGCACGTCGAGCGCAAGGTCGCCACCGGCATCGCCGAGGACCGCTTCGACATCCGGGTCAGCGAGCCGCTGACCGTCCTGTGGGCCGACCCGGACAAGGTCGACCAGGTGCTCGCCAACCTGCTGGAAAATGCGGTGCGGCACGGTGAGGGAACTGTCACGATCGAGGTGGCACCGGCCAAGGAGGTCGTCGAGGCACCCGTCTGGGAGCGCTCCGGCACCCCGCCCCGCATCGTGGAAGGCACAGCGGTCACCGTGAGCGACGAAGGCAGCGGCATCCCCGAGGAATCGATGCCGCGCGTCTTCACCCGCTTCTGGCGCGGCTCCAAGCGTGGCGGCACGGGCCTGGGCCTCTACATCGTCAAGGGCATCGTGGAAGCCCACGGCGGCTCGATCCGCGTCGACCGCGCGCCCGGCGGCGGCGCCCGGTTCCGATTTATCCTGCCCGCCGGCGTACCCGACTTCATGCTCTGAGCACTGCTCCGAGAGGGCACCGGGGTCCCGCCGGACGGGCTTCGCGGCAGCGGCGCTACGCGCTGCGACTACACTCGACCTTTGGCGTCGCGCAACGCCCCGCGCGGCTGAGCCGCGGACACCCACTCCCGTGAGCCTCCGGTGAACGGAGAACCGGCTGCCCGTGCCCCGGCCCCGCCGGGCGTGACGCGAAGGCGAGCCCACACACCTGAGCACGGACGAGCAGGAGCACGGGAAAGATAGAGATGTCGGCACCCAACAAGTCGTACGACCCGGTCGAGGTCGAGGCCCTCAAGCCCGAGGTGGTGGAGCAGGCGCGGGACGAGGCCGTCGCCGCGTTCGCCGCCGCCACCACCCTGGACGAGCTGAAGCAGGCCAAGGTCGCCCACACCGGCGACCGGTCCCCGCTGTCGCTCGCCAACCGCGAGATCGGCGCCCTGCCCCCGCACGCCAAGGCGGCCGCCGGCAAGCTGATCGGCCAGGCCCGCGGGGCCGTCAACCAGGCCCTCGCCGAGCGGCAGACCGAGCTGGAGGCGGAGCGTGACGCCCGCGTGCTGGTCGAGGAGTCGGTGGACGTCACGCTGCCGTTCGACCGCATCCCGCGCGGCGCCCGGCACCCGCTGACCACCATGGCCGAGCGCATCGAGGACACCTTCGTCGCGATGGGCTACCAGATCGCCGAGGGCCCCGAGGTCGAGGCCGAGTGGCTGAACTTCGACGCCCTCAACCTGGGCCCGGACCACCCGGCACGCTCGATGCAGGACACCTTCTTCGTCCAGGCCCCGGACGGCTCCGCCGACTCCGGCGTGGTGCTGCGCACCCAGACCTCCCCGGTCCAGGCCCGCACCATGCTCGACCGCGAGCCCCCCATCTACGTGGTCTGCCCGGGCCGGGTCTACCGGACCGACGAGCTGGACGCCACCCACACCCCGGTCTTCCGCCAGGTCGAGGGCCTCGCGGTGGACGAGGGCATCACCTTCGCCGACCTCAAGGGCACCATCGAGGTCATGGTCGAGAAGCTGATCGGCGACCACCTGGAGCTGCGCTGGCGGCCCTCGTACTTCCCGTTCACCGAGCCGTCGGCCGAGGTCGACCTGCAGTGCTTCGTGTGCCTGGGCGAGAGCGTCGGCAACCCGGACCGGCCGTGCCGCACCTGCTCCTCCGAGGGCTGGATCGAGCTCGGCGGCTGCGGCGTGGTCAACCCGCGGGTGCTCGTCGCCTGCGGTGTCGACCCCAACCGCTACAGCGGGTTCGCCTTCGGCCTGGGCCTGGAGCGGATTCTGATGAATCGTCACAACGTCGCCGACATGCGCGACATGGTCGAGGGTGACGTGCGCTTCACCCTCCCGTTCGGGATGGAGATCTGATGCGCGTCCCGCTTTCCTGGCTGCGCGAGTACGTCGACCTGCCGGCCGGCGCGACCGGCCGTGACGTCGCGGAGCGCCTGGTCCGGGCCGGCCTGGAGGTCGAGACCGTCGAGCAGATCGGCGCCGACCTCAAGGGTCCGCTGGTGGTCGGCGAGGTGCTCTCCATCGAGGAGCTGACCGGCTTCAAGAAGCCGATCCGGCACTGCTTCGTCAACGTCGGCGCCGCCAACGGCACCGGCGAGCCGCAGGAGATCGTCTGCGGCGCGACCAACTTCGCCGTCGGCGACAAGGTCGTGGTCGTGCTCCCGGGCGCCGTGCTGCCCGGCCCCTTCCCGATCGCGGCCCGCCAGACCTACGGCCACACCTCGGCCGGCATGATCTGCTCCGCCCGCGAGCTGGGCATGGGCGACGAGCACAACGGCATCATCGTGCTCCCGCCGGAGTACGAGCCCGGCACCGACGCCGTCGAGCTGCTCCAGCTCGTCGACGAGGTGCTCGACATCGCCGTCACCCCGGACCGCGGCTACTGCCTGTCCATGCGCGGCGTGGCCCGTGAGGCCGCCGCCGCGTACGGGCTGCCGCTGGCCGACCCGGCGCTGCTCGACGTGCCGCCGGCCAACTCCTTCGGCTACCTGGTCAAGGTCAACGACCCGGCCGGCTGCGACCGCTTCGTGGCCCGTACGGTCGTCGGAGTCGACCCCGACGCCAAGTCCCCGCTGTGGCTGCAGCGCCGCCTGCAGAAGTCGGGCATCCGCCCGATCTCGCTGACCGTCGACATCACCAACTACGTGATGCTCGAGGTCGGCCAGCCGCTGCACGCCTACGACAAGCAGCGCGTGGACGGCCCGATCACGGTCCGCCGGGCGGCGCAGGGCGAGACCCTCACCACCCTCGACGGCGTCGAGCGCAAGCTCTCCGCCGAGGACCTGCTGATCTGCGACAACAGCGGCCCGATCGGCCTGGCCGGTGTCATGGGCGGCGCCTCCACCGAGATCCTCGACCCGGCCGCAGGCCCGGGCACCACCGAGGTGATCATCGAGGCGGCGCACTTCGACCCGGTCGCCATCGCCCGCACCGCCAAGCGCCACAAGCTGCCCTCCGAGGCGTCCAAGCGCTTCGAGCGCGGCGTCGACCCGGAGGCCGCCCGCGCCGCCGCGCAGCGCGCCGTCGACCTGCTGGTCCTGATCGCCGGCGGCACCGCCGAGGCCGGGGTCACCGACATCGCCGCCCCGCACCCGGTGCGCACCATCACCATCGCCGCCGACCTGCCCGACCGGGTGGCCGGCACCGCGTACGGCCGCGAGACCGTCACCCGGCGCCTGCAGGAGATCGGCTGCTCGGTCGCCGGCGCCGACGTCCTGGAGGTCACCCCGCCGACCTGGCGCCCCGACCTCACCGACCCGTACGACCTCGCGGAGGAGGTCATCCGGCTGGAGGGCTACGACAACGTCCCCGCCCGGATGCCCAACGTGCCGCCGGGCAAGGGCCTGACCGAGACCCAGCGGATCAACCGCCGGATCGGCGTCGCGCTGGCCGGGGCCGGCTACGTCGAGGTCAACAACTACCCGTTCCTCGGCGAGACCGCCTGGGACGCGCTCGGCCTGGAGGCGGACGACCGCCGCCGCCGGACGGTCAAGCTGGTCAACCCGCTGAACGACGAGGAGCCGGCGCTGCGCACCACGCTGCTGCCGGGCCTGCTCGGCGCGCTGCGCCGCAACATCGGCCGGGGCAACACCGACCTCGCGATCTACGAGACCGGCACCGTCTTCCTGCCCAAGGACGAGCTGTCCGTGGCCCCGCGCCCGGCCGTCGACCACCGGCCCAGCGACGAGGAGCTGGCCGAGCTGGACGCCGCGCTGCCGGACCAGCCGCGCCGGATCGCCGTCGCCCTCGCGGGTGAGCGGCTGCCGTCGGGCTGGTGGGGCAAGGGCGAACAGGCCTCCTGGGCGGACGCCGTCGAGGCGGCCCGCACGGTGGCCCGGGCGGCCGGCATCGAGCTGACCGTCCGCCAGGGGCAGCTGGCGCCCTGGCACCCGGGTCGCTGCGCCGAGCTGCTCGTCACCGGCACCGACCGGGTGGTCGGCCACGCCGGCGAGCTGCACCCGCGGGTGGTCAAGGCGCTCGGGCTGCCGGCCCGTACCGCCGCGATGGAGATCGACGTCGACCTGCTCACCGCCGACGGCGCCGAGCGGGTCAACGGTCCGACCGTCTCCGGTTTCCCGGTGGCCACCCAGGACGTCGCGCTGATCGTCGACACGGCGGTTCCGGCCGCCGACGTCGAGGCCGCGCTGCGCACCGGCGCCGGCGAACTGCTGGAGGCCATCCGGCTGTTCGACGTGTTCACCGGCGAGCAGGTGGGCGAGGGCAAGAAGTCGCTGGCGTACGCGCTGCGCTTCCGCGCCGTCGACCGCACGCTGACCGCGGACGAGGCCACCGCCGCCCGTGAGGCGGCCGTCGCCGAGGCCGTCGCCCGTACGGGAGCGGTGCTGCGCGGCGCCTGATGCCGTAGCGCCCGAGCAGGGGCCCCGCCCCGGACCACGAGGTCCGGGGCGGGGCCCTTCGCGTTTCTCGGATTTGACCCTGCCTGGGGTTGACGGTTCCTCAGTGAATCATTTATCTCTTTACCTATGGAAGTAGATAAAGGAGACGACCAGCCGTCGCCCATCGAGTTCCGCCTGGACCCGGCCTCCGGTGTCCCGACCTACCTGCAGCTCGTGCAGCAGGTCGAACAGGCGCTGCGGATGGGCTGGTTGACCGAGGGGGATCGGCTGCCCCGGGTGCGCGAGGTGGTGGCCGGGCTGGCGATCAACCCGAACACCGTGCTCAAGGCGTACCGCGAGCTGGAACACCGCGGCCTCGCGGTCGGCCGCCGCGGCCAGGGCACCTTCATCAGGGGGCTGCCCGTCGGGGTGGTGCCGCTGCGCGAACGGGCCGCGCTGCGGCGGGGGCTGCTGGACTGGATGCGCTCGGCGCGGACCGCCGGGCTGGACGAGGAGGGGATGGCCGCCGTGTTCGAGGACGCGCTGCGCGACCTGCGCGAAGGCCGGGACGGGGTGGTGGCCTGATGGCCGCGGACACGGTGATCGACTGCGCCGGACTCGGCAAGCGCTACCGTCGCTCCTGGGCGCTGCGGGACTGCCGACTGGCCGTCCCCGCCGGGCACGTGGTGGCTCTGGTCGGCCCGAACGGCGCCGGCAAGACCACGCTGCTCAGCCTGGCCGCCGGACTGACCCTGCCCAGCGAGGGCGCGCTGACCGTCCTCGGCGACCAACTGCCCGGCTCACCCCGGGCGTTGGACCGGATCGGCTTCGTCGCCCAGAACGCCTCGCTCTACCCGGGCCTGCCCGTACGCGACCTGCTCGCGATGGGCCGCCACCTCAACCGCCGCTGGGACGAGGCCCGGGCCCGGACCCACCTGGAGGGCCTCGGCATCCCGCTGGACCGCAAGTACGGCCGCCTCTCCGGCGGTCAGCAAGCCCAGGTCTCGCTCGCCCTCGCGCTCGCCAAGCGCCCCGAACTCCTGCTGCTGGACGAGCCCTTGGCCTCGCTCGACCCGCTCGCCCGGCACGACTTCATGGCGGTGCTGCTGACCGCCGTGGCCGAGGACGGGCTGTCGGTGATGTTCTCCTCGCACGCCGTCCACGAGCTCCAGCAGAGCTGCGACTACCTGGTGGTGCTCGGCGGCGGCCGGGTCCAGGTGGCGGGGGAGGTGGACGACCTGCTGGGCGGCCACCGGATGCTCACCGGCCCTTCCGCCGAGGCGGACGGGGTCGCCGGGCGGCTGCCGGTGGTCCGCGACCGCCGGGCCGGCGCCCAGTCCCACCTGCTGGTCCGCACCGGCGGCGTGGACGCCCCGCTCTCCGACGGCTGGCGCCAACAGCGCGTCGGCCTGGAGGAGTTGGTGCTCGCCTACCTGCGCGAGCCGACCGCCTCCGCCCTCCCCGGCCCGCGCGGGGCCGTTTCACCGAACGAGAAGGTACTGCTGCCGTGAGCTCCCTGACCCTCGCGCCGCCCCGCTCCGCCGTCCTGCGCGCGGCCGGGCTGCGCCACCGGCCCGCGCTGCGGACCCTGCTGGGTGTCCTCGCCGGGCTGGCCGTCGTGCTGGCCGTCACCGGCTACTTCCTCCACGCGGGGCTCGACCGCTCCGGTGCGGGCGGCTGCGACATGGCGCTGCGGTCCTGCAACGAGCGCTGGAAGGAGTTCCTGCGTGAGTACGGCGCCGAGTTGACGGTCGGCGGGAACGTGGCCTACTTCCTGGGTGGCGCCCTCGGCGCGTTCGTGGGTGCTCCGCTGCTGGCCAGGGAGTTCGAGCACGGCACGGTGCGCTTCGCGTGGACCCAGGGGGCCGGTCGCACCCGCTGGACGGTCGGCGGGCTGGTCGTCGTCGGCGGTGTGCTGGCCGTCGCGACGGCCCTGGTGGCGGCGGTGCTGCACTGGTGGATCGCGCCGCTGACGGCGGAGGCGGGCCGGTTCGCGCCGCTGGCGTTCGCCAGCGCCCCGCTCGCGATGGTCGGCCGGGTGCTGCTGGTCTTCGCGTTGTCAGCGCTCGCGGGCGCGGTGCTGCGGCGGACGGTGGCGGCGGTGGGGATCGGGGTCGGCGCCTCGGTCGTGACCGTGCTGGTCGCCGAGTCCCTGCGGTTCGACTACCGCGCCCCGCTCCAGGATACCGTCCACACGCTCGCGCAGACCTCGCTCGACCACCGCTGGGAAGGCGGCCTCTGGGTCACCGACCCGGCGGGGAACCGCCTCGGCCTCGGCCGGCTCTACGACCTGGGCGGCGACTACTTCGGCGCCCAGAAGCTGCTGAGCGAGGGCGGCTACGCGCTGCACGAGACCTACCAGCCGGACGGCCGCTACTGGCTGTTCCAGTCCATCGAGTTCGGCTGGATGACCCTGCTCGCCGCGGTGCTCTGCGCGGTGGCGGTCTGGTGGGTGCGGCGCCGCGCGGTCTGACCTGCGGGTCCGTGGATCGCTTGAAGAGTTTCCGTCAAAACCCTTGCGGGAGCGCGGCCGGACGGCTTTCCTACTTCTCGTTAGGAAAGTTTCCTAACCCCACGAGGAATCGGAGCGTCCCATGCGCCCTCAGCCCCGTCGTGCCCTCCGCATAGCCCTCGCCGCCGCCCTGGTGGCCGCGCCCCTCACCGTCGCGGCCACCTCGGCGGCCCAGGCCGCCCCGGCCGCGAGCGCGACCGTCCAGCTCAAGGGGGTCGGGCTGGACGACCCGCACAAGAAGGACATCGCGATGCAACTGGTGTCCAGCGCGGAGAACTCGTCGCTGGACTGGAAGGCCCAGTACAAGTACATCGAGGACATCAAGGACGGGCGGGGCTACACCGCCGGCATCATCGGCTTCTGCTCCGGCACGGGCGACATGCTGGACCTGGTCCAGCACTACACCGACCTCAAGCCCGGCAACGTCCTGGCGAAGTACCTGCCCGCGCTGAAGAAGGTCAACGGCACCGACTCGCACGCCGGCCTCGGCTCCGCGTTCGAGCGCGACTGGGCCGCCGCCGCCAAGGACACCGTCTTCCAGCAGGCCCAGAACGACGAGCGCGACCGGGTGTACTTCAACCCCGCCGTCAAGCAGGCCAAGGCCGACGGCCTGCGCGGGCTCGGCCAGTTCGCCTACTACGACGCCATCGTCATGCACGGCCCGGGCAACAGCTCGGACAGCTTCGGCGGCATCCGCGCCGCCGCCATGAAGAAGGCCAAGACCCCCGCCCAGGGCGGCGACGAGGCCACCTACCTCAAGGCCTTCCTGGACGCCCGCAAGGTCGTCATGAAGAAGGAGGAGGCCCACTCCGACACCAGCCGGGTCGACACCGAGCAGCTGGTCTTCCTCAACGCCAAGAACTTCGACCTCAACCCGCCGCTGAAGTGGAAGGTCTACGGCGACAGCTACGCCATCAACAGCTGACGCGACGCCCAACAACCGACGCAGCGTCAAAAAGCGGGCCCGGCAGCCGGATCACGGCCGCCGGGCCCCGCTTCGCGGCACCCCGAGGAGTCAGGCGCTCGCGGTGTAGTCGTAGAAGCCGCGGCCGGACTTGCGGCCGAGCAGGCCCGCGTCGACCATCCGGGAGAGCAGCGGGGGAGCGGCGTACAGCGGCTCCTTGTACTCGTCGTACATCGACTCGGCGATCGAGACGATGGTGTCCAGGCCGATCAGGTCGCACAGCCGCAGCGGGCCCATCGGGTGGGCGCAGCCGGCCTCCATGCCCTTGTCGATGTCGGAGGCGGTGGCCACGCCCGACTCGAACATCCGCACCGCGGACAGCAGGTACGGCACCAGCAGCGCGTTGACCACGAAGCCGGCCCGGTCGCGGGCGCGGATCGGCTCCTTGCCGAGCACCTGGGAGGCGAAGGCCTCGACCCGCTCGGTGGTGGTCGCGGAGGTGGTCAGGGTCGGGATGACCTCGACCAGCTTCTGCACCGGCGCCGGGTTGAAGAAGTGCAGGCCGATGACCTGCTCCGGGCGGGAGGTGGCCGCGGCCAGCTTCACGATCGGGATCGACGAGGTGTTGGAGGCGAGGATCGCGTCGCGGCGCTCGATGACCTGGTCCAGGGTCTGGAAGATCTTGACCTTGATGTCCTCGCGCTCGGCGACGGCCTCGACCACCAGGTCGCGGTCGGCGAAGTCGGACAGGTCGACGGTGAAGGACAGCCGGGACATCGCCTCGTCCCGCAGCTCGGGGGTCAGCTTGCCGCGCTTGACCGCCGTGTCCAGGGAGTTGGTCAGCCGGGTGCGGCCGAACTCCAGTGCCTCACCGCTGGCCTCCGACACCAGGACATCCAGCCCGGCCCGGGCGAAGACCTCGGCGATGCCCGACCCCATCAGGCCACAGCCGACTACTCCGACGCGCGCGATGTCACTCACTCAGTTGCCCTTCGGTGGTGCTGGGGGTCGCCCAGCGACAGGTGGCCCAGCGAGCTGCTGGTCAGCGGGTCGGTGTACCGGAATGGGTGCACCGGTCACCGCCCCGACGACGTTACTACTCCGTACCGGCCAGTAGGTCACCCCCTCCCCGGAGGAGTGCCACCGCGGGCGATTCCCCCGAACGGGTGAGGCGGCGGTTCCGGCCCGTGCGCCCGGGGCCACCGCCGCCCGGCGGCCGACAGAATGCCGCAGGTGGGGGCCGGGGACGGACCAGCGCACAGGCCGGGGGCGGGAAGGGAGCACACACGGTGTCGACGGGATCGCTCGCAGGACAGGTCGCCCTGGTCACCGGCGCCGGCCGGGGCATCGGCCGGGAGATCGCCATCGGCCTGGCCGCCGAGGGAATGGCCGTCGGCCTGGTCGGCCGCACCCACGAGACGCTGGCCGACACCCTCAAGGAGTGCGTCAAACACGGCTCCCGCGGCGTCGCCGTCACCGCCGACGTCACCCGCCCCGGATCGGTGCGCGAGGCCGTCCGGCTCGTCGAACGCGACCTCGGCCCGATCGACCTGCTGGTCAACAACGCCGGCCAGGTCGACCGCGCCGAGGTGCCGATCTGGGAGACCGACGCCAACCAGTGGTGGCAGGTGATCGAAACCAACCTGCGCGGCCCCTACAACCTGCTGCGCTGCGTACTGCCCGGCATGGTCGCCCGACGGCACGGCCGGGTGGTCAACCTCAACTCCGGCTTCGCCCTGCGCCCGGACGGCAACTACACCGCGTACGCCACGTCCAAGGGCGCGCTGCTCCAGCTCTCCGACAACATGGCGGACTCGCTCGCCCGGCACGACGTCGTCGTCCTCGACATCAGTCCGGGCGCGGTCGCCACCGACATGACCGCCGGGATGCCGATGTTCCGGTCCACGACGAGCTGGGGCTCCATCCCGTACATGGTCGCCGTCACCGTGGACGCCGCCCGCGGCCGCTTCGACGCGCTGCACGGGCGGTTCATCCACGCCGGGCGGGACGACCTGGCGGAGCTGGTCGACCGGGCCGAGGCGATCCGCGCCTCGGACGCCCGCACGCTGCGGCTGCGCCCGTACAAGGACGACGACCCGATGGTCTGACCGGGCCCGCGGGGTGCGGGCCTCGCTGGGTGCGGTGCGATCCGGCGCGGTGCGATCCGGTGCGGTGGGGGGCTCAGGCGCAGAGCTGGCTGGCGGTGACCGGCTTGAGCCCGGCCTTGGCGAGGCCGTCCAGGATGGCCGGCAGCGCGTCCACCGTGCACTGGTGGCCCATGTGCAGCGCCACCACCGAGCCGCCGCGCACCGAGTTCAGCACCCGGCGCTGAAGTTCGGCGGCCGAGGGGTCGTTGTAGTCGCGCGGGTCGACGTCGAAGGACAGCACGTGCTCGTAGCCGACGGCCTTGGCCTGCTCGCGCACCATCGGGGTGGCGTACTGCGCGGCGGAGGGCCGGAACCAGCGGCCGATCGAGCCGGTGAGCTTCTGCAGCCGGTCGGCGCACTGGGCGATCTCGGCGCGCGCCTGGTCGGGCGTCATGGCGGAGATGTTGAGGTGGTTCTGGGTGTGGTTGCCCAGCTCGTGGCCGCCGTCCAGGATCCGCCGGGCCATCTGCGGCTGCTGGTCGAGCCAGCTGCCGACGACCATCACGGTCAGCTTGGCGCCGCGCTGCTCGGCGATCTCCAGCAGCGCGGTGGCGAGCTTCGGGTCCCCGCTGCCGTGGACGGTGAGCGCCACGTTCTTGCCGGTGCGCGGCCCGTACACGACCTCGACCGGGGTGCCGGGCGCGAGCGGCGGCAGCGGAGGCGGGGTCGGCGGGGCGGAGGCCTGGGCGGTGGCCGGGGTCGACTCGGTGGCGGGCTGGGGCTCCGCCGCGGCGGTCGGCGCGGGGGAGGCCGGGCCCTCGCTGCCGTTCCAGGCCGGGTCGGTGTTGTGCTGCGGGTCGACGGTGCCGGGGTGCGCGGCCAGCGCCCCGGGGTCGGCCCGGCGGGGTGCGCCGGTGCCGCAGGCGGTGACGAGGCCACCGGCGGCGGTGAGGGCGGCCAGCTGGGCGGCGGTGCGCAGTACGGTGCGGCGGTCGGCAGTCATCGGCAGCCAGCATAGAGAGGGCGGCACCGGCGGGCGATCCGGTATGACCGGGTCCGGACCGTCCTTGACGTGCACACACTCTGTCTACGGGTGTTGCGTAAACCTGAACTCCCGCTGTTTCCACGGTGTGTCGTTGGATACGATCACCGCGCACCGCCTGTTGACGGGCGGTCGCACAATTCCGGCATGGCGCATTGGGGGCGGAACAGGATGCACAAGGACACCGCGGCGACCGGCGGGGCGGCCGACACCGACTGGCACTGGGCCAGAGCGGACCACTGGCAGCCGCCGAGCGAGCTGGACACCGGCATCCCGCACACGGCCCGGATGTACGACTACTACCTGGGCGGCAAGGACAACTTCGAGGCCGACCGCAAGGCCGCCCAGGCCGCGATAGCCGCCTATCCGGCGCTGCCGCTGCTGGCCCGCACCAACCGGCAGTTCCTCGGCCGCGCCGTGGAGTTCGCGGCCGGCCGGGGCATCCGCCAGTTCGTCGACATAGGTACCGGCATCCCGGCCGTCGGCTCCACCAACGAGGTCGCCCAGCGGGTCGCCCCGGACGCCCGCGTGGTGTACGTGGACAACGACCCGATCGTCGCCACCCACGCCCGCGCCCTGCTGGCGAGCCACCCCGCCGGGCACACCTCGGTGATCGAGGCCGACCTGCGCGACCCGGCCGCGATCCTCGCCCACCCCGGGCTGGCCGCCTCCGTCGACCTCTCCCAGCCCGTCGCGCTGATGCTGGTCGCCGTCCTGCACTTCATCCGCGACGAGGACGGCGCGCAGCAGATCGTCCGCACCCTGCGCGACGCGCTCGCCCCCGGCAGCGCGCTGATCCTCTCGCACGGCAGCCCGGACTTCGCCTCCCGGGAGAGCGCCGCCGAGGGCACCCGGATCTACCGGAGCGCCAGCGCCCCGCTCGTCCTGCGCCCCCGGGCCGGGGTCGAACCCTTCTTCGGCGACTTCGAGTTCGTCGGCCCCGGGCTCGTGCAGCTCCCGCTCTGGCGCCCCACCGCCGGCCACGTCCCCACCATCGAACTGCCCGAGGGCTGGCAGGACGTGTCCGCGTACGCGGGCGTCGCGTTCAAGAAGTAGTCCGCGCTCGCGATCGGACGTGACCCAGCCCCGTCCCGGCGCCTCCCTCCTGCGCCGGGACCGGGCCACCGCAGCCTACGCACCGCCACTGACAACCCCTCACCGCCCCGGGTGGCCTGCGCCGTGACCACCGCCCTGCCACCCCTCCCCACCGCCGTCGCCGACGCCCTGGGGCGGCTCGCCGTTAGGCCGAGCACCCCGTACGAACAGGGAGAACCGGGCGAAATTGACGCGACAGGGTGTGCGGGGCGGTGCTAGCTTCCGCGGCATGGAAGCCCTGAGTGAGAACGAGATCCGCGCGTCCTTCGTCAACTGTTCCAAGGGCGAGGCCCGTCGGCTCAACCTGCCCCGGGGCCTGGCCGAACTGCCGTGGGAGAACCTGGACTTCCTGGGCTGGCGGGACCAGGGCGCGCCCGACCGCGCCTACCTGGTGGCCCCGCACGGCGGCGAGCTGGTCGGTGTGACGCTGCGGGTGCCGACGGTCCGGCGCAGCCTGACCAAGACCAACGTCTGCTCGCTGTGCATCACCGCGCACGCCGGCAGCGGCGTCGCGCTGCTCGCCGGCCGGCGGGCCGGCGCGGCCGGGCGCGAGGGCAACACGGTCGGGACGTACATCTGCGCCGACCTCGCCTGCTCGCTCTACGTGCGCGGGCTGAAGAAGTCCGCCCTGGTCACCCGGCCCGAGGAGTCGCTGTCGCTGGAGGACCAGGTCGCCCGGACGATGAGCAACCTCGACGCCTTCCTCGCCAGGGTGCTCACCGACACCGCCGCGTAGCCCGCCGTGTAGCCCGCCTGGTGAAGCGTCGCGCAGCCGGCCGCGTTGAGCGCCGCGTAAGGGCTCTCACTGCCCGCGCAGCTGGTCCAGTTCGCGGCGCTCCCGCTTGGTCGGGCGCCCGGCCCCGCGGTCCCGCTCCCCGGCCGCCGCGACGAACTCGCGCGGCGGCCGCGGCGGGCTGTTGTCGACCAGGCACTCCGCCGCCACCTCGGCGCCGACCCGCTTGCGGATCAGCTTGCGCACCTCGACGACCCGCTCGTGGTTCTCCTCGCGGACCCGGACCTCGTCCCCGGGCTTCAGCGCCTGGGCCGGCTTGGCCCGCTCACCGTTCACCCGGACGTGCCCGGCCCGGCAGGCGGCCGCCGCCAGCGCCCGCGTCTTGACCAGCCGGACCGACCAGATCCAGCTGTCCACCCGCACGCTTCCCTCGTGTTCAGCCATCCTCGGAGCCTACCCAAGCGATCCGGTCCGGTCGGGGGTTACCAGCGGCCGGGGGCTTACGCGGCGGTCGGGGCCTACGCGGCGGTCGGCGCTTCCTGCACCGCCCAGCCGTTGCCGTCCGGGTCGTTGAAGAACACGAAGTTGTTCCAGGCCTCGCCGTGCCCGTTCACCCGGGCTCCCGCCACGAAGTGCTGGACCGGGCTGACCGGTACGCCCCGCGCCGCCAGTTCGGCGTGGGCCTTCTCGATGTCGGCCACCACCAGTTGGAGGCCCTTGACCGAGCCGGGCGGCGAGTCGATCACCCCCTGGCCCACCACGATGGAGCACGGCGAGCCCGGGGGAGTCAGCTGGACCACCCGGACCCCGTCCCGCAGGCGGGTGTCGTGGTCCACCGTGAAGCCGGCCTGCTCCTCGTAGAAGAGCTTCGCGCGGTCCACGTCGGACACCGGGACCACTACGACTTCGAGCTTCCAGTCCATCGCCCTCACCCCTCTCGGTCGGGCTCTTCCAGTATCCGTCCGGCGGCGTTCTTCCAAAACAGTTCCCCGGTGTCCGTCCGATAGCCTGAGAACACGATGAATCCCCAGACCACGCCCGCCGCGACCCCGTTCTCCACCCCGTGGGGCACCTTCGACCTCACCCGCTTCCCTGCGGACCCGCGCGAGCGGCTCCGGGCCTGGGACGCCGCCGACGAGTACCTGCTGCGCCACCTCGCGGGCGAGGCGGACAGCGCGTCCGGCGCCGCGACCGAGCTGGCCGGCCGCCGGATCGCCGTCCTCGGCGACCGCTGGGGCGCGCTGACCACCGCGCTCGCCGAGCACCGGCCGGTCCAGATCTCCGACTCCCACCTCGGCCGGCAGGCCACCCTGGCCAACCTGGCCCGGGCCGGCGCCGCCGTCGACCAGGACCGGCTGCTCACCACCCGGGACACCCCGCCGGAGCGGATCGACGTGCTGCTGGTGCGCGTCCCCAAGAGCCTGGCCCTGCTGGAGGACCAGCTGCACCGGCTCGCCCCCGCGATCCACGCCGGCACCGTGGTGATCGGCGCCGGCATGGTCACCGAGATCCACACCTCCACCCTCCAGCTCTTCGAGCGGATCCTCGGCCCGACCCGCACCTCGCTCGCCGTCCGCAAGGCCCGGCTGATCTTCTGCACCCCCGACCCGGCGCTCGACCCCGGCCCCAACCCGTGGCCGCACCGCTACGCGCTGCCGTCGGACATCGGCCCCGCGTCCGGCCGTACGGTGGTCAACCACGCCGGCACCTTCTGTGCCGAGCGGCTCGACATCGGCACCCGTTTCCTCCTCGCCCACCTGCCGACCCCCGCCCCGGGCGCCCGGGTGGTGGACCTCGGCTGCGGCAACGGCGTGGTCGGGACGGCCGCCGCGCTGGCCGGGCCCGGCGCGGAGCTGGTCTTCGTGGACGAGTCGCACCAGGCGGTGGCCTCCGCCGAGGAGACCTTCCGTACCAACCTGGGCCCGGACGCCCCGGCCGAGTTCCGCGCCGCCGACGCGCTCGCGGCGGACGTGGTCGCCCCCGGCTCGGTGGACCTGGTGCTCAACAACCCGCCGTTCCACTCCCACCAGGCCACCACCGACGCCACCGCGTGGCGGATGTTCACCGGCGCCAAGCGGGCGCTGCGGTCGGGCGGTGAACTCTGGGTGGTCGGCAACCGTCACCTCGGCTACCACGTCAAGCTGCGCCGTCTCTTCGGCAACTGCCAACTCGTGGCGGGCAACCCCAAGTTCGTGGTGCTGCGCGCCGTCAAGCGCTGACCGGCGGCTGACCGGCGCCTGGCCGGCGGCTGACCGGGGACTCACCGGCCCGCGGCCGCCCCGCCGGGCCCCGGCACATACTCCTTGCATGGATTTTCCCCCGCGCGTATATTCATGCCACGACTAAGGAGGAACGCCATGGCATTGCGAGTCGCCGTCGCCGGAGCGAGCGGGTACGCGGGTGGCGAGGTGCTGCGCCTGCTGCTCGGCCACCCGGAGGTGGAGATCGGGGCGCTGACCGGCGGCTCGAACGCGGGCACCAGGCTGGGCGCGCTGCAGCCGCACCTGATCCCGCTCGCCGACCGCGTCCTCGAGCCCACCACCCCCGAGGTGCTGGCCGACCACGACGTGGTGTTCCTGGCGCTGCCGCACGGCCAGTCCGCCGCCGTCGCCGAGGCCCTCGGCCAGAACGTGCTGGTGGTCGACTGCGGCGCCGACTTCCGGCTCAAGGCCGCCGCCGACTGGGAGCAGTTCTACGGCTCCGCGCACGCCGGCACCTGGCCCTACGGCCTGCCCGAACTCCCCGGCCACCGCGCCGCGTTGAAGGGCAGCAACCGGATCGCCGTGCCCGGCTGCTACCCGACGGCCGTCTCGCTCGCGCTGTTCCCCGCGTACGCGGCCGGACTCGCCGAGCCGGAGGCCGTGGTGGTCGCCGCCTCCGGTACCTCCGGCGCGGGCAAGGCCGCCAAGCCGCACCTGCTGGGCAGCGAGGTGATGGGCAGCGTCAGCCCGTACGGCGTCGGCGGCGTCCACCGGCACACCCCCGAGATGATGCAGAACCTCAGCCCGCTCGCCGGCGAGCCGGTCACCGTCTCCTTCACCCCCACCCTCGTCCCGATGCCGCGCGGCATCCTCGCCACCTGCTCGGCGAAGGCCAAGCCGGGTGTGACCGCCCAGAGCCTGCGCGCCGCCTACACCGAGGCGTTCGCGGACGAGGCCTTCGTCCACCTGCTGCCCGAGGGGCAGTGGCCGCAGACCAGCAGCGTCTACGGCGCCAACACCGCCCTGGTCCAGGTCGCCCTGGACGCCGCCGCCGGGCGGATCATCGCGATCAGCGCGATCGACAACCTGGTCAAGGGCACCGCGGGCGGCGCGGTGCAGAGCATGAACATCGCCCTGGGCCTGCCCGAGGAGCTGGGCCTTCCCGTGAACGGAGTCGCACCGTGAGCACCGGCAACAACGTGAGCACCGGCAACAACGCCAGCCCCGGCGCCAACCCGGGCCCCGGCGCCAACGTGGGCGTGACGGCCGCCAAGGGCTTCCGCGCCGCCGGGGTGACCGCCGGCATCAAGGCCTCCGGCACCCCGGACCTCGCCCTGGTGGTCAACGACGGCCCCTCGCTCGCCGCGGCCGGCGTCTTCACCGCGAACCGGGTCAAGGCCGCGCCGGTGCTCTGGTCCGAGCAGGTCCTCAAGGGTGGCCAGGTCTCCGCCGTCGTCCTCAACTCCGGTGGTGCCAACGCCTGCACCGGCCCGCTCGGCTTCCAGGACACCCATGCCACCGCGGAGAAGGTCGCGGAGGAGCTGAAGCTCAACGCGGGCGAGGTCGCGGTCGCCTCCACCGGCCTGATCGGTGTCCGGCTGCCGATGGACATCCTGCTGCCCGGGGTCGCCCTGGCGGCCGGGGCGCTCAGCGAGACCGGCGGGGAGGCCGCCGCGATCGCCATCAAGACCACCGACACCGTGCACAAGACCGCCCAGGTCACCAGCCCGGCCGGCTGGACGGTCGGCGGCATGGCCAAGGGCGCGGGCATGCTCGCCCCGAGCCTCGCCACCATGCTGGTGGTGCTCACCACCGACGCCGCCGTCGACAGCGCCGCCCTGGACGCGGCCCTGCGCGGCGCCACCCGCTCCACCTTCGACCGGATCGACTCCGACGGCTGCATGTCGACCAACGACACCGTGCTGCTGCTCGCCTCCGGCGCCACCGGCATCACCCCGGACCAGGCCGAGTTCGCCGAGGCCGTCCGCACGGTCAGCGGCGATCTGGCCCGCCAGCTGATCGGCGACGCCGAGGGCGCGAGCAAGGACATCCGGATCGACGTCACCGGCGCCGCCACCGAGGACGAGGCGGTCGAGGTCGCCCGGACGATCAGCCGCAACAACCTGCTCAAGTGCGCCATCCACGGGGAGGACCCCAACTGGGGCCGGGTGCTGGCCGCGATCGGCACCACCTCCGCCGCCTTCGACCCGAACCGGCTGGACGTCGCCATCAACGGCGTCTGGGTCTGCAAGGACGGCGGCGTGGGCGAGGACCGCGACCTGGTGGACATGAAGGGCCGCGAGGTCGTCATCACCGCGGACCTCAACGCCGGCACCGCGGGTGCCTCGGTGTGGACCAACGACCTCACGGCCGACTACGTCCACGAGAACAGCGCCTACTCCACCTGATCCGCGACATCCGTTCCGACGAGGGAAACCCGTGCAGATCGCACCCAAGGGCGAACAGGCCCGCAACAACACCGCGTTGCCCAAGGCCATGACCCTGATCGAGGCGCTGCCATGGCTGGAGCGCTTCCACGGCAAGACCGTCGTGATCAAGTTCGGCGGCAACGCCATGGTGGACGACGAGCTCAAGGCGGCGTTCGCCCAGGACGTCGTGTTCCTCCGCTACGCCGGGCTGCACCCCGTCGTGGTGCACGGCGGTGGCCCGCAGATCAGCGCCCAGTTGGACAAGCTCGGCCTGGAGTCCAGCTTCACCAACGGTCTGCGGGTCACCACCCCGGAGACCATGGACGTGGTCCGGATGGTGCTGGCCGGCCAGGTGCAGCGCGAGCTGGTCGGCCTGCTCAACGGGCACGGCCCGTTCGCCGTCGGCATGACCGGCGAGGACGCGCACACCATGACGGCGGTGAAGCGCTACGCGGTGGTGGACGGCGAGCAGGTGGACATCGGCCTGGTCGGCGACATCGTCAACATCGAGGCCGGCGCGGTGAAGGCGCTGATCGCCGACGGCCGGATCCCGGTCATCTCCTCGATCGCGCGCGGCACCGACGGCCACGTCTACAACATCAACGCCGACACCGCCGCCGCCGCCCTCGCGGTCGCGCTCGGCGCCGAGATGCTCGTCGTCCTCACCGACGTCGAGGGCCTCTACAAGGACTGGCCGAACTCCGACGACGTGATCAGCCAGCTCAACGCGAGCGAGCTGGAGGAGCTGCTGCCCGACCTGGCCAGCGGCATGCTCCCCAAGATGGAGGGCTGCCTGCGCGCCGTCCGCTCCGGCGTGGGCACCGCCCGCGTCCTGGACGGCCGGGTGCCGCACAGCCTGCTGCTGGAGATCTTCACCGACGAGGGCATCGGCACGATGGTCGTGCCGGACGACGAGCCGACCGTGACCGGGGGACTGGCATGACGCACAACGAGCAGCTCACCGAGCGGTGGCAGCACACCTTCACCGACAACTACGGCACCCCCCGGATCCCGCTGGTGCGCGGCGCGGGCAGCAAGCTCTGGGACGCCGACGGCAAGGAGTACACCGACCTGCTCGGCGGCATCGCCGTCAACGCCCTCGGCACCGCCCACCCGGCCGTCGTCGAGGCGGTCGGCCGGCAGATCGCCACCCTCGGCCACGTCTCCAACCTCTTCATGGCCGAGCCCACCATCGCCCTCGCCGAGCGGCTGCTGCAGCTGGACGGCCGGGCGGGCGGCCGGGTGTTCTTCTGCAACTCCGGCGCCGAGGCCAACGAGGCGGCGTTCAAGATCAGCCGGCGGACCGGCCGCACCCACCTGGTCGCCCTCCAGGGCGCCTTCCACGGCCGGACCATGGGCGCCCTCGCGCTCACCGGCCAGCCCGCCAAGCAGGACCCGTTCCGCCCGCTGCCCGGCGACGTCACCCACGTCCCGTTCGGCGACGTCGAGGCGCTGCGCGCGGCCGTCACCACCGACACCGCCGCGGTCTTCCTGGAGCCGATCCAGGGCGAGAACGGCGCGATCCCGCTGCCGGACGGCTACCTCAGGGCGGCCCGCGAGATCACCCGGGCCACCGGCACCCTGCTCGTGCTGGACGAGATCCAGACCGGCGTCGGCCGCACCGGCCACTGGTACGCCCACCAGGCCTTCGAGGGCGTCGAGCCGGACGTCGTCACCCTGGCCAAGGCGCTCGGCGGCGGCCTGCCGATGGGCGCCACCCTCGCCTTCGGGGAGGCCGCCGAGCTGCTCACCCCGGGCCAGCACGGCACCACCTTCGGCGGCAACCCGGTGGCCGCCGCGGCCGGGCTCGCGGTGCTGGACACCATCGAGTCCGAGGGCCTGCTGGAGCACGTCCGCAAGCTCGGCGAGCGGCTGCGGCACGGTGTCGAGGCGATCGGCGACCCGCTGGTCTCGCACGTGCGGGGGGCCGGTCTGCTGCTCGGCATCGTGCTCACCGCGCCGGTCTCGGCCCGGGTCCAGGCCGTCGCGCAGGAGGCCGGCTACCTGGTCAACGCGGCCGTCGCGGACGCCGTCCGACTCGCCCCGCCGCTGGTGCTGACCGAGCAGGAGGCGGACGCCTTCCTCGCGGCCCTGCCGGGCATCCTCCGGACGGTGCGCGAGAACGCCCCGACCGATGCGAGTTGACCGTCGTCCGGGAGAATAATCACATGACCGCTTCCCACTCCGGCCCCTCCGCCACCGGCCCGACGCCGCAGGTCCCGCAGACCCGCACCGCGCGCCACCGGCGGATCGTGGACCTGCTCACCCGCCAGCCCGTGCGTTCGCAGAGCCAGCTCGCCAAGCTGCTCGCCGACGACGGACTCGTGGTCACCCAGGCCACCCTCTCCCGGGACCTGGACGAGCTGGGCGCGGTCAAGATCCGCAACCGGGACGGCGCGCTGATCTACGCCGTCCCGGCCGAGGGCGGCGACCGCACGCCGCGCGCGCCGATGGGGGAGTCGGCCAGCGAGGGCCGGATGGCCCGGCTGGCCGGTGAGCTGATGGTCTCCGCGACGGCCTCCGGCAACCTGGTCGTGCTGCGCACCCCGCCGGGCGCCGCCCAGTTCCTCGCCTCGGCGATCGACCAGGCGGAGGTGTTCGAGATCATCGGCACCATCGCCGGCGACGACACCGTCCTGCTGATCAGCCGCGACCCGGCCGGCGGCCAGGCGCTCGCCGACCACCTCATGCAACTCGCCCAGGCGAAGGCGCAGTAGCGCCCGGACTCCGGCAACCCGGGCGTGACCCCGGCACAGCCCGCCGCAACTCCCGGCGCGACCCCGGCCCGACGGATCCCGTCCGGCCGGGTTTCGGCGTTTCAGGGGTTTTGTGTTTCATACGCTGTCGTGCATACTTATGCTATCCGCTGCACATGTCTGAAGGAGCCAACGCGATGACCGCCCAGCAGTCCTCCGACGTCCGCCTCTGGGGCGCGCGCTTCGCCGACGGCCCGTCCGAGGCGCTGGCCAAGCTGTCCGCCTCGGTCCACTTCGACTGGCGCCTCGCGCCGTACGACATCGCCGGCTCCAAGGCCCACGCCCGGGTCCTGCACAAGGCCGGGCTGCTCTCCGACGACGAGCTGGCCGCCATGCTGGACGGCCTCGACCGGCTGCTCGCCGACGTCCAGGCGGGCACCTTCACGGGCACCGTCGCCGACGAGGACGTCCACACCGCCCTGGAGCGCGGCCTGCTGGAGCGCCTCGGCGCCGAGCTCGGCGGCAAGCTGCGGGCCGGGCGCTCGCGCAACGACCAGATCGCCACCCTGTTCCGGATGTACCTTCGGGACCACGCGAAGACCATCGGCGGCCTGCTGCTCGACCTCCAGCAGGCCCTCGTCGGCCTCGCCGAGGCGCACCCGGACACCGCCATGCCGGGCCGCACCCACCTCCAGCACGCCCAGCCCGTGCTCTTCGCCCACCACGTCCTCGCGCACGTGCAGGCCCTCGGCCGGGACGCCGAGCGGCTGCGCCAGTGGGACACCCGCACCGCCGTCTCGCCGTACGGCTCCGGGGCGCTGGCCGGCTCCTCGCTCGGCCTCGACCCGCAGGCCGTCGCCGCCGACCTCGGCTTCGAGGGCGGCTCGGTCGGCAACTCCATCGACGGCACGGCCTCGCGCGACTTCGTCGCCGAGTTCGCCTTCGTGACCGCGATGATCGGGATCAACCTCTCCCGGATCGCGGAGGAGGTGATCATCTGGAACACCAAGGAGTTCGGCTTCATCACGCTGCACGACGCCTTCTCCACCGGCTCCTCGATCATGCCGCAGAAGAAGAACCCGGACATCGCCGAGCTCGCCCGGGGCAAGTCCGGCCGCCTGATCGGCAACCTGACCGGCCTGCTGGCCACCCTCAAGGCACTGCCGCTGGCCTACAACCGGGACCTGCAGGAGGACAAGGAGCCGGTCTTCGACTCCTGCGACACGCTGGAGGTGCTGCTGCCCGCGTTCACCGGGATGATGGCCACCCTCACCGTGCACCGGGAGCGGCTGGAGGAGCTCGCCCCGGCCGGCTTCTCGCTCGCCACCGACATCGCCGAGTGGCTGGTCAAGCAGGGCGTGCCGTTCCGGGTCGCGCACGAGGTGGCCGGCGCCTGTGTCAAGGCCTGCGAGGCCCAGGGCATCGAGCTGTCCGACCTGTCGGACGAGCAGTTCGCCGCGATCTCCGAGCACCTGACGCCGGAGGTGCGCTCGGTGCTCAGCGTGCACGGCGCCATCGCGTCCCGGAACGGGCGCGGCGGCACCGCCCCCTCGGCGGTCGCGGTCCAGCTCGCCGAGGTGAGGGCGGACCTGGCGCGGCAGCAGGAGTGGGTCCAGGGCTGACCGGAGGTCGGCAGGCAGGGGGCGCGGCGGTCCGACCGGCGCGCCCCTCCGGCGTCCGCGCCACGGCCCGGGCGTAACCGGTCCGGCCGCCGGGCGTCATGCACGGTGTGTGCGCCACCCTTCCCGCCGTCCCCTCCGCCGAGGACGTCTACCTCGCCGAACGCCGCCGCCGCGTGGTCCGCGAGACCGTCGCCGCCCTGCCCGGCCGCTGCCCGCAGCTGATCGCCGCCCTCGCCGAGGACCCGCCGCCCACCTACCGCGAACTCTCCGAGCGCCTCGGCATGCCCCGCGGCTCCATCGGCCCCACCCGCTCCCGCTGCCTCGCCTGCCTGCGCACGCTGCTCCACGCGGAGCGGTACCCGTGAGGCGCGGGGGTGACGTCGTGCGCGTCCGTCCGTACTCCCCGGCTCGCGTTCTCCGCCGTGCGCCCCGCTCCACCACCCCCTCCCCGACCGGGGTGACCCTGCTCACGTCTGTCCCCCCGAAGGTTGAGGGAAGCTGACACCCGGGTAGAGCGCTGGCGAACGCAGCTCTTGACGGTGACGCGATCACTCGGATACTGAGCGTGAGCGCGCCACCCTCTGCGCGCCGGGCACGACGACTGGGGAGGCCCCTCCACATGGGCATGAGCGTGATCATCTCGGCCGCGGCGGTCGAGGACGCGGAGCAGATCCTCAAGCTCCAGTACCTCGGCTACCAGTCCGAGGCCGAGCTGTACGGCGACTGGGCGATCGAGCCCCTGACGCAGAGTCTGGAGAGCCTGCGCGCCGAACTGGCCGAGCAGCACTTCCTGGTCGCCCGGCTGGGCGACGAGGTGGTCGGCACCGTCCGCGGCCGCGTCGAGGCCGACGGCGTCGGCCGGATAGGGCGTCTGGTCGTCCACCCGCGGATGCAGCGCCACGGCCTCGGCGGCCGCCTGCTGGACGCGCTGGAGCGCCGGCTCGCCGAGGAGGGCCCGGTGTCCGCCTACCGCCTGTTCACCGGCCACCGCAGCCTCGGCAACCTGCGGCTGTACGCCCGCCAGGGCTACCGGCAGACCCGGGTCGAGCAGGTCAACGCCCGGCTGAGCTTCGTCCACCTGGAGAAGCCCGCCGCCGCGGAGCTGGCCGCGACGGCCTGAGCCCGACGGCCGCACCCCACACCTCGCCCCGCCGCTTGGCGCCGCCACCATCCGGACGATCCGGTGGCGGCGCCGAGTCGTATCACTGCTGGTCACAGCGTTAGATGTCCGCATTGCGGACAGCGCCGTCAAACAATTGGGCGTACCTCGAACCATCTGTTTTACTGGCTCACATGACTGCGACGACGAACTGGACCCCCACCGGCACGCTGCCGGCAGGTGAGCGTGCCATGTGCCGTCGAATGTGTCACTGCTGAGGGCCATCGCCCCCGGCACCCCTCCGCGGGTGCCTTCTCCTCGCGCCCCGAAGCGAGACTCCGGCGCCGCTCCCGCCTGTCCGAGCGCGCCCATCCTCCCGGACCCCTCCCTTCGCCATGCCCGCCCACGTGCGGGCGCCGGTGACTCCTAAGGGCCACGCCGTCGCGCGGCCCGGCCGCCCAGCGGCCACGATCAAGGGGTGGCAGGTCCGGATCCCCCCGGCGAAGCGCCGTAAGAAGCCGTCGACCGCAACCCGGTCGGGCGGTCGACCCACGCCGCCCGCCCCCGACCCCCCGGAAGCTGCTGTGATCACCACCACGGACCTCACGAAGGTCTACCGCTCCCGAGGCCGCGAGGTGACCGCCCTCGCCGGCGTCGACCTGCACGTCCGCCCGGGCGAGGTCTACGGCGTCGTCGGCACCAGCGGTGCCGGCAAGTCCACCCTCATCCGCTGCGTGAACATGCTGGAGCGCCCGACCTCCGGCACCGTCACCGTGGACGGGGTCGAACTCACCGCGCTGTCCGGCGGCGAGAACCGCGCCGGACGGGACCTGCGCGAGGCGCGCCGCCGGATCGGCATGGTCTTCCAGCACTTCAACCTGCTCTCCTCGCGGACGGTGCAGCAGAACGTCGAACTCCCGCTGGAGATCGTCGGCCTGGACCGCACCCAGCGCCGTCGCAAGGCCGCCGAACTGCTCGACCTGGTCGGCCTCGGCGACAAGGCCCGCAGCTACCCCAACCAGCTCTCCGGCGGCCAGAAGCAGCGCGTCGGCATCGCCCGCGCCCTGGCCGGCGACCCCAAGGTGCTGCTCTCCGACGAGGCCACCTCGGCGCTCGACCCGGAGACCACCCGCTCGATCCTCAAGCTGCTGCGCGACCTCAACCAGCAGCTGGGCCTCACCGTCCTGCTGATCACCCACGAGATGGACGTCATCAAGTCCGTCTGCGACTCCGCCGCCCTGATGCGCGGCGGCAAGGTGGTCGAGTCCGGCGAGCTCACCGACCTGCTGGCCGAGCCCGGCTCCGAGCTGGCCCGCGAGCTGTTCCCGCTCAGCGAGTTCGGCACCGGCCACCCCTGCTCCACCGTGCTGGAGATCACCTTCCAGGGCGACACCCCGGCGCAGCCGTTCGTCTCCCAGCTGGCCCGCACCTACCAGATCGACATCAACATCCTCGGCGCCGCCGTGGAGACCGTCGCCGGCCGGATGGTCGGGCGCATGCGGGTCGAGCTGCCCGGCAACCACCAGGACAACGTGGTGCCGATCGGCTACCTGCGCGAGCAGGGCCTGCAGGTGGCCCTCCTCGGCTCGGACGGCATCGGCGCGGCGAACGGAGCGGTGGCATGACCTGGGACCAGATGCAGGAGCTGATGTGGCCCGCCACCCAGGAGACCTTCCAGATGGTCGGGGTCGCGACCGTCTGCACCGTCCTTCTCGGGCTGCCCCTCGGTGTCCTGCTGGTGCTCACCTCCAAGGGCGGAGCGCTGCAGAACCAGCCGGTGAACAAGGTGCTCGGCGCGGTCGTGAACCTCGCGCGCTCGATGCCGTTCATCATCCTGATGATCGCGCTGATCTCCTTCACCCGATGGCTGACCGGCAACTCCCTCGGCTGGCAGGCGGCCACCGTGCCGCTGACCGTCGGAGCGATCCCGTTCTTCGCCCGGCTGGTCGAGACCTCCGTCCGCGAGGTGGACCGGGGCCTGATCGAGGCCGTCCAGGCGATGGGCGGCAGCACCTGGACGCTCGTCCGCAAGACGCTGGTGCCCGAGGCCCTTCCCGGCATCGTCGCCTCGATCACCACCACCGTCATCGCGTTGATCGGCTACTCCGCGATGGCCGGCACGGTCGGCGGCGGCGGCCTCGGCGACCTCGCCTACCGCTACGGCTACCTGCGCTTCGAGACCGCCTTCATGTGGATCATCGTGGCCGAGATCGCGATCATCGTCACGATCATCCAGCTGGCCGGTGACTACGCCGTGCGCCGCCTGGCGAACCGGGGCCGCGGCGGCGGACGCACCCGCCTGCTCCGCCCGCGTGCCGCCACCACCGCCGACGAGGACCTCGTCGCCTCCTAGACCTCCCTCGTCCGACCTCCGGACGCGGCTCCCCGCATCACGCAGAAAGGCACTTTTCGTGCGCAACGTTCTGAAGTTCACCAGCGTCCTCGCCACCGCCGGCCTCGCCCTGTCGCTGGCCGCCTGCAGCAGCTCGGGCTCGTCCTCCTCGGACCCGAACGCGCCGCTCAAGGTCGTCGCCAGCCCCACCCCGCACGGGCAGATCCTCAAGTTCGTCAAGGACAACCTCGCGGACAAGGCCGGCCTCAAGCTCGACATCAAGGAGGTCACCGACTACGTGACCCCCAACACGGCGGTGCAGGACGGTTCGGCCGACGTCAACTACTTCCAGCACGTCCCGTACCTGGAGGACTTCAACAAGAAGAACGGCACCGACATCGTCTCCGTCGAGGCGGTGCACCTGGAGCCGCTGGGCGTCTACTCCAAGAAGGTCAAGGCGATCGCCGACCTGTCGGACGGCGCCACCATCGGCCTGCCGAACGACGCCACCAACGAGGGCCGCGCGCTCAAGCTGCTCGCCGACAACAAGCTGATCACCCTCAAGGACGGCGCCGGCACCGCCGCCACCCCGGCGGACATCACGGGCAACCCGAAGCACTTCAAGTGGAAGGAGCTGGAGGCGGCCCAGCTGCCCCGCTCCATCGCCGACCTCGACGCCGCCGTCATCAACGGCAACTACGCCCTCGACTCCGGCCTGAAGCCGGCCACCGACGCGCTGGTGCTGGAGAAGGCCGACGGCAACCCGTACGCCAACATCCTCGCCGTCAAGAAGGGCAAGGAGAACGACCCGCGGGTCAAGAAGCTCGCCGAGCTGCTGCACTCCGACGAGGTCAAGAAGTACATCAACGACACCTTCCAGGGCTCGGTCATCCCGGCCTTCTGATCCGTCGTACCGCCGTACGCCGCACCGCCCGACCGGGCCCCCGCCGCACCTCGGCGGGGGCCCGGTCGGGCAGTATGCACCAGGGACGCCCCGGGCGACGGTGTTCTGACGTACCGTCGTGCGCGCGGCGCACCACGTGGTACCCGGAGTGCGACGGAGGCGTACGGTGTTGTGTTCACGACCCGGCGAGGAGAGACGGCATGGCAGCGAGCTTCCCCGAGACCGCCATCAGCACCGAACGGCTGCTGCTGCGACCCCTTGCGGATGACGACGCCCCCGGCCTGGCCGCGATGATGGCCGACGACCTCGTCCTGGCCTGGACGGACCTCCCGCACCCCTTCAGCGAGGCGTACGCGACCGAGCTCGCCCGCACCCTCGCCCCCGCCCACCGGGCCGCCGGGCGCGGCATCGTCCTCGCCGTCACCGAACACCTGACCCAGCGCCTGGTCGGCCTGGTCGAGCTGCGCAACACCGACTGGCGGCTGCGCAGCACCGAGATCTCGTACGTCACCGCCGCCTGGGCGCGCGGCGAGGGCTACGCCCCGGAGGCCGTCCTCGGCGTCGCCCAGTGGCTGTTCGAGGACCGCGGCTTCCTGCGTCTGGAGATGCGCACCGCCGCCGGGAACACCGCCGCCCAGCAGGTCACCCAGAAGATCGGTGGTATCAGCGAGGGCGTGCTGCGCAGCGCCTGGATAGTGCGGGGCGAGTCCGGCGAGGTGGTCGAGGAGAGCCGCAGCGACCTCATCCTGTGGAGCCTGCTCCCCGAGGACCTGGAATCGCCCGAGCTGCACCGGGACGGCTGGCACGGCGACCACCGCTACGTGCTGCGCGACTGAACCGGCGCGGGACTGAACCCGCGGGTCCGGACCCGCGGGACTGAAGCCGCGCGACCGGATCCGCACGACACTTCCGTCGGCCACCCGCTCGTCACGGACATGTGTACGGGATGTCGGCCCCTGGGGGATCACACCCGGTAGCCTCTGACCGGCGCCGTGGACGGCGCAGCGAGTGGCGCACCGAGTCGAGGGAGAACGGCCGCAGATGGCTGACCGGATCACGGTCATCGGGTGGGACGGCACGCCGCTGACCGAGGCCGCCGGTGCGGCCCTCGCCGCGGCGACCCTGGTGGCCGGAGCCCCCTACCAACTGAGCGCCCTCCCGGTGCCGGAGGCCGCCGAGCGGATCGCCCTCGGCGACATCCGGCAGGCCGCCCGTCGGATCGCCGAGCACCGCGGCGCCGCCGTCGTGGTCGCCGAGGGCGACCCGGGCTTCTTCGGCGTGGTGCGCACCCTGCGCCGTCCCGAGTACGGCCTCGAACTCGAGGTGCTGCCCGCCGTCTCCTCCGTCGCCACCGCGTTCGCCCGGGCCGGCATGCCCTGGGAGGACGCCCAGGTCGTCAGCGCCCACGGCGGCCGGCTGCGCCGCGCGGCCAACATCTGCCGGGCCCACCCCAAGGTGGCGGTGCTCACCGCCCCGGGTGCCGGGCCCGCCGAACTCGCCCTGATGCTGCGCGGGGTGCACCGGACCTTCGTGGTCTGCGAGGCTCTCGGCACGCCGGAGGAGGACGTCACCGTCCTCACCTCCGACCGGATCGCCGACCACGTGTGGCGGGACCCCAACGTGGTGCTGGTGATCGGCGGCGGCGCCCGGACCGGCGCGGTGGACCAGGCGGCCGGCTGGCTGGCCGGGCGCCCGATCGGCTACCCCGGCGCGGAGCGCGGCTGGGCGCTCCCCGGTGACGCCTACGCGGGCGCCGGGCGCACGGGTGGTGAGACGGGCGCGTCGGACGCGCTTCCCGCGCACGTACGCGCCCTGGTGCTGGCCCGTCTGGGTGCACGTCCCGGGGACCTGGTCTGGTCGGTCGGCGCGGGCAGCGGCGCCCTCGCGGTGGAGGCGGCCCGGTTCGGCGCCGCCGTGGTCGCGGTCGAGGCCTCCCGCTCGGCCTGCGCCCGGCTGACCGTCAACGCCCGCCGGTACGGCGTCGAGGTGGAGGCCGTCCACGGGAGCGGCCCCGAGGTGCTGGGCGGCCTGCCGGAGCCGGACGCGGCGGTGGTGGAGTCCGGCGGACCGGATGTGGTGCGGGCGGTGCTGGCCCGCAAGCCGGAGCGGTTCGTCGCGCTGGCCCGGACCTTCGCCGAGGCGGAGGAGGTCCGCCGGGCGATCGGCGAGGCCGGCTACCGGGCGGACGGCGCGCTGCTCCAGTCGACCCCGCTGCGGTCCGCGGGGGAAGGCGGCGGGCTGGAGCTGGGGGCGGGCGCAACCGGCGCGCTGGTGCTCTGGGGTGAGCAGATCGTGTGAAGGCCTCGGGCGCGCGCCGGGGCCGTACGGTGGCGCGGGCGGTGGCACGGACATGGCGCGCGCGCCGCCCGGACGGTGATCCAGGTCGCATCCGGACACCGATTCGAGAGGTGACCGCGCCGGGCCGGTAGTGTGACGTCCTGGGCGGCTGCAGTGGTCGGCGACCCACCCGATTCGGTCGGTTTGTCACCTTTTTGACGTGGTGCAACCCGCTTCCGCTCGGAGTGTGGGCAATTCGACGAGCCTCGTGCCGGACCTGGAGAATGCCGTAGGGTCCGGTGCGGTCGTGCCGGTTGCTCCGGGTTGTCGTTGTTTCAGACGACGCGCCGCTCCGTGTGGGCGGTGCGCAGGGCCGGGGTGCCGCAGCGCGCCGGAAGGACTTGGGCCGCAGCGCCACGGCGCGGCGGCCGCGTGTGGTTGAGGGGCGGGTCGGTGCAGGCCCGGCCCGTGCGGATGGGCGCTGCGATCGGTGATCGTGTCGCCAAGGGCGCGGCAGCGGCCTGGAAGGAGCTTGACAATGACCGATGGCGGCCACGTCCCGGGCGAGGGAATGCCGGAGCACCTGAACGCCGGGCCGGACCCGCTCGGCGGACCGGAGGGCGTCGCGGGCGTTGCACCTCTGCAGGGCGTCGCGACGGACGGCGGAATGATCCCGAACCCGGCGACCCCGGTCGGCGGCATGCCCGGTGGGATGCCTGGCGGCATGCCTCCGGGTGCGGGCGTCATCCCGCCGCAGGCCCAGCACGGCTACGCCGCCCCCGGCGTGCCGTCGCCCGGTCTCCCCGGCGAGGGGTGGGCCGTCGACCAGGGCGCCCCGCGCCCGGCCTTCCACTTCCTCGACCAGCCCGACACGCCGGACGGCCTGGACGACGAGGACGACGTCCTGCTGATGCCCGGCCCGCAGGGCTCCTGGGGCGAGCCGATGGCGTCCGTCCCCGCCGAGCAGATGCCACTCGCACCGCAGCACGACGGCACCCCGGTCGAGCCGTCCTGGCCGCCGGTGGACCCGCCGGTGCTCGGCGCCGAGCACGTCCAGCAGCAGCCCGTCCAACTGCAGCAGCACGCGCAGCAGCAGATGACGCAGGCTCAGCAGCCGCGCCGCCCGCTGCACGCCGGCCCGCCGATCCCGGACCCGTCGCTGATGACCGGCCAGGTCCCGGTCCGCTCGCTGGCCGACCGCGGCCCGTCGCAGGGCGGCACGCCCGCGCACGGCATCCCGGTCGTCGGCCGGCCGCCGATGGCCGAGGCCACCGCCCCGGCTCCGGCCGTCGCGCCGCAGGCCGTTCCGACGGCGCCGGTGCCGCCGGTCGTTCCGCTGGTCCCGGGTACTCCGGTGGCGGACGGTCAGCAGGTGCCGCTCGCCCAGGCCGTGCAGCAGGCGGTACAGGTGCCGCTGGCTTCGCCGCCGGTCGACGCCGTGTTCGCCGTCGAGACGGTCGGGGCGATCGAGGTGATCGAGGTCGTCGAGACGCCGGAGGCCACTCCGGCCGTCCAGGGTGACCAGGCCCTCCAGGATGCCCAGGCCGCGCAGGCCGTGACGGCGCCCGAGGTTGCCGCGGAGGCCGTGGCCGTCGCGCCGCAGGCCGTCGTGGTCGAGCAGGTCGCCGAGCAGGCCCCGGCCGAGGCTTCTGCCGCGCCTGTGGCCGTGGCCGTCGCGCCCGTCGTCGTCGACGGTGCCGGCGAATCCGTCGCAGCCGAATCCGTCGCAGTGGAGTCCGTCGTTGTCGACGGTGCCGCCGAGCACGCCGAGGCCGCCGCTCAGGCCGGTCCGCCGCGCCGGATCTCCGCCTTCCTCGCCGCGCCCACCCCGCACGGCCTGCCCAAGGTCGAGGCGACCGGGCAGGCCCCGGCGGCCGAGGAGGCGGCGCCGCAGCAGCCCGCGCCCATAGCGGCCGCCGACGCCCCGCAGGCCGTCGAGGGCGGCGAGCCCGTCCAGGCCGCAGCCGCTGCCGAGCCGACCGAGCCCGTCCCGGCCGCCGAGGCTGTCGAGGCCGCTGCGGTCGCGCCGGAGACGGTCGCCGCGCCGGTCGCCGAGACCGCCGCGGGCACCGGTGAGATGCCGTCCGGTCAGGCCGTCAACGAGCCCGCCGCCGAGCCCGAGCAGCCGCAGCAGGCTGCGCCGGCCGAGACCCCGGCGGAGGCTCCTGCCGAGCCGGTCGCCGAGCAGGCCCAGGCCCCGGCCGAGGCGCCCGCCGACGCCGTCACCGAGCCGGTGGTCGAGCCCGCAGCCGAGCCCGCCGTCGCGGCCGAGGCCGTGCAGCCCGCCGAAGCCGTCGCCCAGGAGGCGGAGCAGCAGCCCGCCGCCGAGGTCGCCGAGGCGGTCGTCGCGCCCGCCGAGAGCGGTGCCGAGGCTACTGCCGAGGTCCCTGCCGAGAACGCCGGTGAGAGCGGTACCCAGAGTGGTGCCGAGGCCGTCGCCGAGCAGGTGCCCGCCGTCCCGGAGGCCGAGACCCCGGCGGAGGCCGCCGCCGAGCCGGTCGGTGAGCAGGGCCAGGCCCCGGCCGAGGCTCCCGCCGCTGCCGAGGCCGACGCCGTCGCCGTCGCTGCCGAGGCTGCCGCCGCCGAGGCCGCCGGGCAGGCCCCCGAGTCGCCCGTCGTCGAGGAGCCGCAGCCCGAGCAGCCCGCCGACCAGCAGGCCACCGCCGACCGGCAGGCCGCCGAGGAGACCGTCACCGAGGTGTCCGCCGCCGACCCGCAGGCCGCCGAGGAGCAGCCGCTGGAGGAGCAGCAGCCCGAGGAGCCCGCCGAGCCGCGCGGCCCGGCCGCCCCCGGCTACGACGAGGCCGGCCGCGAGGCCGTCCACCAGGTGCTCCGCGAGCGCCGCGACATCCGCAAGGGCTTCCGCCCGGACCCGATCCCGCACGAGGTGCTGATCCGCGTCCTGGAGGCCGCCCACACCGCGCCCAGCGTCGGCTACTCGCAGCCCTGGGACTTCGTGGTGATCCGCTCGGGCAAGACCCGCAAGCGGATGCACGCCCTGGCCGAGCGCCAGCGCGAGGCGTACGCGGACTCGCTGCCCAAGGGCCGGGCCAAGCAGTTCAAGGAAATCAAGATCGAGGCCATCCTCGACACCCCGGTCAACATCGTGGTGACCGCCGACCGCACCCGCGGCGGCCGGCACACCCTGGGCCGGCACACCCAGCCGCAGATGGCCCCGTACTCGGCCGCCCTGGCCGTCGAGAACCTCTGGCTGGCCGCCCGCGCCGAGGGCCTGGGCGTCGGCTGGGTGAGTTTCTTCGACGACGAGGAGCTGGTCCGCGAGCTCGGCCTGCCGGAGCACCTGGAGGTCGTCGCCTACCTGTGTGTCGGTTACGTCGACTCCTTCCCGGACGAGCCCGAGCTGGAGCAGCAGGGCTGGGCCAAGAAGCGCCCGCTGTCCTGGGTCGTCCACGAGGAGCAGTACGGCAACCGCGCGCTGCCCGGTGAGGAGCCGCAGAGCCTGCTCGCCGACACCCTGCGCGGCATCCGCCCGCTGGACGCCAAGGCGCTCGGCGAGGCCTGGGACCGGCAGAAGCGGATGACGAAGCCGGCCGGCTCGCTCGGCATGCTGGAGATCATCTCCGCCCAGCTGTGCGGCCTGTCCCGCAAGTGCCCGCCGCCGCTCCCGGAGCCCGCCTGCGTGGCGATCTTCGCCGCGGACCACGGCGTGCACGCCCAGGGCGTCAGCCCCTGGCCGCAGGAGGTGACCGCCCAGATGGTCGGCAACTTCCTGGCCGGGGGAGCGGTGATCAACTCCTTCGCCAAGCAGATCGGCACCGAGGTCTGCGTGGTCGACGTCGGTGTGGCCGCCGAGCTGCCGGACGCCGTCCAGCAGGGCCGGGCCACCGGTCTGCTGCCGCGCAAGGTCCGCCCCGGCACGGCCGACATGACCCAGGGCCCGGCGATGACCCGCGAGGAGGTTCTCAAGGCCATCGAGGTCGGCATCGAGACCGCCCGCGACCTGGTCGCGGCGGGCAACAAGGCACTGGTCACCGGCGACATGGGCATCGCCAACACCACCGCCTCGGCCGCGCTGATCTCGGTGTTCACCGGTCTCGACCCGGCCGAGGTGACCGGTCGCGGCACCGGCATCGACGACGAGACCCACGCCCGCAAGATCGAGGTCATCCGCGCCGCGCTGGCCCTGCACCAGCCCGACCCGAGCGACCCGGTCGGCGTCCTCGCCGCCGTCGGCGGCCTGGAGCACGCGGCCATCGCCGGTTTCCTGCTGGGCGCCGCCTCGCTGCGCACCCCGGTGGTGCTGGACGGTGTCATCGCCGGTTCGGCCGCACTGGCCGCCAAGGCGATCGCCCCCGAGGTGCTGGCCGCCTGCATCGCCGGCCACCGCTCCGCCGAGCCCGGCCACCAGGCCGCGCTGGCGAAGCTCGGTCTGCGTCCGCTGATCGACCTGGACCTGCGGCTCGGCGAGGGCACCGGTGCCCTGCTGGCCCTGCCGCTGGTGCAGAGCGCGGCACGGGCGATGCACGATGTAGCCACCTTCGATTCCGCCGGGGTCACCGAGAAGGCCTGACGCACACCTCGCACCGCTCCGCGGACCGGCCCGAGGGCGCCGGCCCGCGGAGCGGCGTCTCGCCGTACCGTCCCCCACCCTCACCCCGATCAGGAGCACCGTCGATGACCGCGCCCACCCCGCACCCGAGCACCGAGGGCCGTACCCCCTACCCGGTCGGCCTGCTGCTGGCAGGCCGCCGTGTCGTCGTGGTCGGCGGCGGACAGGTCGCCCAGCGGCGGCTGCCCGCCCTGATCGCCGCCGGGGCCGAGCTGCACCTGATATCCCCGGCCACCACCCCGGCCGTCCAGGCGATGGCCGACGCCGGCGAGCTCACCTGGCACGCCCGTCCGTACCAGGACGGCGACCTGGCCGACGCCTGGTACGCCTTGGTCGCCACCGACGACCCGGCCGTCAACGCGGCGGTCAGTGCCGAGGCCGAGCGCGGGCGGGTGTTCTGCTCCCGCAGCGACGACGCCTCCGCCGCCACCGCCTGGACCCCGGCCAGCGGCCGCGACGCGGGCGCCACCGTCGCCGTCCTCACCGGCGACCCGCGCCACTCCGCCGCCCTGCGCGACGCCATCGTGGACGGCTTGCGGGACGGCTCGCTGGCCGCCCGCCAGTACCGCTCGCACGGTGCCGGCGTCGCCCTGGTCGGCGGCGGCCCCGGAGACCCGGACCTGATCACCGTGCGCGGCCGCCGCCTGCTCGCCGACGCCGACGTGGTGGTCGCCGACCGCCTCGCCCCGCGCGAGCTGCTCGCCGAGCTGCCCGAGCACGTCGAGGTGATCGACGCCTCCAAGATCCCGTACGGCCGGTTCATGGCCCAGGAGGCGATCAACCGCACGCTGATCGAGCACGCCAAGGCCGGCAAGTTCGTGGTCCGGCTCAAGGGCGGCGACCCGTACGTCTTCGGGCGCGGCGGCGAGGAGCTGCTGGCCTGCGCCGAGGCGGGTCTTCCGGTCACCGTCGTGCCCGGGATCTCCAGCTCGATCAGCGTCCCGGCCTCGGCCGGCGTCCCGGTCACCCACCGGGGCATGACGCACGAGTTCACGGTGATCTCCGGCCACGTCGGGCCGGACGACGAGCGCTCCCTGACCAACTGGGAGGCCGCCGCGAAGATGAGCGGCACCCTGGTGCTGCTGATGGCCGTGGACAAGATCGGCGCGATCGCCGCCCGACTGGTCGAGTACGGCCGCCCGGCGACCACGCCGGTCGCGATCGTCCAGGAGGGCACCACCGCCGCCCAGCGCCGGGTGGACGCCACCCTGGGCACTGTCGCCGCGGTGGTCGAGGCCGAGGGCGTCAAGCCTCCGGCGGTCATCGTCATCGGGGACGTCGTCAACGTCCTGGCCGCCGCCTTCCGGCCGTAGGCCTTCCCGGAGCGGACCCTTCCAGAGTGGGCCCTCCCGGACTGGACCCTCCCGGAGTGGGAAGTCGGCCCGGCCGACTTCCTACTCCAGCGGTTGCTCCGCCCAGATGACCTTCCCGGTCGCCGTGTAGCGCGTCCCCCAGCGGTCCGCGAACTGCGCGACCAGGAACAGCCCGCGCCCGCCCTCGTCCTCGGTCGCCGCGTACCGCAGGTGCGGCGAGGTGCTGCTGCCGTCCGACACCTCGCAGATCAGCGCCCGGTCCCGCAGCAGCCGCACCCGGATCGGCCCGGAGCCGTACCGGATCGCGTTGGTCACCAGCTCGCTCAGGATCAGCTCGGTGACGAACGCGGCCTCGTCCAGCCCCCAGGCCTCCAGCCGCCGCGCCACCTCTGCCCGGACGGCACCCACCGCCGCCGGGTCGGACGGCACCTCCCACTCCGCCACCTGGTCCGGCGCCAGCACCCTGGTCTGCGCCACCAGCAGCGCGATGTCGTCCTGCGGGTGCGTTGGCAGCATCGCCCCGAGCACGTCCGCGCAGGTCTGCTCGGGCGTGCGCGGCGGGCCGGTCAGCGCCGTCCGCAGCAGCTCCAGCCCTTCGTCGATGTCCCGGTCGCGGTCCTCCACCAGCCCGTCCGTGTAGAGCACCAGCCGACTGCCCTCGGCCAGGTCCAGCTCGGCGGTCTCGAACGGCAGCACCGCCAGCCCGAGCGGCGGCCCGGTCGGCAGCTCCGGGAACACCACCCGGCCCTGCGGGTCCACCACGGCCGGCGGCGGGTGCCCGGCGGTGGCCAGCGTGCAGCGCCGCGACACCGGGTCGTAGATCGCGTACAAGCAGGTCGCCCCGGTCAGCCCGGCGTTCTCGCCGCTCGCCGCCTCGTCCTGGTCGATCCGGTTCACCAGCTCGTCCAGGTGCCCCAGCAGCTCGTCCGGCGGCAGGTCCAGGGTCGAGAAGTTGTGGATCGCGGTGCGCAGCCGGCCCATCGTCGCCGCCGCGTGCAGCCCGTGCCCCACCACGTCCCCGACCACCAGGGCCACCCGCGCGCCCGGCAGCGGGATCACGTCGAACCAGTCCCCGCCCACCCCGGCCTGGGCCGGCAGGTAGCGGTGCGCCACGTCCAGCGCGTTCTGGGCCGGCAGCCGGCGCGGCAGCAGGCTGTGCTGCAGCGTCACCGCCATCGCGTGCTCCCGGGTGTAGCGGCGGGCGTTGTCGATGCACACCGCCGCGTGCGACACCAGCTCCTCGGCCAGCGCCAGGTCGTCCGTCTCGAACGGCTCCTCCCGTTGCGCCCGCCAGAACCGGGCCACCCCCAGCAGCACCCCGCGCGCCCGCAGCGGCACCCGCACCAGGGAGTGCACCCCGTACTCCAGCACCTGCGCCGACCGCTCCGGGTCCTGATCGCGCCACCGCCGGGCCTCCGCCAGGTTCGGCTCCAGGCCCGGCTTTCCGCTGTGCAGCGCCCCGGCCAGCGGGGTCGCGGGCACCACGTCCAGCACCGTGCCGACCGGGTAGAACGGCGCGTCGTCCCGCACGCCCGTCACCGCCGCCCGCCGCATCCGCCCCAGCGAGGAACCCGGGGGCGGCTCCTCGCCCACCAGCACCTGCTCCGCGACGTCCACCGTCACGAAGTCCGCGAACCGGGGCACGGCGACCTGCGCCAGCTCCTCCGCCGTCCGCGTCACGTCCAGCGTGCTGCCCACCGTCACCCCGGCGTCGTACAGCAGCCGCAGCCGCCGCTGCGCGCGCTCGGCCCGGCCGGACAGCGCCAGCAGCTCGGTGGAGTCACGCAGCGTGGCGACGCAGCCGGGCGGGCCGCCGGGGGCCTGGTCGGTCAGCCGGACGTTCACCGCCAGCAGCCGCTCCCCGGCCAGCACCACCTCGTCGGTCACCTGGCGGTTGGCGGTCAGCAGCTCCAGTGGCGCCTGTTCGAGGCCCAGCCCGGCCACCGGACGGCCTTCGGCGTCCGGCGGCAGGTCCAGCAGCCGCCGAGCCTCGTCGTTGCAGAGCAGCAGCCGGCCGTCCCCGCCGACGATCATGACGCCCTCGCGCACCGCATGCAGGACGGCCGCGTGGTGCTCGTACATCCGGGTCATCTCGATCGGGCCCAGCCCGCGCGTCTGCCGCCGCAGCCGACGGCTGATCAGCGCCGTTCCGAGCGTGGCCAGCCCGATCGCGCCGGCCGCCGCGCCCAGCACCACCGGCAGCTGACGCTCGCTCGCCGTGCTGACGTTCGCCAGCGTGACGCCCGCCGAGACCAGCCCGACCACCTGGCCGTCCGGTGCGTACACCGGGACCACCGCCTGCACCAGCGGGCCGAGCGTGCCCGTGATGTGCTCGGTCACCACCTGGCCGTGCAGCGCGGGCTGGTAGTTGCCGACGAACGGTTGGCCGATCCGGGCCGGGTTCGGGTGGGTGTAGCGGATGCCCTGGTTGCTCAGGACGACGATGAAGTCCACGCCCGAGGCGATCCGCGCGGACTGCGCCTTCGGCTGGAGGATCGCGGTCGGGTCGGGGGAGCGGAGGGCGGCCACCATGCCCGGCGAGTTGGCGAAGGTCTGGGCGACCGCCACCGACCGGTTGCGGGCCTCGTTGTCGGCGTCCTTGTGCGACTGCACCACCAGTGCCACCACGGCGGCCGCCACCAGCAGCAGGACGATCAGGATCTGCAGCGCGAACACCTGCCCGGCCACCGACCGGTGCCACACCGGCCACGCCCGCTTCGCGCGCGGCAGCTGTGGCCGACCGTGTGGGCGCCCACCGGAGGAGCCGGCGGAGCCAGTGGCGCCAGAGGCCGACGGAGCCCAGGATCGGCCCGGATAACGGGCCATACGGTCATATTTGCACTCCGACTAGCCGGGGACCACCCCGTCCCCTCGGCCGTTTGGCCTTCCCCGTCCCGGCTTGGCAAGATCACAGGGTGTCCGAACCCAGCACCATCACCGATCCGGCCGACCCCCGCCTCGCCGACTACACCGGCCTCACCGACGTCGAACTGCGCCGCCGCCGCGAACCCGCCGAGGGCCTGTTCATCGCCGAGGGGGAGAAGGTCATCCGCCGCGCCCTCGCCGCCGGCTACCGGATGCGGTCGATGCTGCTCACCGCCAAGTGGCTGGACGTGATGGCCGACGTCATCGCCGAGGCCGACGCCCCGGTCCACGTGGTCGAGCCCGCGCTCGCCGAAGCCGTCACCGGCTACCACGTCCACCGCGGCGCGCTCGCCTCGATGGAGCGCAAGCCCCTCCCGGACGCCGCCGACCTGCTCGCCGGGGCCCGCCGGGTCGCCGTCCTGGAGGGCCTGGTCGACCACACCAACCTCGGCGCCATCTTCCGCAGCGCCGCCGCCCTCGGCATGGACGCGGTCCTGCTCTCGCCGGACTGCGCCGACCCGCTCTACCGGCGCGCCGTCAAGGTCTCGATGGGTGCCGTCTTCGCGGTCCCGTACGCCCGCCTGGACCCCTGGCCCGCCGCCCTCGACACGGTCCGCGCGGCCGGCTTCACCCTCCTCGCCCTCACCCCCGCGGACAACGCCGTCGACCTCGCCGGCCTCACCCCGCACCGCCTCCCCAAGGCCGCTCTCCTGCTCGGCGCCGAGGGCGACGGCCTCACCCCCCGCGCCATCGCCGCCGCCGACCACCCCGTCCGCATCCCGATGGCGCACGGCATCGACTCGCTCAACGTGGGCGCCGCCGCAGCCGTGGCCTTCTACGCCGTCACCACCCCCTGACGTCCCCGGGCCCGCCGCCTCGCCCGCTCCTGGGACCGTCACGGCTGGACCCGTCACCGCGTCGTCAGAAGTCGGCGGGCCCGACGTCTGGCGCCGGCCCTCCGTGGATGCCGGGCCCCTTGCCCCTTCTCCACGCCGGAGCCAGGCCTTGCGCCAGGAGTCGGCGGGCCCGACGTCCCGCGCGGACGCTCAGCCGAATCGTGTCGGGTCAGCCCTTCGGGGCCGTGGGCGGGGCCGGGGCGGCGGCTGGGGCGGCGGCGGGGGGCGGGGTGGGGCCGCCGGGGGCGCCGGGCCAGGACTCGTCGAGGGTGCCGTCGGCGCGGACGGTGTAGCGGGTGGAGGTGACGGCGCCGGTGGCGGCGACGCGCTCCTCGCGGACGACCGTGCTGCCGTCCAGTCGCCAGGCGGCCGTCGCCTGCGGGTCCGCCGCCGAGGTGCGGGAGGTGGTGGCGACAGGCGTGTCCCCGGCGAAGGTGTAGAGCTGGACGAGGTCGACCGGCGCCGAGCCCTCCGCCCGCCGCAGGACCACGACCGCGGCCGGCAGGCCCTTGTACCGGGCCGGCAGCACCGCGCTCAGGGCGACCTGCGGCCCGGCCCCGGCCGAGTGCCCGTCCTTCAGCGCGATGGCCGGTCCGCCCGCGCCGTCGGGGTAGCTGCGGTTCGGCCAGTCGACCGCCGGCACCGGCGCCTGCGGGGCAGCCAGGGAGCCGTCCGCCGCGCCGCCGCGCGCCGCTGCCGGGAGGGGCGTGGCCGAGGGCTGCGGGGCGCCGTCCACGGACGTCCCCGGCACCGCCAGTTGGCCGCCGCCGCTGCCACCACTGGCACCGCCGCCGCTCACACTCGCGACCACCCCGGTGGGCGGCCTCAGACCCTGGTTGCCCCGGTCCTCGCATCCCTGCGCCGCCGCGATGGCCAGCGCCACCCCGATGGTCACGGTGACGAAGACCACGAGCCGCTGCCGCAGCAGCCGCTGCCGTGCCGTGCCGGGCCGCCCGCCGGGGGCGGGGGTGTGCTGGCGGTCCCGGGGGCCGGGCCGGTCCGGGGGCGGAGTGTGCGGACGGTCGGGACGCCGGCGCAGCGGACGGGTCACGGGTGTCGGCTCGGGCCGGGGGAGCGGCGCGGCCGCCCCGTGCGGGCGGCGCCCCGCCGTTCCGGAAACCGGCGCACCGGCACGGCCCGCGGCCGCCCGGGCCCGCGCAGCGGCGGGCGGCTCGGGCGAGCGTCCGGGCGCCGGAACGCCCGGCCGGGCACCGTCGTGCGGGGCGGGTGCGGCCGCCGCCCGTCCCGGCCGGGCCGCGCGCGCACCGCCGCCGGAGGCCCCGGCCGCCGTGGCGCGCGCCGCCAGTTCGCTGAGCCGCTCGTGCAGCGCGGCCGCGCCGGGCCGTTCGGCGGGTTCCTTGGCCAGGCAGGCCCGGATCAGTGGAGCGAGCTGGGGCGGCACCGTGGACAGGTCGGGTTCCTCGTGGACGACCCGGTACAGCATCACCTCGGACGACGCCCCCGACCCGAACGGGGTGTCCCCGGTGAGCGCGTACGCGAGGGTGGCCCCGAAGGCGAAGACGTCGGTGGCGGGCGTGACGGCGACCCCGCGTACCTGCTCGGGGGCGAGGAAGCCGGGGGAGCCGACCGCCGTGCCGACGTGGGTGAGCGTGCTGGCGCCGCGCGACCACGCGATGCCGAAGTCGATGATCCGCGGGCCACGCGGTGAGAGCAGGATGTTGGAGGGTTTGAGGTCGCGGTGGACCACCCCGGCCTCGTGCACCTTGACCAGCCCGTCGGCGAGCGCGGCCCCGATCCGGGCCGCCTCGGGCCAGCTCATCGGCCCCTCGTCGCCGACCTGCTTGTACAGCGAGGGCCCGGGCACGTAGGCGGTGGCCAGCCAGGGCCGGTCGGCCTCGATGTCCGAGCCGACCACGCGGGCGGTGCAGCCGCCCCGGATCCGGGAGGCGGCGGCGATCTCGCGGGCGAAGCGGGTGCGGAACTCCTGGTCCTCGGCGAGTTCGGCGCGGATCAGCTTGAGCGCGACGCGCTGCCCGCGGCGGTCGGACCCGAGGTAGACCACACCCATGCCGCCGGCGCCCAGTCGCCGGTGCAGGCGGTACGGCCCGACGATGCGGGGGTCCTCACGCCTCAGCCGCATCATCGCCATGTTCCGTTCTCCGTCAGCCTGTGGGTGAAGCCCCGTCGGTTGGGCCATCGTCAGTTCCTGCCTGGCACAGCTTACGGACTGCCCGCTGCGGTGTGCTGATACGCAACACCTGAAGCCGCCGTGCGATTGTCTGATCTTGCGTTGACCTGCAGGTCACAGGGGTGCCGGATCGCCTCTCGGGGTTGGCCCTCAGGGTTCCCTCGGGGGTCGGATCAGCCTTCCCTCCCCCTGCGGTAGTAGGCCTCAAGTCCGGGCGTCATCCTCCGGGACGTCCGAGGAACAGTACGACGGCATGACGTCCGCAGGGCCCCCTGACCAATAGCGTTGTGCCCAGCGGTGGACGGGGAGCTCGTCCCCCGAGGTAAGCCGTCCACCGCGCCAACTCGACCGGATCAGGAGTCAGGGCATGGCACCGCAGCTCACGGGAACCCCCCGCCGCCGTCGGCCGGCCTCCGTCCAGTCCCGGTCCACCACGGAGCAGCCCACCCGGCACCCCGCGGTGGCGTTGGCCATGGCCCTGCCGTGCGCCGTGCTCCTGGTCCTGCTCTTCGGTGGATGGGACCAGATGGCGAACCAGGCCCAGGCAGTCGCCGATCTGATCGGCCGCTGAGGTCTCAGGCGCCACCTGAGAAAGGACGCCGCCCCCTGCGGGCGGCCACAGAACGGGCACCGGTCCCCTGGGGACGGGGAGCGGTGCCGCCGGGGAGGGCCGCGGCCGCGCTGACACGCGGACGGGCGTGAGCGGTGCGCAGAGCGCCCCGGCAGGCGGAGACGCCGCGTACGGACGTCGGTGAGGGCGTCCGTACGCGGCTCTTCTCCTTCATGACGACCGGTTCATGACGACCGGCCGATCCTCACCACGACCGGTGCATGCAAAAGGCCGGGGCCGCAACCCTTACGGATTGCGACCCCGGCCGTTACTGTGCGCGATACTGGGATTGAACCAGTGACCCCTACCGTGTCAAGGTAGTGCTCTCCCGCTGAGCTAATCGCGCCTGGTGTGGCGGTCCTGCAGCAGACCCCGAAGGATCCGACGTGCGCGATACTGGGATTGAACCAGTGACCCCTACCGTGTCAAGGTAGTGCTCTCCCGCTGAGCTAATCGCGCCTGGTGTGGCGGTCCTGCAGCA